>DASUKI010000185.1:0-22284 GCA_036278855.1 Pedococcus sp.
CGTCCTTACTAATTCTTTACCAAATGCTGGTTAAACCAAGAATGTCCAGCCTACTGTTCGGTCAAACCTAAGCAGGCCCGATCGGGCCGCGGAATGGCGGGGTGCGGGACATGGGTGTTCAGGGGAGCAACGAACAGCTGACAACCGGCAGGAGGCTGGTCAGCCGTCGCGCCGTCAACATCGGCGCGGCGTGGTCGGTGCCAGTGATCCTGACGGCGGTCGCCGCGCCGACGGCCAGTGCGTCGCCGGGGGACATCGGTGACCCCCCGGGCACTGCCGTCCTGGGCTCACTGGTCGCGGACAAGGGCGAGGACTCCGCCGGCAACCGGAGGGTCACCCTGTACCTCTCGTTCACCAACGTCGTGGGCACGAACCAGGTCCGGGTCACCGCAGTGAGCGGCGGCTACCAGTGGTCGCCGATGCCCACGCCGATGGTGACGGTGACCTCGGCGACCACGGTGCCGGTCGTCATCACCAGGCCGGGCACGGACAACAGCTCGCTCAAGCTCGACATCACGTACGAGGTGAACGGGGTCGAGACCACGCTCAAGAATGTCGACGTGAAGAACGTCGACGTGCCGACGGGAAACCACTGACGCGCGTTCAGCCGGCCAGGACGAGTCGTCTGCGACGCAGCTCAACGATGAACGCGGTCACGTCCGCCTCGACTTCGGTGGCAGGGAGGCCGAAGTCGCCGGCGACGCGCTCGATGACCTGGGCGGTGGTCCCGGGATCCTGCAAGGCGTGCCAGATCGCCGCCGCCGGCCCCTCCATGACGAGGGGCCGGGCGGTGGCGGGGTCGGCGAGGCCGAGCACGACCACCCTGGTGTCACCGTCGACCACGGCAACATCGGGGCTGCGCCGCCACACGGCCGGTTCGTCAGTCAAGCTCCACCAACCCCTGGTCGCGCAGCTCGGTGAGGGCGGCAGCGGTCACCGACCGCGCGTCGCCCGAAGGGGGATCGCCGAACTGCGCGACCAGCTCACCGGCCAGGTCCTCGACGGCGCACCAGTCGCCACACGCAGCGAGGAGGGTGGTCGCCAGCGCCGAGAGGCGCACCACCTGGCGACCGGCCAGCACGACGGACTCGCCATGACGCTCGACCCGGTCCAGGACCGGCAGGGCACGCGCCCTCACTGCGAACTCCCGATCCACTCATCCACCAGGTCCACCAGGTCCGCGACCTCCCGATAGGACACCCGATGAACCCCACCCAACGACTCGCACAGTGCCGCAAGGCGCTGCAGCGGGCGTGCCATCTCGGGGAGGTGGGACGTCTGCGGCACCAGCGCAACGAGGGCGTCCAGGGTGTCGAGCGAAGTCACCTCGGGTGCTCCGGTGTGGGTGTCGTCGCGGTCGAGGAGGCACAAGGCCCCCAGCCGGACCGGTCCCTGGGGGGCAACGAGGCCGACGGCGCTCGGGGCCGTCTCGTTCTTGTAGAGGCTCTCGGGCGCGCGGCGGATGGACAGCGGCTTCGGGTACGGCACGATGCCGCCGTCGTCGAGGACGAGCGTCGTCTCGTCGGTGACGTACCAGCGATCCGGACCGAGGGTGCGGACCAAGGTGGTCTTGCCCGTGCCGCCGGGCGCGACGAAGGCAGCAGCCAGGCCGGTGTGCGGGTTGGCGAGGCAGGCCGCGTGCAGCATCACGGCGTCGCCGGCTCGGGCGTCGATCGCGGTGAGCGTCACTCGCTGGGTCAGCACCTGGAGCAGGTCCTGCAGGTGCTCTCGGGCCACGACGCCGTCGGCATCAGCGGCCGCCACCACGGTGGCGCTGCTGTCGAAGACGACCTGGACGGTCCCTGCCGGATCCTCGGCGGGGTCGCCGGGGCAGCATTCCCACAGGACCGGAACTCGCTCGGCCACCTCGGCGGCGCGGTCACCGCCGAGGCGGATCGTGATCGGCACGCCGAGCGCGGTGACCGCGACGGCGTGCCCGTCCGGCATGGGGTCGGCAGCGCTCACAGACCGCACAGTAGACGACCTGTCCGGGGCGTCATCCGAACATGCCCGCCGCGCCCCTCGCGTGGCGCACATCCCGAGGGGCGGTGTCATCCGTGGAGCTGACCGACTACCTCCGCGTGCTTCGCGCGTACTGGCGGGGCGTCCTCGTCCTCGTCCTGCTCGGCGTGGCCGTGGCAGCCGGGCTGAGCATGGTGCAGCCGAAGGTCTACCAGGCGGACGCGAGCGGGTTCGTCAGCGCCGGAACCGCGTCCAACCCCGGCGAGGCGTCTGTGGGCGACTCCCTGGCCAAGTCCCGCGCCGCGTCGTACGTTGACCTCGCCAAGTCGCGGGCCACCGCGCAGGACGTCATCGACGACCTGGACCTGCAGGTCGCACCGGCCAGCCTGATCGGTCGGGTCACGGTCAGCCAGCCGCTCGACACCGTGCTCATCAAGGTGAGTGCCCGGGCCCCGTCCCCCCGCGAGGCGCAGCAGCTGGCCGACGCCTGGGTGCGCGCGCTCAAGGGCCAGGTCGACCAGGTGGAGAACCCGAGCGGCACGTCGGCCCAGGCCTTGCGCATCGTCCCGGTCGAGGCGGCGGCGCTCCCCACGCGGCCCGTCTCGCCCAACACCGAGCGCAACATCGCCCTGGGGCTCGTGGCGGGGCTCCTGCTCGGGGTCGGATATGCCGTCCTGCGCAGCCAGCTCGACCGCAAGCTACGCCGGGCCGAGGACATCGAGCGCGAATTCGGCGTGACCGTGGCCGCGACGATCCCCGCCAGTCCCGCGATGAGCCGCAAGAAGGGCGCACACGTGCCACTGGTGGTCACCGGGCCGCGGAAGAAGAACGACCCGGTGCACTCCGGCGAGGCGTTCCTCAAGCTGCGGACCAACCTTCAGTTCATGGACATCGACCACCCCCCGCGCGTCATCGTGGTGACCAGCCCGCTGCCCGGCGACGGCAAGTCCACGATCGCCGCGAACCTCGCCGCTGCGCTGTCCATGTCGGACCGTCGGGTCGTCCTCGTCGACGGCGACCTGCGCCGACCGGTCGTTGCGGACTCGTTCGGTCTGGTCGAGGGGGCCGGCCTCACCGACGTGCTGATCGGCCGGGTCGACTTCGTCGACGTGGCGCAGCAGGTGGCCACGCTGCCCAACCTGTACGTCCTCGCGGCTGGGGGGATCCCGCCGAACCCCAGTGAGCTGCTCGGTTCGAAGGCCATGCGAAGGCTGCTCGACCGGCTCGCCGACGCCGGCTACATCGTCATCATCGACGCGCCGCCGTTGCTGCCCGTGACCGACGCGGCGGTGCTCACCGCCTCCGCAGACGGCGCCCTCGTCGTCGTCACCGCCGGGCAGACCCTGGACACCCAGCTGGGCGCCGCCCTGACCAGCCTGCAGGCCGTGCAGGGCCACACCCTGGGCGTCGTCCTGAACCGAGTCCCGCCGAAGTCCGCAGACAGCGGCTACTACGGTGGCTACTACGGCACGTCGCCCGACGCGACGGCCAGCGCCCCGGTGCAGGCCGCTCCGCTGGCCCCGAGGCCGCCCCGGCCACGCGGCGCCGTCCCTTCTCGGCCGGAGACCCCCGCACGGTCCGGACGGCCCGCCGCGGCGGCGTCCGCTCCGCGGGCGGACGTGCACCCTGCTGCGCGGGGGGCAGCGCCTTCGGCGATCCATGCCGCCGCGCTGTCCGCGCAGCGAGCTGCGGCAGGGGCGACGGCGGCCGCCGAGCAGCGGGGACCCGTGACCGCCGCGCCTCGGGCCCACCCCGTTGGTCGTCGCTAGGACCCGCTGACGCGCCCGCTCGAGTTGCGGGTGACGAAGCCCGCGAGGTCCTTGCTCTGCTGCACCCGGCTCGGCTCGTGGACGTACATCATGTGGCCCGCTTCGTAGTAGGCGTGCTCGAAGTTGTTGTCCCGCAACGACTCGGGCAGGTCGAGGTGGGCAACCACGTCCTGGGCCCCGTAGTAGGGCGTGGCACCATCGAGGTAGCCGTACGAGATGTGCACCTTGAGCTGGGGGTTGGCTCGCATCGCGCGGGTGAGCTGGTCGCCCACGTCCACAGGCTTGCCCTCGAACTCCTTGAAGGACCACTCCTTGAACGCCATCTCCGACATCTGCATGTAGGGCACGTCGCTCTGGTAGCCCAGCTCGTCGCGCACGTAGTGGTTCCACGCCGCGGCGTAGGCACCGGCGATGGCATCCATCGACGGGTCGGCGTCCCAGGTCTCGGCGTTCCCCCGGGCCAACGGACCGGTGAAGCGCGCGTCGAGCCGCCCCACCGCCAGCCGCTCGTCGCGCAGCAGCTCGGTGAAGAAGCGGACGTGCTCGATGCGCAGGTCGGCCCGGTCGACCCACTCCTGAGACAGTCCGGTCAGGGCCGCGAGCCGGCCCACGTGCTCCGCCCGCTCCTGGGCCGTGAGACGCGACCCCCGTGACAGTGCCCACGGGTAGTCGCGGGCGGCATACTCCTCCGCCTCGGCCAGCACGGTGCGCAACGCCTTGCGTCCGTGCTTTCCGTGGTAGTGCGCCGTCGCGGCGTAGGTCGGGAGGTAGTCGACGCAGGCACGGTCGTTGCGGAAGTCGAAGTCCAGCGTCGCGAAGTCGAGGACCGAGCTGATCAGCATGATCCCGTTGGGGTACAAGCCGTGCCGGTCCTGGAGGTGGTTGGCGAGCGCAGCTGCGCGGGTGGTGCCGTAGGACTCGCCGGCGATGAACTTCGCGGAGAGCCAGCGGTTGTTGCGCGTCGTCCAGAGGCGGATGAGCTCGCCGACGCTCTCGATGTCGCCCTTGAACCCGTGGTAGTCCTTCGGCTTGCCCCCCTCGACGGCCCTCGACCACCCCGTCGACACCGGGTCGATGAAGACCAGGTCGGAGACGGCGAGGAGCGACTCGGCGTTGTCGAGGAGCCCGTAGGGCGGCGGCGTGAGGTTGCCGACGTCCCCGGAGTCGACGCGGCGTGGTCCGAACAGCCCGAGGTGCAGCCAGATCGAGCTGGAGCCCGGTCCGCCGTTGAAGGCGAAGGTGACCGGCCGGTTGGTCCCGGCAGGGGAGTCCACGACGTAGGAGGTCAGGGACATCTGCGCCTTCGCGCGGTTCCCCTTGAAGACGCCGTCCTCGTAGACCTCCTCGCGGAGCACAATCCGCCCCGCCGTCGCGGTGTAGCGAAGGGTCCGTCGGCCGATTCTGAGGGTATGCCGCGTGGTGACCGTGTCGTCCTTCGGTGGCGCCGGGGACGTGGTCACCGTCGTGGAGTCCGTGTGGGTGGAGGAGGTCTGCCCCTCGGCGCGTGCCGTCGGGGTGGGCGTCGCCAGCTGGTCCGGGGTCGGGTCGTCGGCCATGCCCGTCACCCTACGGCGCACAATGTCCCGGTGCGCCTGGTCTCCGCCAACGTCAACGGCATCCGTGCGGCCGCCCGTCGCGGTGGGCTCGCTTGGCTGGCGGAGCAGGGACCGGACGTCCTGTGCCTGCAGGAGGTCCGCGCGTCCGACGCCCAGCTGGCCGAGGTGCTGGGCGAGGGCGGGTTCGGCGACTGGCATGTCGCGCACACGGAAGCGCCGGCGAAGGGACGCGCGGGGGTGGCCGTGGTCTCGCGTACGCCGCAGCTGCGCGTGCAGACGGGGGTCGGTCCGGCGGAGTTCGACGGTGTCGGCAGGTGGGTCGAGGTCGACCTCGAGACGCCACGCGGCGCGGTCACCGTCGTGTCGACCTACGTGCACACGGGGGAGGCGGGCACTGGTCGGCAGGCGGAGAAGTACCGCTTCCTGGACGCCGTCACCGAGCGCCTCGACTCGTGGGCCGGGGACGGCGCCATGGCGGTGGTCACCGGAGACCTCAACGTCGCCCACCAGGAGCACGACCTCAAGAACCGGAAGGGCAACCTCGCCAAGTCGGGCTTCCTGCCCCAGGAGCGCGCCTACTTCGACCGGTGGTTCGCCAACGGGCAGTGGGTCGACGTCCACCGCACCCTCCACGGCCCGGGGCCGGGCCCGTACACGTGGTGGTCGTGGCGCGGCAAGGCGTTCGACAACGATGCCGGCTGGCGCATCGACTACCAGCTCGCGAGCCTGTCCCTCGCAAGGCTGGCGACGTCCGCGAGTGCCGGCCGCGCGGCGGCATACGACCTTCGGTGGAGCGACCACGCGGCGGTGACGGTCGACTACGACCTTGGGTTGACAAACGAACTTACGTAAGTCACCTTACATAGGTGGTGCGTTCCTCCGGCCCGCAAGTGCAGTCGCAGGCCACGCGGCTGCGGGTGGCCCTGGGCCGGTTGTCCCGCCGGTTCCGCGTGCTCTACACGGCTGCCGGGGACGACGGCATCTCCTTCCTGGAGCTGGCCGTCCTGTCCCGGCTCGAGCGGATGGGTGAGCTCACACCCTCCGACCTCGCGACGGGGGAGCAGGTGACAACCCAGGCGGTGGCGGCCGCGCTGCGATCCCTCGAGAACCGTGAGCTCGTGATCCGCACCGGCCACCCCAGCGACGGCCGGCGCGTCGTGGTCCGCCTGACGCCGGGTGGAACAGAGGCGCTGTCGGGACGGGAGCGCAGCTCGGTCGCCCAGCTCGCCGACGCCCTCGCCCACGACTTCACCGCGAAGGAGCGAGGGCAGCTCGCCGCCGCCGTCCCCCTGTTGGAGCGACTCGCGGAACGTCTCTGAGCGCAGTCGACCGCCCCCAACGACCGAAGGTCAAGGCCGGCAGCACGTGCACCATGGAAGGAGCCCGAGCACCATGACCGACACCCCGAGCGACATCCACGAGCTGTTCACGCGCTTCGAGCGTGCCTCCGCCGACCTGGACACCGCTTCCCTGGAGCAGGTCTTCGCCGAGCAGTTCCTCAACTGCGACCCGAACGGTGCGGCACCGGTGTCCCGGGAAGCGCTCTTCCAGGCACTGCCGATGCGAGAGCGACTCTTCGCATCCGCCGGGTTGGGTGCCGCACGACTCGTGCGGCTCAGCGCCGACGAGCTGGATGAGCACTACGTCCTGGCCCGGACGGCGTGGGCGCTGCGGGACCAGTCCGGCGACGACGCCCTGCGGGTCGAGGCCACGTTCCTCGTCCGCCGCACCGATGCCGGGCCGCGCATCGTCCTCTACCTCAACCACCTGGACGTCGCCCGAGCGGTGGCATCGCGCCGCGACCCCGAGCGCTGACACTCCACTCCACCACGCAGCACCGCAGGGAGCTCCCATGGACTTCGACGCCTTCACCATCGGCCTCCTCCTGACCGGCGACAACCCGCCGGCGCTGTCGCAGTCCGAGCTGGACGCCGTGCAGGACGCCCACCTGGCCCACCTGGCGGGCCTGCACGCGTCGGGTGACCTCTTCGTGGCCGGCCCCGTGCCCGGGCCGCCCGAACAGCCGCTTCGGGGGTTGTCCGTGCTGCGCGGCGGTGTCGACGAGGCGGGGGCGCTCGCGAACCGCGACCCGGGCGTTGGCGCGGGCGTCTGGCGCCACGAGCACTACACCTGGCTGGTGCCCAGGGGGGTCATGGCCTTCACGCCCGGGCGGTTGCCACGTTCGATGGTGGAGGCGGCGGAAGGTGCGGTACCGCCCAGCGGTGGGGCTGCGACGGTGGCACTGGCCTTCGACAGCTACGTGCGCGCCTCTACCGCCTCCGTGTGGCAGGCGCTCACGGCGCCCGAGCTGGTACCGCAGTGGCGGTTCGGGATGAGCTTCCAGACCTCTTGGTCGCCGGGTTCTCCCCTGGCGAGCACCTCCCCAGACGGGTCGGGCGTCGTGGTGGAGTCCGATCCACGGCACGTGCTCGCATACGACTGGACTGCCGATGATCCGTTGGTGAACGGCGGCCGCGCGTCCACGGTCCGGTTCGAGCTGGGCAGCCTGGCCGACACGACGCGCCTGCGCGTGCGGCACGACGGGCTGCTGGAGGGGTCGTCGTTCCTGGCGGTCGTGACGGAGGGCTGGCCGATGATGCTCGCGAGCCTCAAGAGCCTGCTGGAGACCGGTTCGGGGCTGGAGTTCCGCTGAAGTGCGCTCTCCCTGCTGCTGCGGGGGCCGCCGCTCAAGCCTGCGTCCGGTCAGGCGTCGCGGGAAGCGGCGGTGGAGGCCGCCACGGCGAAGCAGCTCGGTGGGCGGAACCCCTTGTCCGCGAAGGCCCGCTCGACAGCGGCGGTGGCCGCGTCGACGGCGTCAGCCTGCACCAGCGCGATGGCCGAGCCACCGAACCCGCCCCCCGTCATCCGGGCACCCAGTGCACCCTCGGCGACGGCTGCCGCGACCGCCGTGTCGAGCTCAGCGCAGGAGATCTCGAAGTCGTCCCGCATCGACGCGTGCGACTCCAGGAACAGCCTCCCGACCTCCTCGAAGTCGTTGTCACGCAGCGCCTGCACCGCCAGCTCCACACGCGCGATCTCGGTCACCACGTGCGTGGCCCGGCGACGCAGGAGGTCGGACGACAAGGCGCCGAGCCGCTCGGCGAGGCCGCCGGGCGGCACCTCGCGCAGCGTTGGCACCCCCAGCTCGCGGGCCGCCTGCTCGCACGACCTGCGGCGCTCGGCGTACTGCCCGTCGACGAGGGCGTGCTCGGCCCTGGTGTCGACGACCAGCAGCGACAGGCCATGGTGGCCGAGGTAGAACGGCACCTGCTCGGTGTGCTGGTCGCGGCAGTCGAGCAGGAGTGCGTGGCCCCCGGTCGCCAGCAGCGCAGCCGACTGGTCCATGCCACCGGTCGGAGCCTGCGCGATGGCGTTCTCTGCCTCGACGCACGCCGCGGCCAGCGCCGTGCGCCCGTCGGCGGAGTCGAGCAGACCGAGGCCGCACAGGTCCGACAGGGCCGCCCCGACCGCGCACTCCAGCGCTGCCGAGCTCGACAGCCCCGCACCCAGCGGCACGCTCGAGTCCACCGCCGCGTCGAGCCCGCACGCGGCATACCCCGCCTTGGCAAGGGCCCACGGCACCCCCGCGACGTAGGCCGCCCACCCGGCCGGGTGCCCCGGTTCCACCTCGTCGAGCCGCACCTCCGCGACGTCCTCACCCTGGGCGGACACGACGCGGAGCCGGCCGTCGTCGCGTGGTGAGCACGCGGCATACGTGCGCTGCGGCAGCGCGATCGGCAGGCAAAGGCCGGCGTTGTAGTCGGTGTGCTCACCGATGAGGTTGACCCGCCCGGGTGCCGACCAGACCCCTGCGGGATCTGCGGCGAAGGTGCGGCGGAACAGCTCAGCCGCCGCCCCGGCGTCGGTGGCCCTCAGCGTCACCCGCCCATTCCAGCACAACGTGACCCACCTGACACAATGACGGACATGTCGACCGAGCCGATGGCGGACCATCCCGCTGATCCCGTGTCTGGCCAGCCCGAGGCAACCGCTCCCCGGGCGCTGCCCCGGATCCTGTCCGGCATGCAGCCCACCAGCGACTCCCTGCACCTCGGCAACTACCTCGGTGCGCTGGTCAACTGGGTGGCGCTGCAGGAGGACTTCGACGCCTACTACTTCGTCGCGGACCTGCACGCCCTCACCGTGCAGACCGACCCCGAGGTGCTCCGGCACCGCACCCGGGTGACCGCAGCCCAGTTCATCGCCGGTGGCGTCGACCCGAAGCGGTCCGCGGTCTTCTGCCAGAGCCATGTGGTCGAGCACGCCGAGCTCGGGTGGGTGATGAACTGCCTCACTGGGTTCGGCGAGGCCAGCCGGATGACCCAGTTCAAGGACAAGGTCGCCAAGGGCCAGAGCGCCACCGTAGGCCTGTTCGCCTACCCCATGCTCATGGCGGCCGACATCCTCATGTACGACGCGGCGTACGTCCCCGTCGGTGAGGACCAGCGCCAGCACCTCGAGATCACCCGCGACCTGGCCGAGCGGTTCAACGCGCGGTTCGGCGAGACGCTCGTCGTCCCGGACGCCTACATCGTCAAGGACTCCGCCAAGATCATGGACCTGCAGGACCCCACGTCGAAGATGAGCAAGTCGACGTCGAGCCCCAAGGGCCTGATCGACCTGATGCAGGACACCGCCAAGATCGCCAAGAACATCCGCTCCGCAGTGACCGACACGGGCGAGGCGATCCGCTACGACGTCGACAGCAAGCCGGGCGTCTCCAACCTGCTGGTCATCCACTCGGTCCTCTCGGGCACCCGCATCGAGCAGCTCGAGCGGGACTTCTCCGGCAAGGGCTACGGCGACCTCAAGAAGGCCGTCGCCGAGGTCGTCGTGGACAAGCTCACGCCGTTCCAGGCACGCATGACCGAGCTGCTCGACGACCCTGCCGAGCTGGACCGGATCCTCGCCGACGGCGCGGACCGGGCCCGCGAGGTGGCGCAGGCCACGATGGCCCGGGTTCGCGGCGCCGTGGGACTGCTCCCCAGCGCTCGGTAGCCCTCGTCGTTCGGTAGGGTCGCCAGCGTGCCGACCATCGGTGTGTCGATCGCGATCCCCTCGCCGCACGCAGAGATGCTGCAGGCCAGGCGGGCGTCCTTCGGCGACCCGTTGGCCGACTCGATTCCCAGCCACGTGACGCTGCTGCCACCGACCGAGCTGGAGGAGGAGGAGCTCGTCGTGGCCCACCTCGACGCAGTCGCCCGGGACGCGCACCCGTTCCCGATGGTCCTGCGCGGCACCGGCACCTTCCGGCCCACCTCGCCGGTCGTCTTCGTGCAGGTGTCGGAGGGCCTCGCCGAGTGCGAGGTGCTCGAGCGGGCGATCCGTCGCGGCCCGCTCAAGCGCAAGCTCGAGTTCTACTACCACCCCCACGTGACCGTCGCCCACCACGTGCCGGAGGACAACCTCGACCGGGCGCTCAAGGACCTCGCCGACTTCGAGTGCTCCTTCGAGGTGGTCGACTTCCACCTCTTCGAGCACGGCGACGATGCCGTGTGGCGACCGGTTCGCTCCTTCCGGCTGGGCGGCGGCTGACCGGTGCAGACCTTCAAGGCCTGGTGGTCGCGTGTCCAGGAGACCGACGCCTGGCGGGCCTGGAAGCGCTACTCCGGCGCGCGCGGAAACCTCCTCGCCGGCGGTGTCGGGTACTTCGCGTTCTTCTCCGTGTTCCCGGCCGTGCTGCTGGCCTTCACGATCTTCGGCATCGTCCTGCGCGGGCAGCCCGACCTGTTCGACCAGGTCAAGCAGTCCATCAACGACATGCTCCCCGGCTTCGTCAAGACCGCCCAGAACCCCGACGGCATCATCGACGTCCATGCGCCCACCAAGGCGGCGCTCAGCGTCAGTGGTGTGGTCGCGGTCGTCGGGCTGGTGCTCGCCGGCACCGGCTGGTTGTCGGCCCTGCGGGACGCCATCCGCGAGATCTTCGGCGTCGAGGGTGCGCCGGGCAACGCCGTGCTCGCCAAGCTGCGCGACCTCGGCGTCCTCGTCCTCCTCGGCGTGGCCATCCTGCTGTCGGCCGTCGTGGGCAGCGTCGCCGGTGCCCTCGCCGGGTGGTTGGCGGAGCTGGTCGGCCTCAGCGGTCACGGCTGGGTGCTCACGCTCGTCGCGCTGGTGGTCGGGGCACTGCTCGACGCCGCGATCATCATGGTGATGCTGCGCATCCTCGCCGGCGTCGACGTGCCGTGGCGGGGCCTGCGCAACGCGGCGATCTTCGGCGGCATCGGCCTGACGCTGCTCAAGAAGTTCGGCAGCCTCCTGTTGTCCGGCACGACGCACAACGCCCTCTACGCCGGCTTCGCCCTCGTCGTCGGGCTCCTCGTGTGGCTCAACTTCATGTCGCGCATCATCCTCATCTCGGCTGCCTGGGCCGCCAACGACCTCGAGCCGGCCTCGGGAGTCCCGGCGCCGACCAAGGGAATGCGCGCGAAGGCCACCGAGGGCCCGGATGAGGAGGCGCTGGTCACCGTGCGTGACCGCACCGACGTCGGGCTGCCCACGTTCGGCCAGCGCGCCGCGGACCGGACGTCCGTGGCGGCCGGTGCCGTGCTGGGTGCGGCCGGCGCGCTGGCCCTCGGGACGGTGGCACGCGGCATACGGATGCTGGTGCGCAGGCGCTGACGCGCAAGGGCGAGGTATGCCGCGTGGCCCGGGAGGTGCCTAGTGGCGGCGCGCGTGGCGGGTGCTGCGTGAGATCGCCCGAAGGGCGAGCAGGGCGACCAGCAGCAGGGCGGCAGCCAGCCCAGCCAGGCCCACCCACGGCGCCACGGGTGTGGAGAGCAGTTGCGAGCTCGGCAATGCGGCAGCGGCCGCACCGCGCCCGGCCACCGCGCCGCTGGGGCGGCTATCGGTGGCTGCGGGGTCGCTGGCGTCCGGGCCCTGCAACCCGGGCGAGGTCGGGCTCGGCGTGGTGGTCGGCGGTTCGGTGACGGTCCCGGGTGCGACGAGCTCGCCCACGGCGTTGGCCCTCGCGCCGTACCTGAACGCCCAGTCGTACATCGCCGCCTGCGTGTGCCACGACGGGTCCAGGCCGTACATCTCGGACAGCAGGTAGGTCTTGCCGCCACGGGTCACCGCCGAGATGAACGTGCGCTTGGCCGCTGTCGTGTAGCCGTTCTTCACGCCGATGGTGCCGTCGTAGTTGTAGAGCAGGCGGTTGTGGTTGTTGATGACGTAGGTGCCGCGCTTCTTCGTCTTCGGGTTGACCTTGCCGGGGAAGTCGGCCCGCTTCGTCGTGATGTAGGAACGAAAGTCCTTGAGCTGCAAGGCGGCTCGACCGATCAGGGCCAGGTCGTATGCGCTGGAGGTCTGGCCGGGGGCGTCGAGCCCCGACGGGTCCTTGGCGATGGTGTCGTGCGCTCCGAGGTAGGCGGCGCGCTGGTTCATCTCGGCCAGCACCTCCTCGCGACCACCACCGGCCCGTGCGAGGGCGTACGCAGCGTCGTTGCCCGACGACATCAGCAGTGCCTGGAACAGCTGGTGGGCGGTGTAGGGCAGGCCGGGGACGATGCCGACCCGGGTGCCGTCGGCGCTCGCGTCGTCCTGGGAGGCGACGACCTTGGTGCTCGGGGGGATCCGGGGGATCAGCGTGAGCGCGGTGAGTGTCTTGAGCGTGCTGGCCGGGAGCAGCCTGGCGTGCGGCGCCTTGGCGGCGACCACCTCGCCGGTGTCGAGGTCCGCCAGCAGCCAAGAGACGTCCTTGAGGGCCGGTGGCTGCGGCACCCCGGCAGGCAGGTCGGTGACGACGCCCATCGAGGCGAGCCGCGGACCGCCGATGGCGATTGACGGGTCGACCGTGCTCGACGGGGTGGGCAGCGTGGGAGTCGGTTTCGGTGCCGCCACACTCGGGCCGGCAGCACCGACGAGGCCGATGGCGGCCGCGAGCCCGAATGCCAGGACCGTGACGCGCGCCGTTGCGGGTGAGATCAGAACCTGCTCGTCAGGAGAGCGTGCTTCACCTCGGCGATCGCCTGGGTGACCTGGATGCCGCGCGGGCAGGCCTCGGTGCAGTTGAAGGTGGTGCGGCAGCGCCACACGCCCTCCTTGTCGTTGAGCACCTCCAGCCGCTGGGCGGCGCCGTCGTCGCGGCTGTCGAAGATGAACCGGTGGGCGTTCACGATCGCCGCCGGGCCGAAGTACTGGCCGTCGTTCCAGAACACCGGGCAGCTGGTGGTGCAGGCGGCGCACAGGATGCACTTGGTGGTGTCGTCGAAGCGCTCGCGGTCGGCCTGGCTCTGGATCCGCTCCCGGCTGGGCTCGTGACCGGTGGTGATGAGGAACGGCATCACCTCGCGGTAGGCATCGAAGAAGGGCTCCATGTCGACGATGAGGTCCTTCTCGACCGGGAGGCCCTTGATCGGCTCGACCGTGATCGGCTTGTCGGGGTTGACGTCCTTGATCAGGGTCTTGCACGCCAGCCGGTTCCTGCCGTTGATCCGCATCGCGTCCGACCCGCAGACACCGTGGGCACACGACCGGCGGAACGACAGGGACCCGTCCTGGTCCCACTTGATCTGGTGCAGCGCGTCGAGCACCCGATCGGTGGCGTGCGCCGTGACCTGGTAGTCCTCCCAGTGGGACTCGGTGTCGACCTCGGGGTTGAAGCGCTCGATCCGGAGGGTGACGCTCAGGGTCGGGATCGCCCCGGCCCTCGGGGCATCGGCCTGCGCGCCTGCGGCTCCTGCGGACTCGGCAGTCTGTGCGGTGGCGGTCATCAGTACTTGCGCTCCATCGGCTGGTAGCGGGTCACGGTCACGGGCTTGTAGTCGAGGCGGATCTCGTCCGCGAACTCGTGGCTGCCGTCGGTGATGGGAGCCCGGTAGGCCATCGTGTGGCGCATGAAGTTGACGTCGTCGCGGGCGGTGTAGTCCTCGCGGAAGTGGCCCCCGCGCGACTCCTTGCGGGCGAGTGCCCCGAGCGTGATGACCTCGGCCAGCTCGATGAGGAAGCCGAGCTCGACTGCCTCGAGCAGGTCAGTGTTGAACCGCCTGCCCTTGTCCTGCACCACGACGTTGGCGTAGCGCTCCTTGAGCTCATCGATGACGCCGAGCGCCTCCTTCATCGACGCCTCGGTGCGGAACACCTGGACGTTGCGGTCCATGGTGTCCTGGAGTGTCCGGCGCAGGTCGGCGACGCGCTCTCCGCTCTCGCGGTCGCGGATCGAGCCGACGAGGTCCTCGACCAGGGTGGCCGGGTTGTCGGGCAGCTCGACCCATCCGGCGTCGAGGGCGTACTCCGCGGCGGCGATGCCGGCGCGGCGGCCGAAGACGTTGATGTCGAGGAGGCTGTTCGTGCCCAAGCGGTTGGAGCCGTGGACGCTGACGCAGGCGACCTCTCCGGCGGCGTAGAGGCCGGGCACGACGTCGGTGTTGTTGCGCAGCACCTCGGCCTGCACGGTGGTCGGCACGCCGCCCATCGCGTAGTGCGCCGTCGGGTAGACCGGCACCGGCTCGGTGTAGGGCTCGACGCCGAGGTAGGTCCGGGCGAACTCGGTGATGTCGGGCAGCTTGGCGTCGATGTGCGCTGGCTCGAGGTGGGTCAGGTCGAGCAGGACGTAGTCCTTGTTGGGCCCGGCACCGCGCCCCTCGCGCACCTCGTTGGCCATCGAGCGGGCGACGATGTCGCGGGGTGCGAGGTCCTTGATCGTGGGTGCGTAGCGCTCCATGAACCGCTCGCCGTCGGCGTTGCGCAGGATGCCGCCCTCGCCGCGGGCGGCCTCGGACAACAGGATGCCCAGCCCCGCGAGACCGGTCGGGTGGAACTGGAAGAACTCCATGTCCTCCAAGGGGATCCCTCGGCGGAAGGCGACACCCATGCCGTCACCGGTGAGGGTGTGTGCGTTGGAGGTCGTCTTGAACACCTTGCCCGTGCCACCGGTCGCGAACACGACGGACTTGGCCTGGAACACGTGGATCTCGCCGGTCGCCAACTCGTAGGCAACCACGCCGGAGGTGTGCTGGACGCCGTGGGGGTCCGCAGTGAGCAGCAGGTCCAGCACGTAGAACTCGTTGTAGAACTCCACGCCCTGCTTGACGCAGTTCTGGTAGAGGGTCTGCAGGATCATGTGGCCCGTCCGGTCCGCGGCGAAGCAGGACCGCCGCACGGCCGCCTCGCCGTGGTTGCGGGTGTGTCCACCGAAGCGGCGTTGGTCGATCTTGCCCTCGGGCGTGCGGTTGAACGGCAGGCCCATCTTCTCGAGGTCGATGACCGCGTCGATGGCCTCGCGGCACATGACCTCGGCGGCGTCCTGGTCGACGAGGTAGTCGCCGCCCTTGACGGTGTCGAAGGTGTGCCACTCCCAGTTGTCCTCCTCGACGTTGGCGAGGGCGGCACACATGCCGCCCTGGGCTGCGCCGGTGTGGGACCTGGTCGGGTAGAGCTTGGTCAGCACCGCGGTGCGGGTCCGCGTGGACGACTCGAGGGCCGCCCGCATGCCGGCGCCGCCGGCCCCGACGATCACCACGTCGTACTTGTGCGTCTTCATCAGTGCTGTGTCCTTACTTGCACACGGAGAGGGTCGAGTTGGGGTCGATGCACGGGTCGAAGGTGAAGATCACCAGCGTCCCCAGGACGATGGAGAAGACGGTGGCGAGCACCAGCAGGCCCTTGAGCACCCAGCGGGTGCCGTCGCGCTCGGTGTAGTCGTTGATGACGGTCCGCACACCGTTGAACCCGTGGAGCATGCCCAGCCACAGCATGAGCATGTCCCAGACCTGCCAGAACGGGCTGGCCCACTTGCCCGCGACGAACCCGAAGTCGATGGCGTGGATCCCCTCGCCGAGCATCAGGTTGACGAACAGGTGCCCGAAGATGAGCACGAGCAGCAGGATGCCGCTGCCGCGCATGAAGACCCAGGACCACAGCTCGACGTTGGCGCGGCCCTTGTTGACCCGACGGTAACGCGACTTCTTCGCGGACACCGCGTCGGGGCCGGCGTGGTAGTTGGTGCTCTCACTGGTGGCAGTCATCGTCAGCCCTTCAGTGCGTGAACACGATGGTCAGGTGCCGGATCGCAAACGGCACGAACAGGACGACGAAGCCGCCAACCACGATCCAGAACATGAGGCGCTGGTACCTGGGGCCCTTGGACCAGAAGTCGACGGCGATGACGCGCAGGCCGTTGAGCGCGTGGAAGATGACGGCGGCGACCAGGCCGGTCTCACCGAGCCCGACGACGGGGTTCTTGTACAGCCCGATCACGTGGTTGTACGCGTCCGGCGAGACCCGCACGAGGGCGGTGTCGAGGATGTGCGCGAACAGGAAGAGGAAGATCAGCACGCCGCTGATGCGGTGGGCCACCCAGGACCACATGCCTTCGCGGCCGCGGTAGAGGGTGCCACCCTTGGTGGCCTGGGCTGCCTGCGCCACTGCGCGTCCCTTTCAAGCAGAGGTGTCACGACGACTCCGCGCGTCGGGGGCGCGGCGGGGCCGGAGTTCGCCCGTCAGGCTATCGGCCGTCGCAACCGGTTCGCCGCCGGCCCGGCTGTGAGAAACCGAACAGGGTCGGTTACCAGCCGGTATGCCGCGGGGGCGGGTGAGGTGCCTGAGGGTCGGCTAGGTTGCCGCACATGTCTCGCGAGCACTTCTGGGCCGTCATCCCGGCGGGGGGTTCCGGCACCCGGCTCTGGCCGTTGTCGCGGGCCGGCTCGCCGAAGTTCCTGCACGACCTGACCGGCTCGGGGCGCTCACTGCTCCAGTCGACCTGGGACCGGCTCGAGCCGCTCACCGGCGACCGCGTCGTGGTCGTGACCGGCCGGGCGCACGAGGCCGCGGTCCGCGACCAGCTGCCAGACCTGCCCGACGACCAGCTGCTCGCCGAGCCCGCGCCACGAGACTCGATGGCCGCCATCGGCTGGGCGGCGGCGGTGCTCGAGGCGCGCGACCCGAAGGCGGTCCTCGGGTCGTTCGCCGCCGACCACGTCATCGACGACCCCGAGGCCTTCCGCCGGTGTGTGGAGGCGGCGGTGGACGCGGCCGCCGACGGATTCCTCCTCACCATCGGGATCGAGCCGACCCACCCCGCAACGGGTTTCGGGTACATCAAGGTGGTCGAGCGACTCGGCGACGGACCGGCCCATGGGGTTGCCGAGTTCGTCGAGAAGCCCGACCGGGCTCGGGCCGAGGCATACCTGGCGAGCGGTCGGTTCCGCTGGAACGCCGGGATGTTCGTGGTCCGGGCGTCGGTGCTGCTGGACCTGCTCGCACAGTGGCACCCCGACCTCGCGGCGAGCCTGCGGGCCCTTGCAGCCCGGCCCGAACGGCTCGACGAGCTGTGGCCGGGGCTGGAGAAGATCGCCATCGACCACGCCGTGGCCGAGCCCGCGTCACGGGCGGGGCGGGTGGCGGTGGTGCCGGGCACGTTCGGGTGGGACGACGTGGGCGACTTCGCCTCGCTGGGTGGGTTGCTGCCAGAGGCCGACGGTATGCCGGGTGCTCGCGTCCTCGGCGACGCCTCCGACGTGCGGGTGGTCGACTCGACAGGCGTGGTGGTGCCGGCTTCGGGGCGCCTCGTCGCCGTCGTCGGCCTGGACGACGTCGTGGTCGTCGACACCCCCGACGCGGTGCTGGTCATGGCCAAGGACCGCGCGCAGGACGTCAAGTCGGTCGTCGACGCCCTGCGCGCCGAGGGGCGCACCGACCTCCTCTGACCCCCCTCGCACTAACCTCTGCTAGCAAAGGTTAGTGAATGGTGGACAGGTTAGAACCTGTCCACCATTCAGTTTCGTTTGCTAGCAAAGGTTGCTGCAGGGGTCAGGCGGGGACGTCGCGGCGACGGAATCCGGCCGCCCCGACTGCGAGCGCTGCCAGCGTGACCACCAACAGGCCGACCAGCCCGGCCACGTCCGCGTCGCCGCCGGGGAGGCTGCCGAGGTGGTCGAAGGGCGTCAGCCCCATCATCCAGCCCGGCAGCTTCAGGATCGCCCCGAGCTCCCCGATGAGCAGGAAGACCGCCAACAGCCCCCAGGCGAGCAGCGACACCCGCGGCAACACGCCGAACAGGGCCAGCGTCAGCCCGACGCAGACCAGCACGGCCGGCCACGTCGCCAGCGCAGCACCCAGGACCGCCCCGAAGCTCGCCTCGCTCGTCGACGACGCAGCTGATCCGGCGCACACCCCGACCACGACCAGCAGCCACAGCGAACCGAGGGCAGCGACGAGCACGTGGCTCGCCACCCACCGCCACCGGCTGGTGGCGGTCGCCAGGACCGCCTCGGCGCGGCCGGCGCTCTCCTCGCTCCGCAGCCGCAGCGCGGAGGCGATGCCGTAGGCGGCGGCGCCGACCGCCATGAACCGCAGCTCGGTGCCGAGGAAGGCGTCGAGGACCGAGCCGCTCCCGCCGCTCATCTTCCGCAGCATGTCCTCGACGCCCGGGCTGCTCGCGATCTGGTCCACCGACTTCGCCATGCTGCCGACGACCAGGCCGAGCACGGCATACCCGATGGTCCAACCGATCAACGCACCCCGCTGGAGCCGCCACGCCAGGCCCAGCGCGCCGGCCAACGCCGGCTTCGCACGGTCCGGCCCTGGCCGGGCGGCCCACAGACCGGCACCGAGGTCGCGACGGTGCAGCAGCAGGTCGGCGAACACCAGCAGCACAGCCGTGGCGGCCACCGCGAGGAGCAGGACCCACAGGCGGTTCGCGCCGAACGGGCTGACCTTCTCGGCCCAGCCGAGGAAGGAGAGCCAGACGAGGTTCCTGCCCCCGCCGGTCGCCGTGTCGGCCATCGCGCGGACCACGAACGCGAGCCCGAGGACACCCAGCGCGATGCCCGCGGCGCCCCGGGTCGTCGAGGTGAGCTGCACCGCCACTGCGGTCACGCCGGCCATCACCAGACCCGCGACGACGATGACGGTGCCCAGCGCGAGGGAGCCAGTCGCGTCGACGCCGGTGCCCATCAGCGCGAGGGCGGAGAGCATACCGGCCGCCACCACGGTGCCGACCGCGAGCAGGACGGCCGCCACGAGCGGGGCGCGTCGGCCGACGACGCCCGCCGCAACGAGCTCGAAGCGGCCCTCTTCCTCCTCGCTGCGGGTGTGGCGGCGCACCAGCGCGAAGGCGGTGAACGCGCCGAACAGGCTGCCCATCATGATGGTCTTGATGACCCCGACACCGGCTGCGGTGAGCGAGGGCAGCGGCCCGTACAACGCGGTGATCGACGGGTTCTCGGCCATCACCTTCGCGCCGGCGGCCGCCTCCGCGTCGGTGGGGTAGAGGTCGAGGGTGGCGGCCATGGTGCTGTAGGCCAGGGCCGCCATGACGAGGACGAGGACGACGACCAGCCAGCGGTCCCGCCGCCAGGCGAGGCGCAGCAGCGAGCCGGTCCCCACGAGGGAGGTCATGCCCGCACCTCCTCCTTGGGCGCCTCGTCGGCGGTGGTGACCTCGTCGCGGTACTGCGAGAGGAACAGCTCCTCGAGGGTGGGCGGCTGGCAGGTGATGGCGGCGATGCCGTGGCTGTCGAGGCGTCGCAGCACCTCACCCACCGAGCTGGTGTCGACCGAGAGCACGAGCCGGTCGCGGTCCTGGCGGGCGGCCTGCACCCCGGGCCAGCGCTCGACCTCGGTGACGTGCGGGGGACTGGTCAGGGTGGCCTCGACGCTGGTGCGGGTCAGGTGCCGCAGGTCGGCCAGGCTGCCGGAGTCGACGACGCGACCGGCGCGGATGATGCTCACCCGGTCGGCGGCCGCCTCGACCTCGGAGAGGATGTGGCTGGAGAGCAGGACCGTGCGCCCCTCGGCGCGCACCTGGGCCAGCTGCTCCAGGAACACGTTCTCCATCAACGGGTCCAGCCCCGAGGTGGGCTCGTCCAGCACGAGCAGCGGCACGTCGGAGGCGAGTGCCGCGACGAGCGCGACCTTCTGCCGGTTGCCCTTGGAGTAGGAGCGGCCCTTCTTGGTCGGGTCGAGGTCGAACGCCTCGAGCAGCTTGCCGCGCTTGCCCTCGTCGAGGCCGCCGCGCAGCCGGCCGAGCAGGTCGATGACCTCGCCGCCGGTGAGGTTGGGCCACAGCACGACGTCGCCGGGGACGTAGGCGAGCTGGCGGTGCAGCTCGGTGGCGTCCTTCCACGGGTCCTTGCCGAGCAGGGTGACGGTGCCGCCGTCGGAGCGCAGCAACCCGAGCAGGACGCGGATGGTGGTCGACTTCCCTGCGCCGTTGGGGCCGAGGAAGCCGTGCACCTCGCCCTCGTCCACCCGCAGGTCGAGGCCGTCGAGGGCCGTGGTCGAGCCGAACTTCTTGATGAGGCCGGTGGCCTCGATGACTGGTGCCATGGCCCCGAGGATACACACTTTTCAGAAAATACTGAATGCATTAAAGTATGCCGCATGGCCGCCACCTCCTCGAAGCGCACCTCAGGTGCGGACCGCCGCCGGTTCATCGAGCGGTTCGGCTCCGCCCTGACCGCTGCGGGGATGCAGCGGCTGCCGTCCCGGGTCTTCGCCTGCCTGCTCGCCGACGAGGACGGGCGGATGACGGCAGCCGAGATCGGCGAGGCGCTGTCGGTGAGCCCGGCGTCGGTCTCCGGGGCGGTGCGCTCGCTGGAGCAGATGCGGATGATCCACCGGGCGAGGGAGGCAGGGAGCCGGCGCGACGTCTTCGTCGTCGCCGACGACGCCTGGCACGACGTGATGATGAGCTCGTCGTCGAGCTACGCCCCGCTGACCCAGACGTTGCGCGAGGGCGTCACGGACGTCGGCGGCCGGGGGACGCCCGCAGGTGACCGCCTGGCCATCAGCGTGGCCTTCCTCGAGTTCATCACCGGGGAGATGCAGCAGCTGTCGGAGCGGTGGGACAAGCGCCGCGCCGAGCTCGGCCTCTGACCCCGCGCAGGTAATCCACCCAAATGGACTGAGACTTGCGCCGCGGCCCCGACCCGCGCGCAAGTCTCAGTCCATTTGGAGGGATGTTGGCAGGCGGGTGAGGTCGGCCACGAGGCGGGACCACGCGGCATACGGCGCATCTATCGTGGGCGGCATGGCCGCCGACGCACGTTCCGAGTCCGACCTGCCGATCAAGGCGGTGTATGCCGCGGACGACCTTTCCGGGTTCGACGCCGCCTCCCAGCTCGGCGACCCGGGCGAGTTTCCCTACACGCGTGGCGTCTACCCGAACATGTACACCGGTCGGCCCTGGACGATGCGGCAGTACGCCGGCTTCGGCACCGCCAAGGAGTCCAACGAGCGCTACCACGAGCTGGTGGCGAACGGCACCGGCGGGCTGTCCGTCGCGTTCGACCTGCCGACCCAGATGGGCTACGACTCCGACGAGGCGATCGCGCACGGCGAGGTCGGCAAGGTCGGCGTTGCGATCGACTCCATCGACGACATGCGCACGCTCTTCGGTGGGCTGCCACTCGGTGACCTGTCGACCTCGATGACTATCAACGCGCCCGCCTCGACGCTGCTGCTGATGTACCAGCTCGTCGCCGAGGAGAACGGCGCCGACCCGTCACGCCTGGCCGGCACGATCCAGAACGACGTGCTCAAGGAGTACATCGCACGGGGCACCTACATCTACCCGCCGAAGGAGTCGCTGCGGCTGATCAGCGACATCTTCGCTTACTGCGCCAAGGAGCTGCCGCGCTGGAACACGATCTCGATCAGTGGCTACCACATGGCCGAGGCCGGGGCGACGCCCGCGCAGGAGGTCGCGTTCACGCTGGCCAACGCCAAGGAGTACGTGCGGGCGGCGCTCGCGGCGGGTCTCGACGTCGACGACTTCGCCCCGCGGCTGTCGTTCTTCTTCGTCGCCCGCACGACCCTGCTCGAGGAGGTCGCGAAGTTCCGGGCGGCCAGGCGGATCTGGGCGCGGATCATGCGGGACGAATTCGGTGCCAAGAACCCCAAGAGCCAGATGCTGCGGTTCCACACCCAGACCGCCGGCGTCCAGCTCACCGCCCAGCAGCCGGAGGTCAACCTGGTCCGGGTGGCGCTCCAGGGCCTCGGGGCAGTCCTCGGCGGCACCCAGTCCCTGCACACCAACAGCTTCGACGAGGCGAT
>DASUKI010000186.1:0-42081 GCA_036278855.1 Pedococcus sp.
GTCCTCACCGGTGACCGTCTTGATGACCTCGGGACCGGTGATGAACATGTGCGACGTCTGGTCGACCATGACGGTGAAGTCGGTGACGGCGGGGGAGTAGACCGCCCCGCCCGCGCACGGGCCCATCACGAGCGAGATCTGTGGCACCACCCCGGAGGCGTGCACGTTGCGGCGGAAGATCTCGCCGTAGAGGCCGAGGGAGACCACGCCTTCCTGGATGCGGGCGCCGCCGGAGTCGTTGAGCCCGATCACGGGGCAGCCGACCTTCATGGCGAAGTCCATGACCTTGCAGATCTTCTCGCCGAACACCTCACCGAGAGACCCGCCGAACACGGTGAAGTCCTGTGCGAACACCGCCACCGTGCGCCCGTCCACAGTGCCGTAGCCGGTGACGACGCCGTCGCCGTACGGCCGGTTCTCGGCCTGCCCGAATGCCGTCGAGCGGTGCCGGGCGTATTTGTCCATCTCGATGAACGACCCCTCGTCGAGCAGCATCGCCAGCCGCTCGCGGGCGGTCTTCTTGCCCCGCGCGTGCTGCTTCTCGACGGCTCGCTCCGACCCCGCGTTCGCCACCTCGGCCACCCGGCGCTTGAGGTCCTTGAGCTTGCCGGCCGTCGAGTGGATGTCGATGTCGTCGGGGACGTCGGTGCCGCCGAGAGCAAGGGGATCGGTGGTCTGCGCCATGCGGGGAGCCTAGCCTTGCGGCCATGCGCGAACCGCTCGAGCGTGAGGCATTGCACGAGGCGTTGCTCACCCCCGGATCGCCGTGGACCGGCGTCGACCTCCACGCCGAGCTCGGCTCCACGAACGCCGAGGCGGCGCGGCTCGCCCGCCCCTGGCACCTCGTGGTCACCGACCACCAGCAGGAGGGTCGCGGACGGATGGGCCGCAGCTGGCAGACCCCGCCGCGGACCTCCGTGACCCTGTCGGTGCTGCTCCCCGCTCCCGAGCACGGCCGCGGCTGGGTGCCGCTCCTGACCGGGCTGGCCGTCCAGCGGGCGGTCGAGGAGGTGACCGGGCTGGCGGGGAACCTCAAGTGGCCCAACGACGTGCTGCTCCCCGCCGACGACGACCGCAAGGTCTGCGGGGTGCTCTGCGAGCTCCAGCCGACCGGCGTGGTCGTCGGGCTCGGCATCAACGTGAGCCAGACCCGCGAGGAGCTCCCCGTGGACACTGCGACCTCGCTCGCACTGGCCGGCGCGCCCGACGTGGACCGCCAGGCACTGGTGGTCGCCGTGCTCGGCCAGCTGGCTGCCGTGCACTCGGCCCTCACTGCTGGTCAGGGGCACCGGGAAGCCGCCCACGCGGCATACCGCAACGCCTGCACCACCATCGGCAGCGAGGTGGACCTGCACGTGGGGGGCGCCGCACCGCGGCGGGTGCACGCCGTCGGTGTGGACGACGAGGGACGGCTCGTGGTGCGTGGAGGGGACAGCGAGTATGCCGTGGCTGCCGGTGACGTCGTCCACGTCCGGCCGGCGGAGTGAGGGCCTGGTGTGGGGCCCGCTGCGACACGGCATGATGCGAGGGTGACCTCCGTGCTGCCGCCGGACGACGGCGAGCGCCTCCAGCTCGACGAGCTCGCGGCCCGGCTGCTCGGCAAGCCCGCCACGATGGGGCGCCGCGACGTCAGCCGCGGGGCGCGGGTCTCCCAGCGCTCGGCCCGCAAGTTCTGGCACGCACTCGGCTTCCCGCTCGTGCAGGACGAGGACACGATGTTCACCGAGGCCGACCAGGTCGCGCTGCAGGCCGTGGCCCGGCTGGTCCGCGAGGAGGAGCTCGACGAGGAGACCGCGCTCGCGTTGACCCGGGCGTTCGCGCGCACCACCGACCGACTGGCGGTCTGGCAGACCCAGCTGATGGCCGAGGCGCTGGCGCCACCCGAGCTGGCCGCGGCCCTGGACGAGCCGGACGCCCGGGCGGTACCGGATCTCAGCACCGCCGAGGCGTCCGCCCTCAAGCTCGCGGACATGGCCGACGCGCTCGAGCCGCTACTCATCTATGCGTGGCGGCGGCACCTGACCGCGGCGATCTCGCGGATGCTCGCCGACTCCGACCCGACGCAGGCCAGCCAGGGCGTCCGCCGGGTGGTCGGGTTCGCCGACCTGGTGAGCTTCACGGCGCTGGTGCGGCGGATGACCGAGAGGCAGCTGGCGGTGATGGTGCAGCGGTTCGAGGCGCTCGCCACCGACATTGTCACTGCCCACGGTGGGCGGGTCATCAAGACGGTGGGTGATGAGATCCTGTTCGTCACGCTCGACGCCGCGCCCGCCGCGGCCGTCGCGCTCGACCTGGTGGACACCATGGCCGAGGACGAGCTGCTGCCCGACGTGCGGGTCGACATGGCGTTCGGGCCGGTGCTGTCCCGGCTGGGCGACGTCTTCGGCACGACCGTCAACCGCGCCAGTCGGCTGACCTCGGTGGCGCCTGCGGGTGGGGTCCTGGTCGACGACGCGCTGGCAGCGTCGCTGACCAGCCTGTCCGGTTTCCAGACCACCGCGCTGCGCCGCCGCTCGCTGCGCGGCATCGGCCAGGTGACCCCGAGCGAGCTGCGCCGCTCGCCGGGGGTCCGCACGAGCCCGAGCGGCCGCAGCCCGGCCGTGCGAACAGAGAGGGGACCTGAATGAGCCAGACGCCGGCGAACACCCTGGTCCGGATCGAGCGGCACGGGGACGGCGGTCACGTGGCCGAGCTGGTGCTCGACCGGCCCGAGGCCATGAACGCCGTGTCGACGGCGATGGCCCACGCACTCGGCCGGGCCACCAAGGAGCTGGCCGGCGACGCCGGGGTACGAGCGGTGGTGGTGACCTCGAGCAGCCCCAAGGCGTTCTGCGTGGGCGCCGACCTCAAGGAGCGCAACACCTTCACCGACGAGGAGCTGCGCGCCCAGCGCCCGATCGCCCGGGCGGCATACGGCGGGGTGCTCGACCTGCCGGTCCCGGTGGTGGCGGCGGTGGACGGCTACGCGCTCGGGGGTGGGTTCGAGATCGCGCTGTCGTGCGACCTCATCGTCTGCGGCGACGCGGCAGTCGTCGGCCTGCCCGAGGTGAGCGTCGGGGTGATCCCCGGAGGTGGCGGGACCCAGCTGCTGACCCGGCGGGTGGGGTGGTCGCGGGCGGCGCGGATGATCTTCACGGCGGAGCGCTTCGACGCGGAGGCGGCGTGCCGGCTGGGTGCCGTCGACGAGGTGGTGCCGGCGGGGAGCGCCAGGGATCGGGCCCTGGAGATCGCAGCTCAGATCGCCGCGAACTCCCCCGTGGGTGTGCGCAACGCCAAGACGGCGATGCGGCGCGGTTTCGACACCGACCTGCACTCCGGTCTGCAGCTCGAGGACGAGGCCTGGGCCGCGACAGCCTTCTCCGCCGACCGTGCCGAAGGGGTGGCCGCATTCAACGAGAAACGCCGCCCCGAGTGGCCTGGTCGCTGAGCTGGCCTGCTTTTGCCTACGATCACTGCATGACCCGTGTGCTCCTGGCCGAGGACGACCCCGCCATCTCAGAGCCGTTGGCGCGCGCGCTGCGCCGCGAGGACTATGACGTGGACGTCCGGGCCGATGGGCGGGCCGCCCTCGACGGGGCGGCGGAGAACCCCGACCTGGTGATCCTCGACCTGGGCCTGCCGCTCATCGACGGCCTGGAGGTGTGCCGGCGGATCCGTGCCGACGGACGCACCGTCCCGGTACTGATCCTGACCGCGCGCGCCGACGAGGTCGACACCGTTGTCGGCCTCGACGCCGGTGCCGACGACTACGTCACCAAGCCGTTCCGGCTCGCCGAGCTGCTCGCCCGGGTGCGGGCCCTGATGCGCCGTACCCCGACCGACGTCGGCCCCTCCCACGAGCTGGTGCGCATCGACCCCGAGGGGCGGCGCGCCTGGTTCAAGGAGGAGGAGCTGCAGCTCACCGCCAAGGAGTTCGACCTGTTGCGGGTGCTGGTGCGCGAGCAGGGCAAGGTCGTGTCACGCGAGCAGCTGATGCGCGAGATCTGGGAGACGGCGTGGTTCGGCTCCACCAAGACCCTCGACATGCACATCTCCGTGCTGCGCAAGAAGCTTGGCGACGAGGCCGGGCAGCCCCGCTACATCGCCACGGTCCGTGGCGTGGGGTTCCGCTTCGAGCGCGGCGAGGAGGACTGATCCGGACCGATGCGCCAGCAGCTCATCCGCTCCACCGCGGCGGCGGTGGCCATCGCGGTCCTCGTGACGCTGGCACCGGTGGCGTTCGCGTTGTGGCGGGCTTCCGCGACGAATGAGGGGCTCGTCGTCGACTGGCTGTCGGCCAAGTCCCCGGCGACCGCGACGTTGCAGCTCGTCTGCATCGTCATCGCCTTCGCGGTGGTGGCCCTGGCGGCCGGCATCTTCGTCGCCATGCGGCAGGCCAACAAGCTGGTGCTCCCGGTCACCCAGCTCGCCGAGCGGGCCGAGCGGCTCGGGGCCGGTGAGTCGCGCATCCAGCCGATGCACTCCGGGATCGCCGAGCTCGACCAGGTGTCGCAGGTCCTGTCCCGCAGCGCCCAGCGCGTGACCCGCACCATGGCAGCCGAGCGCGACTTCGCCTCCGACGCATCCCACCAGCTGCGCACCCCACTCACCGCCCTGCTGATGCGGCTCGAGGAGATCGCCGTGACCGACGACCTCGAGGTGGTGCAGGAGGAGGCGGGCATCGCGATCGCGCAGGTCGAGCGGCTGACGCGTGTCGTCGACGACCTGATGTCCCGCACCCGGCGCCGCGGCGACGAACCCACGGCCACGGTGTCGCTCGACTCGGTCATCGCCGCGTTGCAGCGCGAGTGGCAGCCGGCGTTCGAGCAGGCCCGGCGCAGCGTGCGGGTCCACGGCGAGCGCGGTCTCGTCGTCCAGGCCACCCCGGTCGCGCTGTCGCAGGTGCTCTCCACGCTGCTCGAGAACTCCCTCGCCCACGGTCGCGGCACCGTCGACGTGCACGCGCGCCGCTCCGGCCCGTCCGTGGTCGTCGAGGTGAGCGACCAGGGTGAGGGGGTGCCGGCCAGCATCGCCCCGCACATCTTCCAGCGGTCCGTCACCACGGGTGGCACCGGACTCGGGCTGGCACTGGCCCGCGACCTCGCCGAGTCCAACGGCGGACGGCTCGAGCTGGTCCAGGCCCAGCCGGCGATCTTCGCGCTGTTCCTCAGCGAGTCCGACGCCGCCTGAGCGAGGCCGGCCCGTCGGCTAGCCCTGGTGCTCGGTCAGGGGTGAGGTGTCCTGGAGCGGCTCCGCGCGGAACACGAACTGGCGGTACGCCCAGAACCGGAACAGCGTGCCCAGGCCGATGCCGACGATGTTGGCGAGGTTGTCGGACGTGAGCGAGGTGAGCCCGAGAACGTAGTGGGAGAAGGCGATGCTGCCGGCCCCGATGAGCAGCGCGACGCCGTTGGTCAGCGCGAACAGTGCGGCCTCGTGGTGCACCGGCCGGTTGCGCCGGTGCCGGAACGTCCACGCCCGGTTGCCCAGCCAGGCCACCACCGTGGCCGCGCTGGCGGAGATGACCTTGGCGGTGGTGGGCTTGTCCTCCAGCGCCGTGGCCCGCAGCACGTTGAACAGTCCCACGTCCACGACGAAGGCGACGGCCCCGACGACGCCGAACTTGATCATCTCCCGGTAGAGGACGTCGACGGCGCCGCGGACACGGTCGAGCACGGAGGGGCGGGTTGGCACGCAGGGAGCCTAGTGGCCGTGCCTGCGTGCCGCCTGCCGTCCGCTCGGACGGGTGGCGCCCGGCCGGGATGACCCCCCGGCCGGACCGCTATCCTCGCGGCGTGACCTCGCCCGTGCGCGCTCCCGGCGGCTTCCCGGTGGTCGGCATCATCGGCGGGGGCCAGCTCGCGCGGATGTGCGCCGGTCCGGCCGCAGAGCTCGCGGTGGCGTTGAGCGTGCTGGCCGAGGCGCCGGACGCGGCGGCGGCGCAGGTCATCCCCTCCGCACCCGTGGGCTCGCACAGCGACCCCGATGCCGTGCTCGCCTTCGCCCGCGAGTGCGACGTCGTCACCTTCGACCACGAGCACGTCCCACCGGAGGTCCTGGAGGCCTTGGTGGCTGCGGGGGTGACCCTGCACCCGTCGCCGGAGGCGCTGGTCTTCGCCCAGGACAAGCTCGCGATGCGGCGGCGGCTCACCGAGATCGGGATCGCGTGCCCGGCGTGGGCGCAGGCCACCACCGCGCAGGACGTGGACCGGTTCGCCGAGCAGGTCGGGTGGCCGGTCGTGGCCAAGACGCCGCGTGGCGGCTACGACGGCAAGGGCGTCCGGGTGGTCTCCTCGGCGGACGAGCTGTCGGACTGGCTCGCCGCCGTGGGCGAGCCCGGGGCGCTTGCCGACGGCGTGCTCCTGGAGGAGAAGGTTGACTTCGTCCGCGAGCTGGCCGTGCTCATCGCCCGCAGCCCCTCCGACCAGGCCGCCGCGTGGCCGGTGGTCGAGACGGTCCAGACCGACGGCATCTGCACCGAGGTGCTCGCCCCGGCGCCGGGCCTCGACCCGCACCTCGCCTCAGTGGTGACCGAGGCCGGTCTGCGGATCGCCGAGAACCTCGGCGTGACAGGCGTTTTCGCAGTCGAGATCTTCGAGGTGCGCGACCCGGAGTCCGCAGCCCCCGGCTACGTCGTCAACGAGCTCGCCATGCGCCCACACAACTCGGGGCACTGGTCGATGGACGGCGCCGTGACCGGGCAGTTCGAGCAGCACCTTCGCGCGGTCCTCGACTTGCCCCTCGGGTCGCCGCACCCTCGTGAGCCGCACACGGTGATGGCCAACGTGCTGGGCGGGGACCACCCAAGTCTCTACCCGGCATACCGGCACGTCATGGCGCGGGACCCGGCCCTCAAGGTGCATTTCTATGGCAAGGGCGTGCGCCCCGGTCGCAAGATCGGGCACGTCAACGTGAGCGGCAGCGACCTCGAGGCACTGCGCGAGCGGGCCCGGCACGCGGCCGACTACCTCACGGGAGTGATCGGCGAGTGAGCGACAGCCAGCCCCTCGTCGGGATCGTCATGGGCAGCGACAGCGACTGGCCGGTGATGGAGGCGGCGGCGCTCGCGCTCGAGGAGTTCGAGGTGCCCTACGAGGCGGACGTGGTGTCGGCGCACCGGATGCCCGAGGAGATGATCGCCTACGGGCAGAACGCCGCCGGGCGCGGGCTGCGCATCATCGTCGCCGGCGCCGGGGGTGCCGCGCACCTGCCCGGCATGCTCGCGTCCGTGACGCCGCTGCCGGTGATCGGGGTGCCGGTGCCGCTCAAGCACCTCGACG
The DNA here is from genome assembly GCA_036278855.1 of Pedococcus sp. GTDB lineage: Bacteria > Actinomycetota > Actinomycetes > Actinomycetales > Dermatophilaceae > Pedococcus. The sequence continues at coordinate 7,260 of DASUKI010000186.1, forward strand.
GCATGGACTCGCTGCTGTCCATCGTGCAGATGCCGGCAGGTGTGCCGGTCGCCACCGTCTCGGTGGGTGGGGCGCGCAACGCGGGGCTGCTCGCCGTGCGGGTCCTCGCCTCAGGCGACGGGGAGTATGCCGCGGGGCTGAGGGAGCGGATGAGCTCCTTCCAGGTGCGGTTGCGGGACGAGGCGCATGCCAAGGGGGCGGCGCTGCGTGGCCGCCGAGACCCCCTCGGCGGTTCGAGGTGATAGCGACCGGAACTCCGGTCGCCATCACCTCGAACCGGGGGAGGGTAGGGGTCTAGCGCGCCATCCCGCCGGAGCGGACCGTCCGCCACTCGATCTTCGGGCAGGTGTCCATGACGACGTCCAGCCCCGCCTTGCGCGCACGTCGCGCCGCGGCCTCGTCGACCACGCCGAGCTGCATCCAGATGGCGTCGATCTGCAACCGTTCCTTGTTGGCGATGGCCTCGTCGACCACCGCGCCGACGTGCTCGGAGCTGACGAAGCAGTCGACCACCTTGACGTCGATGCCGTCCGGGATGTCGGAGATGGTGGAGTAGCCCGGCTCCCCGTGGACCGTCTCGGCCTTCGGGTGCACCGGGATGAGCCCCTTGCCCTGCTCGACCTTGAGCCAACGCGAGACGCTCCACGCAGCCCGCGCCTGGTTGGAGGACAACCCGACCACGACCCAGATCCCGGGATCGGCGAGCAGCTCGCGGATCAGCTCGGGGTCGTTCTGGTGGCGCAGCGCGGTCATGACCCCAGCATCACACCTTCGCGCAACCCGCACACGCTGGCCCGCGTGGTGCGCCCGGCAGGCAGCAAGTAGCGTCACAGTCATGAAGTTCGGAATCTTCATCCCACAGGGCTGGCGCATGGACCTCGTCGGCATCGACCCTTCCCAGCACTGGGGAGTGATGGCAGGGCTCGCCCGCCGCGCCGACGCCAACGAGGACTGGTCGTCGATCTGGGTCTTCGACCACTTCCACACGGTTCCGGCGCCCACCGAGGACGCCACGCACGAGGCATGGACCCTCATGGCCGCGTTCGCCGCCGTGACCGGGCGGGTGCGGCTCGGGCAGATGTGCACCTGCATGAGCTACCGCAACCCCGCCTACCTCGCCAAGGTGGCGGCGACCGTCGACATCGTCTCCGAGGGCCGGGTCGAGATGGGGATCGGCGCCGGCTGGTACGAGCAGGAGTGGCGGGCCTACGGCTACGGCTTCCCCCGGGCCGGGGAGCGGCTGGCGCGACTGAGGGAAGGTGTCGAGATCTTCCGCCAGATGTGGACGACCGGCACCGCCACGCTCGACGGGAAGCACTACCAGGTCGGCGGCGCGCGGTGTTACCCGCGACCGCTGCAGGGCACCTCGGCACCGGGGTCGAAGCACAACGGCATCCCGATGTGGATCGCCGGCGGCGGGGAGAAGGTCACGCTGCGCATCGCCGCGCAGTACGCCGACTGCACCAACTTCGCCGGCTCGCTGGAGGAGTTCACCCACAAGAGCGAGGTCCTTCGTGGGCACTGTGCCGACGTCGGGCGGGACTTCGAGGAGATCGTCCGCAGCGCCGACTACGACGTCGTCATCGGGCGCGACGAGCGGGAGGTCGAGGACCGGCTCGCCGGAATCCGCGACCGGATGGTGCAGGGCGGGATCCCCGAGGGCAAGGCGGACCGCCGCCTTCGGGACTACCGCAACAGCCCGCTCACGGGAACACCCGAGCAGCTCGTGGAGCGCCTCCGCGCGTTCGAGAAGATCGGCATGAGCTACGCGATCACCAACTTCGCCGAGGCGGCGTACGACACCAGCGGCATGAAGCTGTTCGAGGAAGAGGTCCTGCCCGAGCTGGTCGACCACGAGCCGCACGGGCACCTGTGGCAGCTCAGCCGCCGGTGACCGGGAGTGGTGGGTGACACACCGCGGGCGGTGAGCACGCGGCATACCAGCCGGTAGCCTTGGCGCCGTGAGCACCGGCAACACCGACTTCCCCCTCTTCACGATCTCCGAGGACCACGAGGCGCTGCGCGAGGCGGTGCGCGCGGTGGCGGAGGACAAGATCGCGCCGTTCGCGGCGGCGGTCGACGAGGAGGCGCGCTACCCACAGGAGGCCCACGACGCCCTCGTCGCCAGCGACTTCTTCGCCCCGCACATCGCGGAGGAGTACGGCGGCGTCGGGGCCGACGCCCTGGCCACGTGCATCGTGATCGAGGAGGTCGCCCGCGTCGACGCGTCCGCCTCGCTGATCCCGGCGGTCAACAAGCTGGGCACGATGCCGCTGATCCTGGCCGCGAACGACGAGGTGAAGAAGCGTTACCTCACGCCCGTGGCGGCGGGGGAGTCGACGTTCTCGTACGGGCTATCCGAGCGGGAGGCGGGGTCGGACACGGCGGCGATGAAGACACGTGCTCGCCGTGACGGTGACGGCTGGGTCATCAACGGCCAGAAGTCGTGGATCACCAACGCCGGCGTCTCCGACTACTACACCGTGCTGGCCGTCACCGATCCCGAGGGCCGCCGCGGCGCCAATGTCACCGCGTTCGTCGTCGAGAAGTCCGACGAGGGGTTCACCTTCGGGGAGAAGGAGCACAAGCTCGGGATCAAGGGCAGCCCGACCCGTGAGCTGCACTTCGACCACGTGCGGATCCCCGGCGACCGCGTCGTCGGCGAGGTCGGCGCCGGCCTGAAGATCGCGCTGGCGACCCTGGACCACACCCGGGTCACGATCGGCGCACAGGCCGTCGGGATCGCGCAGGGTGCGCTCGACCACGCGGTGGCGTATGTCAAGGAGCGCAAGCAGTTCGGCAAGCACGTCGCCGAGTTCCAGGGCGTGCAGTTCATGCTCGCCGACATGGGCATGAAGGTCGAGGCCGCGCGCCAGCTGGTGTATGCCGCGGCAGCCAAGTCCGAGCGCGGCGACAAGGACCTGCCGTTCTTCGGTGCGGCAGCCAAGTGCTACGCCTCCGACGTCGCCATGGAGGTCACCACCGACGCCGTGCAGCTGCTCGGCGGGGCGGGGTACGTGCGCGACTTCCCGGTGGAGCGGATGATGCGCGACGCGAAGATCACCCAGATCTACGAGGGCACCAACCAGATCCAGCGCGTCGTCATGGCGCGCCAGCTGCTCAGGTAGCCCTCGTTCAGGAGACCCGTTCGGCGAGCGCGGGGTTCGAAGCCTCCGTCGGCACGGACACGTGGTCGGTCGCGACCGGAGCGGCCACCGTCCCCGGTTCCAGCTGCAAGCGGGGCCGTCGAGGTCCATCAGCGTGGGTGCGCAAGCGGGAGTGGGTGCGCAACCGGGGCAGTCGCGCGGCCAGTCGAAGAGACGGCGACTCCACGTGCCGCCAGCTGAGCACTGCCAGCCCGGTCGTGACCGCTGCCGTCACCGCCACGAAGGTGACGATGCCCGCTCGGTGCAGTCCCACTGTCGCCAGCAGCTGTTGGACCGGGAAGGCATAGATGTAGCAGCCGTAGGAGATGTCGTGCCGGCGCACCAGTGTGGGTGAGGGCAGCACGGTGGACAGCCAGATCAGCAAGTAGGCGAGCAGCGGCGCCGAGAGCAACGGTCCCCAGTCGCCGGCGAGGGCGATGAGGCCCCAGAGTCCGAGCGCGGCAAGGAGGGCTCCAGGCGCGGTCACGACGAGGCCACGACGCGCCAGCGTCTGCAGCAGCGCGCCGCCGAGGAACAGCGACAGGAGCAGTGCGATCGCCTTCGGCTGCCCTGTGACGCCGAGCGTGGCCAGGACGCCCCAAGCCCCGATCGCAACCGTGAGGATGCCCGCAACCACTCGCGGCTTCCGCATGCCGGGGTGAAGGGCGAGCACGCCCACGGTGAGGTAGCAGACGAACTCGTAGTAGAGGCTCCACAGGGACCCGTTCCACGCGTGCGGGTAGGGCACTCCCGCCGGGCCGCCGGCGATGTCGTACTGGTGGATCCACAGTGCCGCGTTCGACACGACGTAGTCCACCGGTGAGTCGTCAGCGGCGAACAAGCGCGGCAGCGAACCCCCGGTCAGCAGCCATGCCACCGGTGCCACCGCGAACGCGACCACCACGTTGCACACGAGGAACCCCGGCATGATCCGGGCGACCCGCTTGAGCAGGTAGGGCACCATGCGGTGGCTGAACCGGCTGCCGATGATGAGGTACCCGCTGATGGCGAAGAACCCATGGACCGCCCAGGTCCCCAGGGTCTGGCCGGCGACCCTGGGCTCGGGACCGAACCCGCCCAGCAAGAAGGCGTGCGAGACCAGCACGAGGGCAGCCAGCACCAGCCGGATCAGGTTGAGCGAGTTCTCCTGTCGGACCGTCCGGGTGCCGCGACGGTGAGCGTGGGCCGCTGCCGTCGGTGCTGCAACCATGGTGGCAGTGTGCCTCAAGTTACTGGTGTGACGTGAGAGGCGACGCCTCCGCGTGGCGTCCTCCCCTGGGCGGGGGCAGCAGGCCAGCGGGTATGCCGCGTGGCTGGCTTGGCCGCCCGGCTCACCCTCCCGAGGGCTTGCCGTCGGTGCCGGCGGGAGGAGCCTCGAGCGGCTTGTCGTCGCGGAGGTCCTTGAACAGCGCCTTGGCCCGGTCGGTGTCCCACTTGACCGACGAGCCGGCAGTGGTCTGGTAGTTGAGGTTCTGGATCGGCACCACGAGGCTCAGGCCCTGGTCGTTCGAGACGGCCCTCAGAGCCTGGAGCACCCGGGTCGCGTCGCGCAGGGAGGTGTCGTCACCGACGATCAGGCCCTTGGCAGCAGCGTGGCTGAAGCCCCAGTAGCGGGTGGGGACGAGGACCGTCGACGGCGTCAGCGCCTTCTTCATGATGGCGCCCAGGAACTGCCGCTGACGCTCCGCACGGCCGATGTCACCGCGGGGATCGGAGTAGCGGGCCCGGACGTAGCCGAGGGCGTTCTTGCCGTCGAGGACCTGGCAGCCCTTGTTGAGGTTGATCCCCGCCTTGGGGTCCTTCATGTGGAACGGGACGCAGATGCGGACACCCCCGACGCTGTCGACGACGGACGCGAACCCGGCGAAGCCGATCTCGACGTAGCCGTCGATGTGCACGTCCGTGACCTGCTCGACGGTCTGGACCAGGAGTTTGGGGCCGCCGATCGAGAAGGACGCGTTGATCTTGTTGCTGCCGTGGCCCGGGATCGGGACGTAGCTGTCGCGGGGGATCGAGACCAGGACCGGCTTGCCACCGTCCTGCGGCACATGGACGAGGATGATCGAGTCGGTGCGTCGGCCGGCGTCCTTGCCGGTGTGGTACTCCTTGCGCTGGGCCGCCGTCAGGCCCTCGCGGCTGTCGGAGCCGACCAGGAGGTAATTGAAGCCACGGGTGTCCGGCGGTCGGGCACCCGCCGGCGTGGTGTCGACCTTCGACACCGAGCTCCAGGCGTGCAGGGGGGTGAAGACCATGAAGGCGAGCCAGGCGACGACGAGCAGGGTCACGACTCCGGCGATCCTGCGACCGGCGCCACGTCGCCGGCCGCGGGGTGGCCTGGCCGCGGGAGCTCGAGGGTGCGCCGGCGGTGACGGCTGGCTGCCCTGCCCGGGGCGGGTGCTTCCGCGCCGTCCCCTGACATCGACCGTGTAGACCTCCCCCTCGGCGTCCTCGGCTGGTTCACCGCGAGCGGGACGCTGCGGGATGGGCCGCGCGTCGCCCTCGTCCGCGCTCACGCGTCGCGCCCCCGGTGGGCGACGAGGACGAACTCGTTGTACTTGAACGCCTTGCCGGCCACCCGCGGGAACGGGAAGGAGAAGGCCCGCTCGACCGCGAAGCCGAGGTTCGTCGAGTGACGTCGCAGCCCGTCGAGGTCGACGAAGCGCACGTGCGTGCTGTCGCTGCGGAAGCCGACCTCCTGCGGGGTGATGAACACCAGCCGTCCCTCGGGCTTGAGGCAGGGCAGGTACTCCTGCACGATGCCCTCGGCCACATCTGCGTCGACATGCTCCATCACGTGGGCCAGCAGCATCGAGTCGAACGCGCCGGGGGCACCGACGCCCGTGTCCCAGAACTCCTGGGTGGTGTAGGCGGTCAGTCCGCGGGCCCTGGCCGTGGCCACGGACTCGGCGTTGTGGTCCACGCCGACGCTCTCGGGGCCCAGGTTGGCGAGGTTGCGGCCGATGCCGCAGCCGACGTCGAGCACCCGGCCGAGACCGAGCCGGCGCAGGTTCCACCGGTAGGGGCGCTGCACGTCCAAGAGGCGCTTCCACCTGGCACCCTCGAGTCGGCGCAGCCGCTCGGCGTAGTCCGCTCCAGCGGTCTGTGACCCGTCGCCGTGGATGGAGTGGTCCTCAGCCATGCTGGCCTTCCTTGCTCTGGTTGCGGTCCGCGGGTGCCCGGTCGCACCACTTCCGGCGGACCACTCTAACTGGCCGTGGTCGAGCGCCGTGCCAGTGAGCGCGACACTCGGAGAACCACATGCGTCACAGGAATCACACCAGTTGTCACTGATACTGGTCCACCATGAACAGACCGCCCGCGAGCTCAACGGGCGAGGAGAGGGTGTACGTGTCCGGCGGCGGCCCCCGCCGACCGGTCGACACCGACCTCCTGCCACCCCACCACCGGCGCCGACGAGCCTTCACGCTCGTGCTGCTCACGCTGCTGGTTCCGGGCAGCGCACAACTCGCTGTCGGCCACCGCGGTCTCGGGCGGGTGGCGCTGCGGGTGTGGCTCACGCTCGCCGCTGCCGCCCTCCTCGTCGTCGCCGGCCTGCTCGTGAGCCGGACCACCGTACTTGGGCTGCTCGCCCGCGGACCGGTGCTGGGCGGCATACAGGTCGTGCTCTGGGGCTGGGCCGCCCTGTGGGCGGTGCTGTTCGTGGACGCCTGGCGGCTGGGTCGTCCGAGGACCCTCTTGGCCGGTGTCCGACGCTGGCTGACGGGGGTCACTGCCGCGCTGCTCGTGGTGACCTCCGGGGGCCTGGTCTATGCCGCGAACGCCGTCGGCACCGGCCGGGCCGCACTTGACGCGGTCTTCCAGGGTGACACCGCGACGGGACCGATCCACGGTCGCTACAACATCCTGCTGCTCGGGGCCGACACCGGGCGGAACCGGGTCGGCACCCGCCCGGACAGCATCCAGGTGGCCAGCGTCGACGCGAAGACGGGACGGACCGTCACGTTCGGGTTCGCCCGCGACACCGAGAACATCAACTTCCGGCCCGGGTCGGTGATGCAACGGCTGATGCCGCAGGGCTGGAACTGCGGCGACGAGTGTCTGCTCAACGCGCTCTACACCTGGGCGGAGGACCACCGCGCGGAGTTCCCGGCGGGCACGACCAACCCGGGCGTGCTTGCCACGCGCGAGGCGGTCGAGGCCCTGAGCGGCCTGAAGATCCAGTACTACGTGATGATCGACCTCAAGGGCTTCCAGCAGATGGTGGACGCGATGGGCGGGCTGGACCTCAACGTCGTCCGCCGCACGCCCATCGGTGGCGGGAGCTCGCCGATCCTCGGGTGGATCGAGCCGGGGGAGCAGCACCTCGACGGCCGGCACGCCCTCTGGTATGCGCGGTCGCGCACGGGATCGACGAACTACGAGCGGATGGCGCGGCAGCGGTGCGTCATCACCGCGATGGTGCAGCAGCTCGACCCGCAGACGGTGCTGCTGCGCTTCCGGCAGATCGCGGGAGCCACGTCTGGTGTGCTCCAGACCGACCTCCCGCAGTCCGAGCTCCCGCAGTTTGCCGAGCTCGCGATGAAGGCCCGCTCGCACAAGATCACCAGCGTCAACTTCGTGCCGCCGCTCATCAAACCCTGGGACTACGACCCGAAGGTCGTCACCGACACCGTGGCATCGACGATCCGCTCTTCCGGGCAGGCCGCGGGCAAGGCGGGCGGCAAGGCCACGAAGGCGACGAAGTCGAGCACCAGGACGGCGACGGCCCGGCCGAGCCCTGCCGCCAAGCCGTCCCCCGCGCCCTCGACGAGCGCTGCCGCCACGCCGGTGGACCCCAAGGATGCCGGCGGGCCGCCGGCCCAGTCGGACCTCGCGTCGGTGTGTGCGGCACCGCGCAGCTGAGCGCCGCTGTCAGTCGGTGTGCATGCCGCGGTTGACCGCGACGGCGAGTCCGGCGGCCGCCACCGCGCTCGAAACGACCAGTGCGATCCCGACGACCCGGACCGGGTCGCCCGGCACCAGGCAGCACAGGACGAAGGCGGCCCCCGCCAGGACCCAGGCCAGCACGGCCGGCCAGTGCCGCTTGAGCGCGAAGGCAGCCGGCTGGAACACCAGGGTGGCGAGGATGAACGCCGTCGAGACCGCCAGGAGCGTGATGTCGGTGCGTGACAGGTGGAACTGTGGTCCGGACATGAGGCGCAGCGCCTCGGGACCGACCGCGAGGCAGCCGAGGACGCCGAGCAACCCGAGCCCGGCCGTCGGTCCCATGACTCGGCGCACCGTGGCACGGAACGCGCGGTGGTCGCGCTCGACCACGGCGCGGACCAGCCTCGGGATGAGCACTGCCTGGACCGCGGCGAACAGGAAGATCGGCGTCCTCGCGATGAGTGCGGCGGCGAGGAACGAGCCCGCGTCCGACGAGGCCCCCTCGGGCGTGAGCACCGTGACGGCGACCGGGCCGAAGTTGACCAGGGACATGGAGATCGTCGACGCGACGATCATCGCGCCGAGGTAGGCGAGGAACGCCCCGAGCGAGGTGCGTTCGGGCAGCTCCTCCACGGTCGGCGGGGGCAGGGACACCTCGTGCACCACGGTCCGGGAGGTCACACCGAGGCCGAACAGCAGGGCAGCCGGGATGACGAAGGCGTACGGCCACGGGGAGCTGGTGCCGAAGAGCCACAGCGCGAAAGCGGCGACCAGCCGGACCGTCCCCTCCGCGCCGAACTGGGTCGCATAGCTGCCGAAGTGGTGCGTGCCGGACAGCGTCCCCCGCGTGAGGTAGGTGACGCACAGGGCCAGCACCGCGAGTGAGCACGAGGCCCACAGCCAGCCGGCGTGGCCGTCCCTGGCGAGGAGCAGCGACACCGGCACCAGGATGGCGACCAGCGGGACGGCGACCACGAGTGCTGCGCCGAGCCCGGCGAGGAACACAGGACGCGCACCCAGGCCTCCGGCGGTCAACGCCGAGACCCGGCGGCTGGTCTCCTGCTCGAACGGCAGGCTGACCCCCAGTCCGATGCCGTAGGTGAGGCCCCAGAAGAGGCTGAACTCGGCGAAGCCGTCCGGTCCGAGCGCCCGGGAAGTGAGGACGGTGAACAGGTAGGTGCTGGCCCCGAAGAAGGCCACGCCCGCCATGACCTTGAACGATCCGGCGCGCAGTGACCTGCCGCGGAACTGCTGGAGCAGGCTCATGCGCGCGGCCGGGCCAGCCGCCAGTAGGCCCGGAGCAGCGCGTTGAGCACCGGCATGCCGGGCGGGTGCTCGACGTTGGGCGGGTCCATGGCGGCGACCATGAGGCCGGCGAGGCGGGCGGCCGGGTCGGCGCCGGCCGCCAGGGACTGCACCTCGGCGCGGCGACGACGCAGGTATGCCGCGTGGCTGGCGAGCCAGCCCCACGCCTTGAGCTTCTGGGGGGCCCAGCCCTGCAGGAGGGCCATGACCAGGAACGCGGGCTCGAGCAGCACGAGCGCCGGGAGCACCCGGCGCAGCAGCCGCGATGGGTAGGTGGTCAGGACCAGGACCAGCCGGTTCCGCTCGAGCAGGTACATCTTGAGCGGGTTGCGGGAGAACTCGTAGTAATGGTCGGCGACCGCTTCGGGGAGCACCTCGACGCGGCGACCGCTGAGCCAGGCGCGCACCGACAGGTCGGTGTCCTCGTGGTAGGCGAAGTACGTCGGGTCGAAGCCGCCGAGGGCGTTCCAAGTATCGCGGCTCAGCGCGAAGAACCCGCCCGTGGCGACCGCCACCTCGCGGCGGCGCAGGTGCTCGACCGCGGGGGAGCCGCACTCGCCGGCCCAGGTGAGCCCGAGGAACTGCAGCGGGTTGCCCACGGAGTTGACCAGGTCGGGCTGGTCGGCGAGCCGCAAGCAGCCACAGACGACCCCTGAGCCTGGGACCCCTGCTGCCTCGGCGAGCGGAGCCAGTGCCCCGGGACGCAGCACCGCGTCGGAGTTGAGGAAGACCAGGACATCGCCCCGTGCGTGCTCCGCGCCGACGTTGCAGCCACCGGCGAAGCCGGTGTTGTCAGAGCCGTCGCCGACCACGGTGACCCGCTCGCCCCAGGCGGCCCGTCGTTCGGCTCCGTGGAGGATGCCGTTGTCGACCAGGACGCACTCACCGTCGGTGGGCAGCTGCTCGACAACGCTCGCGAGACACGCCTCCAGCTGCTCCTCCGCGCCATAGCCCAGCACGACCACCGAGGGCTTTGCGGACACGAGAGTTGCGCTCCTGGGCGGCTAGTATCTGGGGGCAGTTGGCCGGCGAGGCCAGTGTCCGCAAGGCTACCGCCCACGATCCGGAAGGCGTGCATGCGCACCAACCACGACGTCTGGGTCGTCGTCCCGTGCTACAACGAGGCCCCCGTCGTCGGTCAGGTGCTGTCGGGGCTGCTCGAGCACTTCCCCAACGTGGTGGCCGTCGACGACGGGTCGAGCGACCAGTCAGCCAGCGAGATCCGCAAGTCAGGGGCTCGCCTGGTCCAGCACCCGATCAACATGGGCGCCGGCGCCGCGATGCAGACGGGGATCGACTTCGCCCTCCACGACGCCGGAGCGGCCTACGTCGTCACCTTCGACGCGGACGGCCAGCACCGGGTCGAGGACGCCGTCGCCATGCTGGATCAGATCCGTGAGAGCGGCGTCCAGGTGGTCATCGGCTCGCGGTTCCTCGGCACGAGCGCGGTGGGCATGTCTCGCGGCAAGCGGTTGCTGCTCAAGGCGGCCACCGTCTTCGAGAGAGCCACCTCCGGGATCCAGCTCACCGATGCCCACCAGGGGCTGCGCGTCTTCGACCGCTCCTTCGCCGAGGTGCTCGAGATGAAGACCCCGGACATGGCGTGGGCCAGCGAGTTCCTCCAGCGGATGTCCGAGGTGGGGGCGAGCTTCGAGGAGTTCCCGGTCACCGTCGCCTACACCGACTACTCACGGGCCAAGGGGCAGCGCTCGGTGAACTCGATCAACATCGGCGTTGACGTCCTGCTCAACCGAGTCCTCAGGGGGCACCGCTGATGCAGTGGGTCAAGGTTCCGCTGATCCTGTTCGCGGTGGTCGCCCTCGTCGCGCTCTTCCGCAACCGCCAGCGGGTCGAGCTGCGCGCGGGCTCCCGCCTCCTCGCGCTCGTCCTCGCCGCCGCGGCCATCGCGTCGATCGCCGATCCCGACATCCCGCAGCGCACAGCGGAGCTCCTCGGGGTCGGCCGTGGCACCGACCTGCTCCTCTACGTGCTGGTCGTGGTCTTCACGCTGACCAGTCTCGGCCTCTACTTCCGGATCCGGGAGAGCGACCAGCGGGTCCGCAAGCTGGCCCGGGCGCTGGCCATCGAGCGGGCGCTGCGCGAGGAGGGCGACAACCCAGAGATGGCGCCGACCGAGACGACCGAGCCCGGTGGAGTCCGCCGGGAGCCCAGCGCGGGGGCCGAGGAGCCGGGTGCGCCCGCCCGGCCGCCTGGTGTCTAGTCAGCCACCGGGCGCGTAGCAGGTGAGGCGGCTGTTGTGCCGCTCGGCGGTCCAGCCGTCGCCGGCGAGCACCTCCCTGATCCGCTTCTTCGCATCGTCGAGGCAGACGTACTCCACGTCCAGCCGGTCGAGGTCCTCGAGGAAGTCGGCCTGGGGCTTGGGGTTCCCGTTGCGCATCGACTGGCTGAGGTCGATCCGCGCCTGGTGCTGGGCTGCAGGCTCGTCCAGGGACTGCAGGTAGAAGCTGCGCGGGTCGACGCCGTGCACCTCGGTGGTGCTCAGCGCAAGGCCGCGCATGACCGGCCAGGGAGCGAGCACCGGCGTGCTGCCGTCATAGGTCCGCTCGATCCAGCGGGCGTCCTCGAGCGGCTGCTGGTCGTACTTCCACTCCGGACCGGAGTAGATGCTCGTGTCGCCGCGGGTCCACAGCAGCTTCCCGCCGAGGAGGATCGCCACCACCACGACGGCGGGCACCAGCACCACGACCGCGATGCGAGCCGGGGCGGGGGCTCGCTCCAACCGCCACGGCGCAGTGGCAAGGACCCCGACCAGGGCTGGGATCGCGGGAACCCACGCCATGCGGTAGAGGATCGGCCCCGCGCCCGTGAGCCGGTTGAGCACGTCGGGCATGCCCGGAGCCATGACCACCAGGGCGGCAAGGGACCCGGCCGTCACCACCACCCGGGTCGGGCCGCGCCGGACCAGCCACGGGGCGAGCAGGATCGCGGCGAGCCCGACGGCCATGAACAGGCCCTTGCCCACCACGTGGTGGAAGGCCTGTGCCGAGGTGAAGTCCACCGCGCCGAACTCCCCGCCGGTGTTCGATGCGGCGACCACCGCGCCGGTCACCACCGGGTAGACGAGGGTCAGCAGCGCACCCCACCAGTGGCGGTAGCCGCACAGCAGCATGGCGACGGCCACGGTGAGGCCGATCGGCGGCACGACGAGGGTGGCGGTCGAGGTGAGCCCGACGCAGGCCGCACCGATGGCGAACAGCCGCAGCCCGTCGTAGCCGCTGCGCCGGCGCGCCCACGTCGACAGCGCCAGGTAGAGCAGGGGGATGCCGAGGCAGGCGAAGACGACCTTGCCCTGCCAGTCACGACCGATGAAGAACGCCCCCAGGCCGTAGCCGTCCTTGACCGCCCACAGGAGGTAGACGACCGCCACGGCGGCGGCTACCACCGCGCGCTCCCGGCTCCACTCGCGCACCAGCCGCCACAGTGTCCAGACCGCGAGGAACGAGACGACGAGCGGGGTGAGCAGGTAGACGACGCTGCCGCCGGCCAGGCCGAAGACATGGGCGAGCGCGCCCTGGAGGACCTCGATCGACTGCACGGGTGCGGTGCCGGCGCCACGCAGGGCAGGGAGCACCTGGTCGCTGTAGATGGTGTCGCGGGTGGGGATGGTTCCGTGCTCGGCCACCCACACTGCCTTGTTGACGTAGAACACGTCGTCCGCGTCCTTGCGGACGGTGAGCAGCGACAGCACTGCGAGGGCCGCGGCTGCGCCCGTCACGCCGAGGCTGGCGACCAGGCCGGGCAGGGTCCACCGGCGCCGGGCGCCCGCTGCCGCGTCGGACACCGACTCCGGCACGGCGCCTTCCTCCGCCGCATCGCGGCGGGTGCCGCGTTCGCGGGTCAACGCGACCCAGGCCACGGGCACGAGGGCGGCGACGCTCAGGGCCCACCCCGCGGCATACCGCATCGGGGAGGTGCCCAGGTGCACGAGACACGCCCCGGCCGTGAGGACGACGCCGGCCAGCGCCAACAGGGTCGGCTGCCGCCCGACGACGGCTCCGAGGCCGTTGACGCCCGTTTGGGGGCCGTGGCTGTGCCGCCAGGCCGGGCGCACCGCTACCAGGGTCAGGAGGACCGTTGCGACCAGCAGCGGGGTGGTCGGCCAGCCCAGCGCGCGACCGAGGTAGTAGATGACCGTCCAGATCGCGAAGGCCCAGACAGCCAGATCGGTGAGCGTGTCCAGAACCCGGTCGAGCGGGTTCGGGACATGGCTCCCGCCGGACCGCTCGGACACGGCGGACACAGTAGCAACCCGAGCCGTGCCACCCCACCGGGCGCCGCGTGACGATGTGGGTCGCGCCCATGCCACGCACTACAGTGTGCGAGCCGGAGACGACGAGAGCAGAGCGAGGGCGAGGCGGCGTGCGTTGGCCAGCAACCAACCCCCAGCGACGGCTCGGGGTTGCCTACACCGACGACTCCGTCACCATCACGTTCGAGTTCGCACCCACGCACCGCGTCAGCCGGGTCTACCTGCGTCCGCGGGAGGCGTTCGCCAAGGACGTGTGGTCGGTCGAGATCTCAGAGAGCAGCCTGGGCGTGGTCTCGATCGAGCTGGCTGACCTGGTCGAGCGGTTCGAGTCCGCGTGGAGCGGGGAGGTTGAGCCGCCGCAGGACCCCGCCGTGCCCGCCGAGTCGGAGGCGGCGACAGGTGCGACGGGCGACGTCGACGTGCCGACCATGCCGCCCCTCTATGCCGACCTCGGCTTCACCGTGACCAACACCGAGCCCCGGGGCGAGGACCCGGTCGGGCCCACCGATGTGCGGGCGGCCGGCTTCGCACGCACCGAGGTGCAGGCCTCACGCGCCATCCAGGCCGACAGCGGGGCCTTCCTCACCGCCTACCTCACGGCCGGCGGGGGCCTGAGCTTCATGTACGGGCAGACCCAGCCCCTCCCGAAGGGCGTCTGCCGGGTGCGCTGGGTGCGGCGGCACGACGCCGCGTGGGAGATCATCGGCGACGTCGACACCCAGAGCTTCGAGGTGGCCGCGGCGACCCTGGCCCTCGTGGGCCGCAAGACGGGCACCCGGCTGGACCTCGACACCACGATCGAGGAGAGCTCACCGGTCGAGCGAGGTGGCAACCGTCGCACCGGTTTCCGCGCGCACCTGCCCCAGGAGCTCGTGCTCGGGGCCTTCGATCGACCTGAGTACCTCGACGCTCGTCTGCGGCTCACCCTCGACGGCTTCACCGAGGAGGTCGAGGTGCCGGTGCGCCGGCTCGCTCCCACGGCGCGGTTGTCGCTGCCGACCTCGATCTTCTCCGACGGGACCCGCGCCGCTGAGCTGCGCGCCTACCGCACCTTCAAGGCGGGGTCACTCGCGTTCGAGGTGCGCCCGATGGACCCCGAGGCGGTGCCCGTGGCCAGGACCGCAGCCCGCTCGGGGAGGCGGCTTCGCAGGGCGACCCGCGGGCGCCCGGTGTGGGTGCTCGGCGAGCGGCCCGAGACGGCGCAGGACACTGGGCTCGCGATGTACCGCTACCTGCGTGAGCGGCACCCCGAGATCGACGCGAAGTACGTCATCGCCAAGGACTCGCCCGATCGGGCGCGGTTCGGCGACGACCCGTCGGTGGTGGAGTTCGGCAGTCGTGAGCACGTCGAGGCGACCCTCGCCGCGCAGCGGATCCTCAGCTCGCACCACAGCGACTACCTGCTCGCCGCCCGCGGGTCCGCCTTCCAGCGCGGGGTGAAGGCCAGGCGCGTCTTCCTCCAGCACGGGGTCATGGGCACCAAGAACATGGTGGCCAACTACGGGTTCGACGCACCCGGCTTCACCGCGGACTCCTTCCTCGTCAGCTCCGAGCGCGAGCGGCAGATGATCGAGGGCGACTTCGGATGGCCCGGCCGCAGGGTCTTCGTGACCGGGCTGTCACGGCACGACCGCCTGTTCGAGGACCCGCCCGCGCCCGAGCGCAGGCTGCTGATCATGCCGACCTGGCGGGACTGGCTGAAGAACGCAGACGACGTGGCGGCGAGCGCCTTCCACGACCGGTGGCAGGGGCTGCTGAGCTCGGAGGACTTCGCCGCCTTCCTCGTGGAGAACGACCTGGAGGCGGACTTCTACCTGCATGCCAACATGCAGCCGTTCGCCGGACTGTTCGACCTGTCCCACGTCAACATCGTCACCCACGGCACGGCGGACGTGCAGGACCTGCTGCTGCGCTCGATGGCGATGCTCACCGACTACACCAGCGCCGCCATCGACTTCGCGTTCCTCGACCGGCCGGTCGTCTACTACCAGTTCGACCGCACCCGATTCCTGGGCAAGCGACCCTCGCACTTCGACCTCGACGAGGAGCTCCCGGGCGAGATCGGGATGACCGTGAGCGAGGTGATGACACACCTGCGCGAGGCGGCGGCGCGAGACTTCGCGATCAGCGAGTCCTCCCGCGCGAAGGCCACCCGGCTCACCGCCCACCGCGACAGCGGCGCGCGCGAGCGGATCATCGAGGCGGCGCGCACCACGCCGCGCCGTCGGCTCGACTCGCCCTTCGTGCGCGACATGACCGGCACCGCCAGCCGGGTGTGGAAGCGGGTGCAGAAGGAGCCGCGCTACCGCTCGATCCGCTACCGCCTGCGCCAGCCCCTGCTCGAGGTCGTCTACGGCCTGGCCCGGAGGCTGCCGCGCAGCGGCACGGTCGTCTTCGAGAGCAACCTCGGTGCCGACTTCGGTGACAGCCCCGGCGCCGTCCACGAGGCCATCCGACGTCGCGGCCTGGACGTCCGCACCGCCTGGGTGGTCGCCGGCAAGCTCGAGGCGCCCGACGGTTCGGCCTCCCTGCAGCGGCTCAGCTTCAGGTACTGCTGGGTCATGGGACGGGCCAGCCTGTGGGTGGCCAACCAGAACCAGCCGAGCTGGATGCGCAGACCGGACCACGCGGCATACCTGCAGACCTGGCACGGCACCCCGCTCAAGCGGATGCTCCACGACCTCGACTCCATCGTCGGCCGCGACGAGGGGTACGTCGGTCGGGTGGACCAGATGATCTCCGAGTGGTCGCTGCTCCTGTCGCAGTCGCCATGGGCGACGCAGCGGCTGCGGTCGGCCTTCCGGTACCAGGGGGAGGTCCTCGAGCTGGGCTATCCCCGCAACGACGTCCTGCTCGACGGTTCCGCCGACGAACGTGCCGCCGGGGTGCGCAAGCAGCTCGGCCTGGCCGGGAGCAAGAAGGTCCTCGTCTACGCACCGACCTTCCGCGACGACCAGCGGTCGGGCAAGCACTTCACCTTCGCCCTGCCGCTGGACGTGCAGCAGATGCTGGACCGGGTGGGTGACGACTACGAGATCGTCGTTCGGCTGCACCCCGTCGTGCGCGGCAAGGTGCGACTGCCGGACGGGGTGCACAACGGCGGCGCCGGCATCTCGATGCAGGACCTGCTCGCGGCCGCCGACGTGCTCGTCACGGACTACTCCTCGGTGATGTTCGACTACGCCGTGCTCGGCCGGCCGATGGTCTTCTTCGTCCCCGACCTGGAGAACTACCGGGACCGCCTCCGCGGCTTCTACTTCGACTTCGAGGCTCGGGCGCCGGGGCCGCTGGTGCGGACCACCGGCCAGGTGGTCGACCTGCTGCGGCACCCGGAGCGCCTTGGCGCGCACGCGGAGGCGATGGCGCGGTTCCGTGAGCAGTTCTGCCCGCTGGACGACGGGCACGCAGGCGACCGGGTCGTCACCGAGCTGCAGCGTCGGGGGCTGCTGTGACCGACCCCCAACAGGCTGT
Source organism: Pedococcus sp. (assembly GCA_036278855.1). Classification (GTDB taxonomy): domain Bacteria; phylum Actinomycetota; class Actinomycetes; order Actinomycetales; family Dermatophilaceae; genus Pedococcus. The sequence continues at coordinate 24,339 of DASUKI010000186.1, forward strand.
GGCTAGGATCTGCGCGTGAGTCTCGCCAGTCGGACCGAGGCCGTCTGGCGACGGCGCGAGGTGGTGCGCACCCTGGTGGTGCGTGACCTGCGAGTGCGCTACCAGCGCTCCTGGCTCGGCTACGTCTGGACCATCCTGGACCCGCTCGCGATGTCGGTCATCTACTTCGCGGTCTTCGTCGGCATCTTCAAGCGCGCCGACGTCGGCCACAAGCCCTACTTCCTCTTCCTGGTCATCGGGCTGCTGTCGTGGCAGTGGTTCAGCGGCACCATGAGCGACACCGCCCGGGCACTGCTGTCGGACGCCAAGCTGGTGCGCTCGACGAACCTGCCGCGTGAGATCTGGGTGATGCGCGTCGTGCTCGCGAAGAGCGTCGAGTACGTCTACTCGCTGCCGGTGCTGGCGTTGTTCGTGCTGGTCTACGCGCTCAAGGGCGAGGTGCACTTCGACTGGGGCCTGGTCCTGCTGCCCCTCGGGATCGTGCTGCAGTTCGTGCTCCTGGTCGGGATCGGGCTGCTGCTCTCGCCGGTGACCGCACTGGTGACCGACATGCAGCGCGTGATCCGGATCGTGCTGCGCATGGCGTTCTACGCCACCCCGGTGATCTACGCCCAGATCAAGGTCCCCAGCCCCTGGGACCGGGTGCTGGAGCTGAACCCCATGACCGGGGTGCTCGAGCTGCAGCGCGCGGGCTTCTTCGCCGAGCCCGTCCAGCGCAGCGCCGTCCTGGTGTCCGTCGTGGCCTCGCTGCTCATCTTCCTGCTCGGTGCCTGGACGTTCACCAGGCTCGAGCGCAGCGTCCTGAAGGAGATCTGAGCCGTGTCCGCCGTGATCAGGGCCGAGGACGTCGGCATCGAGTTCTACCGCTCCCGCAAGCGAAAGCTGTCGCTGCGCGAGATGATCTTCAAGCGCGGCACCACGCACAACACCGAGATGTTCTGGGCGGTGCGCAACGCCACGTTCGAGATCGGACCGGGTGAGGCGGTCGGCCTGGTCGGCGCCAACGGCAGCGGCAAGAGCACCCTGCTCAAGATGATCGCCGGGGTGCTCATCCCGGACGAGGGGTCGGTCGAGGTCACCCAGGGAGTCGCACCCCTCATCGAGCTCACCGGCGGGTTCACCGGAGACCTCACTGCACGCGACAACATCTACCTCACCGCGGGCCTGCACGGCCTCAGTCGGGAGAAGGTCGACGAGCGGTTCGACGAGATCGTCGGCTTCGCCGGCCCGCAGGTGCGTGCCGCGCTCGACACGCCGTTCCGGCACTTCAGCTCCGGGATGCAGGTGCGGCTCGGCTTCTCAGTCATCACCCAGCTCGACGAGCCGATCATCCTCGTCGACGAGGTGCTCGCAGTCGGCGACCGCAAGTTCCGTGCCCAGTGCCACACGCGCATGGAGAACCTGCTCGCCGAGGGACGCACCCTGTTCCTCGTCAGCCACAGCGAAGGCGACCTGAAGAAGTTCTGCACCCGCGGTCTCTACATGCGCTCGGGCGAGCTCGTCATGGATGGCACCATCAAGGAGACGCTCGAGGCGTACCGCGCCGACGCGGACGGAAGCGGGACCGGCAGCAAGTGAGCGGGCACTCCGCAGTCTCCTACGTCATGCCGGTCCTCAACGAGGCGAAGCGGCTCGAGACCGCGGTCGAGTCGGTGCTCGCCCAGGACTACCCCGGAGAGCAGGACGTCATCGTTGCGGTGGGTCCGTCCACGGACGGCACCGAGCAGGTGGCGCAGCGACTCGCGGCGCGCGACCCTCGCGTCAGCGTCGTCGCGAACCCCGATGCCCACATCCCCGCGGGGCTCAACCGGGCGATCGCGAAGGCGACCGGTGACGTCGTGGTGCGTGTCGACGCCCACACCGAGCTGCCCGCCGGCTACACCCGGACCATGGTGGACGTCCTGCACCGCACCGGTGCGGCCAACTGTGGCGGGGTGATGAAGGCGCGTGGTCACGGGCACGTGCAGCGGGCGGTCGCCCGCGCCTACAACAGCCCGCTGGGCCTTGGAGGCGGTGTCTACCACGGTGGGGGGGCCGAGGGACCGGCCGACTCGGCATACCTCGGCGTGTTCCGCCGCGAGGTCCTCGAGGAGGTGGGCGGCTACGACGACTCCATCCGGCGCGGCGAGGACTACGAGCTCAACCAGCGCATCGCCGGCGCCGGCCACCTGATCTGGTACGTGCCCGACGTCGAGGTCACCTACTGGCCACGCAGCTCCCTGCCGCACCTTGCCCAGCAGATGTTCGCCACCGGCATCTGGCGCGGCGAGATCGTGCGTCGCCAGCGCCGCTCACCGGTACGCTACCTGCTCGCGCCCGCGCTCGTGGCGGGACTGCTGTGCTCCGCCGTGGTGGGCGTTGCCGAGCTCGCCGGTGCGCGACCCGGCTCCGCCCGCGTCGTGCACCTGGCGCCGGTCTCGTATGCCGCGTTCCTGGGCTTCGCGGGCGTGCGCGCCCTCGGGGGTGATGGCCTCGTGGACCGGGCGCTCAACGTCGCGGCGCTCGCGACCATGCACGTGTCGTGGGGGCTGGGGTTCTGGAAGGGGCTCGTCCTGGGGGCTGGGGACACCGTGGACCGCTCGCGGCTGGGCTGAGTCCGGCCACCCTCAGAGCATCCCCTCGCGCTCGAGCCGGTCGACGACCCGGGCAGCCGCGTGGCCGTCGTCGAGCGGGTTGAACTCGGCGCGCCAGGCGGCATAGCGCTGCGCCCACCGGGGGGCGTCGTCCTCGGCTCCCCGGACCGCGTCCGCGCAGGCCGTTGTGGTGGTGACGAGCGGCCCGGGTGCACGAGCGGCGAGGTCCCAGTAGAGGCCGCGGCCGTGGCGGTCGTACTGCTCGAGGTCGGGCACGAAGAACACCATCGGCCGACCTGTGGCGCTGAAGTCGAACATGAGCGAGGAGTAGTCGGTGACGAGGACGTCGGTGGCGACCAGCAGCTCGGACGCGTCCGGGTGGCGGGTGACGTCCACGACCCGCTCGCCCTCGGACGGCGGGCGTTCGTGCAGGGTCCGCGCGTGACCGCGGACCAGGACGGTCCAGTCCTGCCCGAGCTCGCGCGCGAGCCCTTGCGCGTCCAGCGGGTGGCCGGCTCCGAGGTCGCCGTCGCGCCACGTGGGCGCGTAGAGCACCACCTTCGCGGTCGTGACCCCCAGCTGCTGGCGCACCTGCCTGCCCGAGCCGGTCACGACCTCGTCGTTGCGCGGGTAGCCCTCGACCCACATCGGTGAGCGCACGGCATACGCACGCTTGAGGACCCGGGCGGCGGACGGGCTCTGGGCGAGCATGGCCGTCCACCGGGAGGACTGCTTGACGACCGCGGCCATCTCGCGGGGCCGCAGGCCACGCCGGCCCAGTGCGATCCGCTTCAGCGGGGTGCCGTGCCAGGTCTGCAGCACGGCCTGGTGGCGACGCGGTCGCCAGCCGTCCCGGATCCAGTCGTTGACGACGAGCAACCGCGCCTCATCGCGGGCCGACCGCCACTCGGAGGACCCGAGCAGCACCGCCCCCGCACCCGCCGGCACCACCACGTCCGTGCTCTCGACGGCCCACACGCGCCGGACGTCGGGATGGCGACGGGCGATCTCGCGGTCGATCGCCAACGGGTTGCAGGAGGCGTTGCGGCCGTAGTAGCTCTCGAAGAGCACGCTGTCGGCGGTCGCACCCGTCTGCCCCTTCCCCACGAGGGCGAGGACGTGCTGGACGACGCGCGCGGCGCTGCGCCCGTCGGTGTGCTCGTGGAACCGCTCGGCGAGGGCTCGGCTGGCAGCGGTCGCCGCGTCGCGTGCCGGACCGGCCTCGAGCACCAGGTCCAACCGGGCCAGCACCTGCCCCCACGTGCGCTCCACGTGCCCGCCGCTGAGCCCGTCGTAGTCCACGTAGAGGCCGCGGCTGCTGGAGTAGGCCTCGACATCCGGGGCGAGGAACACGATGGGGCGGCCCGTCGCGGTGAAGTCGACCAGCACCGAGGAGTAGTCGGTGACGAGGGCGTCGACGCCCCACAGCACCGCGTTGACCTCGGGCTCCTGCCTGGAGGTGATCAGCCGCACCCGGGTCGACCGGTGGGAGTAGTCGCCTGCCCCCAACGGATGTGGGCGCACCAGCAGCACCACGTCGTTGGCCTCGAGCCAGTCGTCCAGGGCAGCCCACTCGCTCGGCGACGGGATGCCTGGGTCCGGGGCGCCGTCCCGCCAGGTCGGCGCGTACAGCACGACCCGCGCCCCTGCGAGCGAGCCCACCGACCGCTCGATCCTGGCCCTCGCCGCCGACGACCGTTCGCGCTCGGCGCCGGTGAACAGCACGTCGGTGCGCGGCTCACCGAGGACCGGGACCCGCGCTGGGTCGAGCGCGAAGGCGCTGGCCATCCTCGGCACCACGTCGCGCGACGACACGGGTAGCACACTGATCCGGCTGGTGCCTCGGCGGTACATCGCCCCGAGCAGTCGGCGCGCCGGGCCCCAGCCCCCGACCACTGGGAGGCGCAGGGCGGCAGGGCTGTCGAGGTGCAGCCGCTTCAGGGGGGCGCCGTGCCACAGCTGGACGACGGTGGCGCCCTGGCAGCCGTAGCGGTTCACGTCGCCGAAGCCGTGGGTCACCACGACGACACCCGCGCGCAACGTCGCCCACCAGCCCCGCAGCGAGTCACGGGGCACCGTCGGTATGCCGCGGGCCCGGGCGTTGCGCGCGTCCTCGGCGTCCCGGGTCAGCCAGGTGAGCCCCAGTGTCGGGTCGTCCTCACGCGCCTGTTCGTAGAGAGTCAGGGCGCCGTCGGCCAGCCCGAAGCCGCTGCCGACCACCCAGCGTCGGCGGTCGCGCGGGACCAGGGCCGAGGCCGCCTGGCCCACCGCGTAGAGCGGCAGTGCGAGGACCTTGACCGCGTTGCCGACGGCGAAGGTGAAGGAGCGCTCGGCCACGGCCGCTCAGGCCTCGCCCAGCTGGGCGCGACGTTCGGCGACCGTGTCGCGGCAGGCTGCGACGAACCGCGCCATGCTCGCGCCCGGCGAGGTGTCGCCGAAGTGGTGCTCGACCAGCTGGTGCAGGCGGGCCCGGTGCGCCGGGTCGGACTCCTTTGCGAGTCGCTCGAGCACCCGGGGCGCCTCGCCCGGTCCGAGACGCGGGAGCTGCTGCGTGGTGCGTCCCGCCGAGGCGGAGTCGGAGTGGCTCGCGGTGAGCACCATCGGCTTGCCCGTCGCGAGCCAGTCGAACGCGACGGCGGAGACGTCGCACACGCACAGGTCGGCCTCGTCGAGCTGCCAGCCGAAGTCGGTGCCGGTGTCGACGAGGTGCCCCGCCGCGGGGTCGGCGGCGCGGGCACGGTCCACGAGGGTCCGGATCCGCTGGTCCGCCGCCCTGGTGGCGCGCGAGAACCGGCCGGTCTGGGGGTGTGGCCGGTAGAGCAGTCGGTGGTCAGGGCTGGCGAGGACCGCGGTGGCGATCTCGACGCCCTGGGAGGCCACCGAGCCATAGGCCATGGCCGGGGAGTCGCCCTCCCAGGTCGGTGCATAGAGGACCGTGGTGCGCGGGCCGATCGACAGGTGGCGCCGGGCGGCGTGCACGTCGAGCTGGGGCCGGCCGACGTCCACCAGGTGCGCCTCGTCGAAGTCCACCAGGTGGCCCAGGATGCGCTGCCGGGCTGCCGGGCCGGCAGTGAAGACACGGTCGTAGGCCTTGAGCTGGTTGGACACCATCGAGACCTTCTCGCTCTCCCCGTGGCTGAGGTGCGCGTGGACGGGCCGGGACAGCCGCAGGGTCTGGAAGTTCTGGGTGTTCTGGTTGACGTAGAGCACCAACCGCGCGCCGCAGCCGACGATCCAGGCGTTGCACTCCTCCGTGCGACGCGACATCCGGACTGGGAGGTCGGACTCTTCCGCCACGGCCCGCGCGTTGCGCGCGTCACGGAGCAGCAGGGCCACGGGCAGGTGGTGCGACAGCTCCGTCAGCGGCCCGAGCCACATCCGGAGCTGGTAGAGCTGCTCGGGTTCGCCGGAGAAGAACGCGACCACGTCGAACCGGTCGTCCCGGTGCTCACCGACCCGCAGCGGCCGGCCGCTGCGGGCCTCGACGAGGCGGTCGGACAGCAGTGCTCCACCTCGCTGCGCGAGCTCGGTGAGCGGCTGGAGGCCCTGCAGGGAAGCACCCAGCCGGCTGGTGGGTCTGGCCATGCGGGGTGGACCTCCTGTGAGCGGCTGGCCACACCCTACCGACCGGGCCACCGGGGTCCCATGGCTGCTCGCCGGTCACGAATGACGTACGAATGGGCGACGAATCGCCCATATCGCCGTGCCGGTCACCATCCTGGGGTTAGCCTCCTGCCTGTTCTGGACCGCCGGAAGGGACTCTCCTCATGCAGCTCGCGACCACTCCTCGACGCCTCGCCGCGGTCATCGCCACGGCAGGTATCGCGCTGGCCCTCCCCGGGGTCGTCCCGTCGGCTGCGCAGGCCGCGACGTCCGGCGACGTGGTCCTGGTCGGCCACGGCTGGGGCCACGGGCGGGGCGCCGGGCAGTACGGCGCGTACGGCTACGTCGTGGACCACGGCTGGCCCTACACGAAGGTTCTGGACCACTACTACGGCGGCACCCGGATGTCGGCGATCGGCAGCCCCGTGATCGGCGTGCGGCTGCTCACCACGCCCGTCGACTCGTGGGTCACCAGCGCCAAGGACTTCACCGTTGGGGGTTACCGGGTGTCCGCCGGCTCCGCGGCACGAGTCGTGTGGAGCACTGCGCGAAACACCTGGCGCCTGCAGACGAAGTACGCCGGTTGCTCGGCGGGGTCGCCCGCATGGGAGACCAACGCCAAGAGCCAGACCGCCTCGCTGGTCACCGCAGGCAGCACGCTCAAGGACACCCTCGTCGTCTGCGGGAACAGCCGCGGCTACCTCGGCACCTTGCGTTGGGCGCGAAGCGGGTCGAGCACGGTGCTGGTCAACGACGTGCGGCTCGAGTCCTACCTGCGCGGCGTGGTCCCCAGCGAGTCGCCGGCGTCATGGGCCGACGCCCGCAACGGGTGGGGGATCGAGGCGCTGAAGGTCCAGGCGGTCGCGGCCCGCAGCTACGCCTGGTCGGAGAACCGCTACTCCTACGCCAAGACGTGCGACACCACGTCGTGCCAGGTCTACGGCGGCATCACCTACCGGGGGGCGTCCGTCGCGGACTCCCGCACCGACAAGGCGATCGCGGCAACCCGCGGTCAGGTCAGGGTCAACTCCGCCGGGGTGGTGCAGCGCACTGAGTTCTCGTCGTCGACCGGTGGGTACACCGCCGGCGGCACCTTCCCCGCGATCCGCGACGACGGTGACCGGCACTCGCCGAACCATGCCTGGACGGTCCGGATCGCCGGGGCAACGATCGCGACCCGCTACGCGGTGGGGACCTTCAAGCAGCTCAAGGTGGTCACCACCAACGGCCTCGGCGGAAGTGGCCGGGTGACCCGTGTCGACATCATCGGCACGACCAAGACGGTGCAGACCACCGGCACGGAGTTCCAGTCCCGCTTCGGGCTGAAGTCGTCCTGGTTCTACCCGGCCGTCCAGCCGCTGCAGCAGGCGACCAACGTGCGGTACGTGCGGCTGGCCCACGCCCCGGAGGTGTACCGCCTGTACTCGGCTCCCGACGGTTCGTGGACCGACCGGGCCTGGGTCACCGGTGAGGACTACTCGGCATCGGGCCGACCCCCGGTGAGCGTCATCAAGCCCAGCTACGTCCGCTACCCGTGGTCGTCGACGGTGTACGCCGTCTACCAGTGGCCGGGTGAGCCCTACCCGCAGGTCGATGTGCTGACCACCGAGCAGTGGCAGAAGGTCGGGTCACCGGCGCCACGCACCGTCGGCTACGTCTACGGCACCATCTGGTACCGCTACAGCGGCGAGAAGGCGGTCTACGCGGAGACGCCGAAGTACAGCGAGGCGCCGCACCACGTCAGCCCCGCGGAGTGGTCCGCTGCGAGCGCGGCAGGCGCCGTCCAGGTGGTCAGGCCGTCGCGCACCAGCACGACGGCCCCGGCGTACTCCGCCCAGCCCTGGCAGCCAGGCTTCGTCCGCCGCTGAGCCGGTCAGCCGCGGGCGAAGACCCCGGGCTCCCAGGGACGCTTGACGACGGTGGGTTTTCCCCGGTCCGGCACGACCAGGGTGCCGCCCTGGAACCGCTGGCTCACCCCGCCGGAGACGTTCACCTGGTCCTGCACGGGGTAGCCGAGCGAGCCGTCCGCACCGCCGCGGCTGGTGTAGGCCGTCAGGACCGCGCCGTGGACGGCGTGGGCCCCGAGCCCTGACTTGTAGAACATGTCGCCGGTGGAGAAGGTCTGCAGGACCCCGCCGGAAGCCAGCACGGTCTCCCTTCCGGTGGGGAAGCCGACCGCAGACTGGCCGGCGCCCTTGCCCAGCCAGTAGGCCTTGATCGCCCCGAAGACCGGGTGCGACCCGTGCCCGAAGGAGTAGATGGCGGTGAAGCCGCTGCTGAAGTCAGCCCGCGTCCCTCCCTTGATGGCGTACTCGTCACGGAGCGGGTAGCCCCAGCGGCCGGGGCCGCCGTTGGCCCAGTACAGGCCGTCCAGCCCGGGGCCGACGAGCCGCGTGCTGGACCCCACGGCATACATCGCCCAACCGCCCTGGAACACGGTGCGACGACCGAACGAGACGGGGCCCTCACCCTTGAGGACGGGACCCAGGCGTCCGGTGGCGCCGCCCTCGGCGGCCCACCGCTTGTAGAGCACGCTGCCGGTGTACGACGTCTTGGCGAGGGTCGATGAGCGGACACTCCCGAGCTTGGCGTAGAACGCGTTGCCGGGGCACGACGTGGGCCACAGGTCGCGGTGGCCCAGGATGAACGGCACGGTGACCTTTTGGCCCTCGGGGTAGCGTGACCCGCCACCGCGGCTGGTGAGCACCGACTTGCTGTCCGCCCGCCGGTAGAAGGCGGACTCGCGCCAGGCGAACAGCGTGGTCAGGGCCGACATCGCGGACGCGCTCGGGACCACGCTCGTGTAGGTGCCCAGCACCGACACGCCCCACGTGTCGGTGTTGAAGCCGCCGGTGTGCGCGCCGATGACCGGCAGGTCCATACCGCCGGCCCGGCCCTCGAAGACCTGGCCGTACTTGTCGACCAGCGCGTTGTAGCCGATGTCGCACCAGCCGCGTCCCTCGACGTGGAAGGCGTAGATGCCGCGCACGATGGCCGCCGACTGTGCCTTGGTGTAGCTGTTGGTTCCGTCGGTGTGGTGCACCACCATGGCCGACGTGGTGGTGCCGTAGGACGCCTTGCACGTGCGGATCGACTCGTCGGCACCCCACCCGGCCCGCCGGATGTACCTCGGCATCGCCGGGTTGGCCTGGGCGGCACCGGCGGGAGCGCTGGCCGGCGCGTCGGCCGGCGACGTGCCCGGATCGACGACCTCGACCCGAGCCTTGCGCACCGCGGCCGCGTCGGCGCTCGCGAACCGCACCTGGACCCGGGTGACCGGGCCGAGCCAGACCGGGTCCGTTCCGACCCGGGTGGTGCGCCCGGCGGCGACCGCGGCCGGGTCCTGCTCGTCGTTGACCTCGGTGTCGGTCCAGCTGGTCCAGGTGCCGGCCGCGGTCCGGCCGCGGACCTGCACCTCGGTGCCGGTGGAGGGGGCAGCGGAGTCGGGCCAGGTCAGGCCGACAAGTGCGCCGCTCGCGGCTGCTGTTGCGACCTCGTCGGTCGCCGTGAGCGCGCGCTGGCCCTGACCCGCAACCTTGTCGTGGGGGAGCTTGGCGAGCTGGAAGTGCTCGACGGCAGTCCGCACCGGGTGCGGGCGAGCTGGTGCGTGGCTGCCGAACCCGACGACGGGAGCGACGGTCAGGCCGCTGGCCACGACAAGGGAGAGGGCCGTCGTGCGGGGGAGCGCCCCCAGCAGTCGGCGACGCAGACGGGAGGGCTCACGGTCGTTCACGGCAGGATCCGTACGTTTGGGGCAGGTCGGACCCTGTGATCGTCCCGTCACAGGCGCAACTTCAGCCTCACCCACGCCGATCGTTACCCGATGGTGACCGGCTTTCAGCCGAGTTCGACGGTGAACTCCGGCTCGGTCCTCTCGCGCACCTCGTCCTCCGTGACGCCCTCGGCCAGCTCGCGGAGTACGAGCCCGGACCCGGCGACGTCGAAGACGGCGAGGTCGGTGATGATCCGCTGCACGACGCCGCGGCCCGTGTAGGGCAGTGAGCACTCGTTGACGATCTTGTAGGAGCCGTCCTTGGCGTTGTGCTCCATGAGTACGATGACCTTCTTCGCGCCGTGCACGAGGTCCATCGCGCCGCCCATGCCCTTGACCATCTTGCCGGGGATCATCCAGTTGGCGATGTCGCCCTTGGCGGAGACCTGCATGGCACCGAGGATCGCCGCGTCGACCTTGCCTCCGCGGATCATCCCGAATGAGGTGGCCGAGTCGAAGAAGGAGGCGCCGCGGCGCAGGGTCACGGTCTCCTTGCCCGCGTTGATCAGGTCCGGGTCCTCCTGCCCCGGGGCGGGATACGCCCCGACGCCGAGGATGCCGTTCTCGGACTGCAGGACGATCTCGACGTCGTCGGGGACGTAGTTCGGCACCAAGGTCGGCAGGCCGATCCCCAGGTTGACGTACGAGCCGTCGGACAGCTCGCGCGCGGCGCGGGCGGCCATCTGCTCACGGGTCAGTGCCATCTCAGGCCTCCTTGGTGTCGGTCGAGGCGGCCGGGCGGACGGTCCGGCGCTCGATGCGCTTGTCCGTGACCTGCTCGGGGGTCAGCGGCAGCACCCGGTGCACGAAGATCCCGGGCAGGTGGACCGAGTCCGGGTCGAGCTCGCCCGGCTCGACGAGCTCCTCCACCTCGGCCACGGTCACCCGCCCGGCCATCGCCGACAGCGGGTTGAAGTTGCGCGCGGACTGGTTGAACACGAGGTTGCCGTGCCGGTCGCCCTTCCACGCCCGCACCAGCCCGAAGTCGGCCACGATCGCCCGCTCGAGCACGAACTCCTTGTCCACCCCGTCGACCTCGAAGACCTTGGTCTCCTTCTTCGGCGACTGCTTCACGACGTTGCCGTCGGCGTCGTACTTCCACGGCAGCCCGCCCTCGGCGACCTGGGTCCCCGCGCCAGTGACCGTGTAGAAGGCGGGGATCCCCGACCCGCCGGCGCGCAGTCGCTCGGCGAGCGTGCCCTGCGGGGTCAGCTCGACCTCGAGCTCACCGTGCAGGTACTGGCGCTCGAACTCCTTGTTCTCCCCGACGTAGGAGGCGACCATCCGGGCGATCCGCTTGTCCTTCAGCAGGACGCCGAGCCCCCAGTCGTCGACGCCGCAGTTGTTGCTGATCGCCTCCAGCTCGCTCACCCCCGCATCGTGGATCGCCGCGATGAGCACGCTCGGGATGCCGCAGAGCCCGAACCCGCCCACCGACAGTGACATGCCGTCGACGATTCCGTCGATGGCCTCGGCTGCGGAGGAGACGACCTTGTCCATGTCGTGGACCTTATCCCTCGCCCGTCGCCGCCCGGACGTGCCCCCGGACCACCGTTTCCGGTATGCCGCGTGGTCACCGCACACACGATGCGCCCCGACAGGCGGATCCTCCGTTCGGGTGAGGCACGGCGAAATTCCAGGGCTGTAGTTCGTCCGAACGCCTTGTGACCAGTGTCAACGGATGGGACAAATGTCTGGCCTGGCACGGAAGTGGTTCTTGTGGCAGGTGTTCCGCAGCCGCCCTGCCGCCCGGTCATCCACGGGTTGCGTCCCCACCAGGAGTGTCAGTGTCCCTCGTCGTGCGAGCCGTCGGCGCCCTGTCCATCTCCGTGATCACGGCGCCCCTGTTCTCGGCGACGGCGGCGCAGGCTGCGGGCATCCCGGCGCCGCCGACCAAGAAGCTGCCGAGCGCCCTCGACGTGGCCCCTCCCTACGAGCCGCAGCGCATCTGCGACCCGGCCTCGAAGCCGGGCGTCGTCGCCTTCGCCGAGCTGATGAAGAACTACTACGCAGCCACGTCGAAGACGTCCTACGGCATCGGCCGCAACTGCAACAGTGGGGTCACTGAGCACTCCGAGGGCCGGGCCGTCGACTGGATGCTCAGCGTCAACAACCCCACCCAGAAGGCCATCGCCGACTCCGTCACGAAGTGGCTGTCCGCGCCCGACGCGCAGGGCCGTCCCGGCGCGATGGCCCGCAGGTTCGGGATCATGTACATCATCTGGAACCACAAGATGTGGCGGGTCTACGACCCGGCACGGGGATGGGCCCCGTACACCGGATCGGTCCCGCACACCGACCACATCCACTTCTCCTTCTCCTGGGACGGCGCGTACAAGCGCACCTCCTGGTGGACGGGGAAGGCCCTCACGACCGTCGACCTCGGCCCCGGCACCGGACCGGTCGTCCCACCCCCCGTGACGCCACCGGTGAGCACCGCCACGGGCTACCCCACGCTGGCCCGCGGGTCGCGGGGCCCGGACGTCGCGACCGGCCAGCGAGTCGTCGGCACGACCCCGGACGGCGACTTCGGGCCGCTCACGGAGACGGCGGTGCGCAACTGGCAGGGCCGCAACGGCGTCACGGTGACCGGCAAGCTGGACCAGCCCACCTGGGCGCGGATGGTCGCCCTGAAGCTGGTGCCGAGCCGCACCGGCGCGACTGCCACGCGGCCGTTCGCGTCGGCCAGGATCACCGCGAAGCACGTGGAGTCCCGGCGCACGCCCACGTCGTGGAAGCCCGCCAACCCCCCACAGCGCAGCGCCTCCCAGCGCACCACCGCGCAGGGAGCCGGCACGACCCTCTCAGCAGCCACGCTCGGCGCGACCGGTGGTGGCGCCGCAGGCGCGGCGAGCACCGCCCGCACCACCACGGCATACGACTCCATGATGTCGACCACGCTCCGGCAGGGATCGCGCGGCGCGGCGGTGCGCAGCCTCCAGCGCGCGCTCGGCGGCCTCGCCGTGGACGGCGCATACGGTCCACGGACCACCGCCGCTGTGAAGAGCTTCCAGCGCGGTCACCACCTGCCAGTCACCGGTGTCGTCGACGCCAGGCTGTGGCGGGCGCTCAAGGTGAGGGACCACCCGCTCGCGGCTCACTACTCGACCGTGCTCCGGCTCGGCTCGCGCGGGGCCGCGGTGCAGGCGCTGCAGAAGGCGCTGGGTGTCGTGCCCGACGGCATCTTCGGGCCGAAGACCCTTGCTGCGGTGAAGTCGGCGCAGGGACGCGCCCACCTGGCCCGGACCGGCGTGGTCGGCACCGTCACCTGGCAGGCGGTCGAGGCGGCACTCCGGACCCGCTAGAGCGCGAGGGTGACGCCCTCGGACTCGAGACGGGCGGCGCGCCCACCCTGCGGTTCCGGCCCTCGCGACAGGACCAGGGAGCCGTCGAGCACCCAGGCGCCGAGCGCATCGGCCAGCAGGAGCGAGAGAGAAGTGGTGACCGTGTGCAGGCGGACGCCTTGCGGCCAGTCTCGTTGCGGCACAACGGCTTCGTATGCCCACACACGGGTGCCTCCGCCCCCCGTGGACCCCCCCAATCGCAGCGCCGGGTCGGTGGTGGATGGCTCTTCCCACGCGGCGAACTGGTCGGCGTAGGTGGACAGCTCGCGAGCCTCGTCCATGACCCCGGCCGGGACGGCATCCGGCGCCGACCGGGCCAGGCCGGCGAGGGTGACGAGGACTGCCGGCGTGCTGGCGTCCCCGAGCAGCGACCGATCGTCGGTGACGAGCAGGTCGGTGGGTTCGTCGTCGAGGACCACCGTGGCCCCGATCGACCAGGTGGCCAGCGCCCAGTAGAGGCTGCGCCAGTGCGGAGGCAGCGCCAGCCGAACGGTCGAGCCCGGCCCGAGGTCCCACTCCTCCTGCAGGGCGTTGGCAGCCTTGCTGGTCCAGTTGGCCAGGACCTTGGCGCTCAGCTCGATCCGCTCGCCTTGCGTCGGTCCCGGTGTGTCGTCGTAGCAGGTGACCCGGGGGCGTGCGGGGTCGGAACGGAGCATGGCGGCGAGCACGTCGGGCGGGGTGGGCATGTGCCCCACCATAGGGACGCTAGCGTTGCGGACCGTGAGCAGCCGCGCGTCCCGCAGCTACCCCTACGCACCCGACGCTGCGGACCTGCCGCTGCTGCGCGGCGAGGCGTTCTGCGGCTGGCTGCTCACCCGGCTCGTGGTCGGCCTCGCGCTGTGGATCGTGCTGGGAGCGTTCGCCGCAGCCCTCCTGGCGCTGGCCGGGCTGTGGCAGCCGTGGGTCGCCGGGGTGGTCCTGCTCGTCCTCGGCGTGGTGGCCGCGCGGGTGTCCGCGCTCGTGCCCGCCAGGGCGCTGCCGGTCTGGTCCTCGGTGCTGCTGGTCCTGGTGGCGGTGGGCTCCGCGGCGTGGGCCGGTGCCACGCACTCCGAGCAGGTGCTGCCCCGCCGTGACTCCGGCAGCTACCTGCAGTCGGCGGTCGACCTCGCCGCCCGGCACAGCCGACCCGTCGACCTGTCCGCAGCCTCGGTCGGCGGACCTGACGTCCTGCGGATCGACGGGGTGACGCTGGCCAGCCCGGCCTTCTACTCGACGGGCACGCCCGAGCACCCGCAGGTCCAGGCGCAGTTCCCGGTCGGCCCGTCGGCGTGGTACTCCGTCGCGTGGTGGGTCGGCGGTGCCACGGCAGCCTTCTGGGTCCCGGCGCTGCTGTGGGGACTGACCGTGCTCGGCGTGGGTCTGCTCGCGTCCCTGGCCACCGGGCCACGGTGGGGGCCGCTGGCCGCCCTCGGCACGGCCCTGCTCTTCCCACTGCTCCACGTCGCGCGGTCCACCTACTCCGAGCCGCTCGCCCTGCCGGTGCTGGCCGCCGCCCTCGTGGCACTGGTGCAAGGCACCCGCAGCGCCCAGCTCGCCGATGTCGCGCCGGCCCGGGCCGCGGGGATCGTCGCCGGCGTCTTGGTCGGCGGTGGCGTGCTCCTGCGCGTCGACGCACTCCGCGAGACGATCCTCCTGCTCGTCGTGGCGGCGCTCGCGATGGCCCAGCGCCAGGCGCACGGCCGCGCGCTTGCCGTCTCGGGCCTCGCCTCTGCGCTCCTGGCACTGGGCGTGACCTGGCTGACCTCCAGCCGGTACCTCGGCAGCATCGCCGGGTCCCTGCTTCCGTTGGCCGCCATGGGGATCGTGGTCGGCGTCGCCGGAGCGGTCGTCGTGGTCGGGACGCGTCGCGGCTGGTCCCTCGGACCACTCGTGCAGGGGTGGCTGCCCAGGGCGATGGCGACGCTCATCGTGGTCGCCGGGCTGTTGCTGGCGAGCCGGCCACTGTGGCAGACCGTGCGGCAGTCCGCGGACGACCCAGGCTCCCACGTGGTCGCCGGTCTGCAGGCGCGGCAAGGACTTCCGGTCGATGGTGGTCGTACCTACGCCGAGCACAGCGTGGTGTGGATGTCGTGGTGGGTCGGGCCGGTCGCCCTGGCCGTCGCCCTGGTCGCGGCCGCCGTCCTCGCGCACCGCGCAGCCACCGCGTGGGTGGACGAGCAGGAGCTGCCCGCGTGGACGGGACCGGCGATCGTCGCGGTCGGGTCGACGCTGCTCACCCTCTACCGACCTGGCATCACGCCCGACCACCCGTGGGCCGACCGCCGCCTGGTCATCGCGTTGCCGACGGTGGTGCTGCTCGTGGTGGCCACCGCAGCGGTCCTCACGCGGTGGTCCACCCGCAGGCTCCCGTATGCCGCGTTGGTCGCCGTCAGCGCGCTGGTCGCCGCTGCGCTGCTCGTGCCCACCGCGCTGGCGACCTGGCCGCACGCCGACGAGCGAGTGGAGGCCGGCGAGCTGACGGCCGTCCAACAGGTCTGCGCCGCCTTCCGGCCCGGCGACGTGGCCCTGATGGTCGACTCACGGGCGGCGAACGAGTGGCCCCAGGTGCTGCGCGGCTTCTGCGGCGTGCCCGCGCTGTCGACGACGACGGCACTTCGAGCCGACCCCGGCCGGCTCGGCGCCGCGGTCGACCGCGTCGCGTCGGCAGTGGACGGTCGTGGCGGCCGGCTCGTGCTGGTCGCGGCGGACTCCGGGCAGTCCCTCAGCCGGCTCGGTCTGGCTCAGGCCGTCCTGGTGAACCGCGACGTCGAGGTGCGCGAGGACCCGCGCCTGCTGGAGCGCCGACCCGACCACCTGGTCGACCTCCCGATCCAGGTGTGGCTCGGCAGCCCACGCTGACCCCGGGAGCCGGCCACGCGGCATACCGGATCGTCAGCGGCGGCTGGCGAGCGTCTCGTCGGCGAGCCGGCGGACGCACCCGAAGGTGACCGGGTCCGCCGCCACCACGATGAACGGGGTCAGCGACCGCGGGGTGTACCTACTGCCGTCCGGGTGGCCGCTCATGCCGCCGGCCTCGGCCACCATCAGCGAGCCGGGCGCGTGGTCCCAGGGGCTGTTGCGGCCGTAGAGGATGTAGTCCGCAGCACCTTCGATGAGCCTCGGGTAGTCGACCCCGCAGCAGACCCACGACCCCTTGAGGACCGGCAGGTTGCCGAGGCAGTGCCCGCGCAGGGGCCAGATGGACGTGACGCCCTGCGGCGAGGCGTCCTCGAGCAGCGGATCGCGGGTGACGCGCTGGCCGTTGCGGTAGACGCCCGACCCCTTCTCGGCCACCCACGCCACCTCGTGCTCCGGCTGCCAGATCCAACCGCGGACCGTCTCGCCGCCCCGGACCTCGCTGACCATGACCGCGTGGTCGGGGGAGCCGGCGACGAAGTTCTTGGTCCCGTCGACGGGGTCGACCGTGAAGGCGTGCTCGGCCTCGACGAACCGCTCGATCGCGGTGGGGTCGGTGGCCGTGCGCTCCTCGCCGAGGATGAAGGCGTTCGGGTAGGCGGCCGACAGCTCGCGGGTCAGGAGCACCTCGGCCTCCTGGTCGGCGACGGTGACCAGGTCCCCGGGGTTCTTCTCCATCACCTCGCCGTCGGCCAGCGAGCGGAACCGCGGCGTGATGACCTGCGCCGCGACGGTCTGCATGAGGCCCAGGACCTCGTCGGTGTCCACGCGCCCACCGTTCCACACGACGCGCGACCCGCGAAATCGAGCTCGACCTGCCCAGGGCTCCGACCCCGGGAATGCCAGCGCCCGCGCGACGACCACTTCGCCGTGCCCGAGGGCGTGTTGCCACGACACGCCGAGGGCGCCTCCGGAAGTGGTCGTCGTTCGGCGGCGGCCGGGCTGCACGCCGCCCCGGGTGTGCGCGGGTAGGCTCGCCGCAACATGAGTGAGTACCCCACGCCCGGTCCGGCCTGGCCCGAGACCGAGCAGATCCCGCTGCCCGGCGAGGCGGCCCAGCCGGCGACCGAGGTCATCCCCGCCCCTGCGGCGCACCCGGCCACCCCCGCAGGTGAGCCGGCGCCCAACCCGGCCGACGCGGCATACCTGCCGGTGCCCGCCCCGGCCGCCCACGAGTCCGGCGCCGACCCCGACAAGCCCTACGTCACCATCGTGCTGCCCTGCTACAACGAGGGCGAGCACGTCCTGCAGGAGATCGAGCGGATCACCGCGGTCATGAACGCCAGCGAACTGACCTACGAGCTGCTGTGCATCGACGACGCCTCCACCGACGACACCCTCGAGGTGCTCGACCAGGCGGCCCGCGACTACGCCAACCTCCGCGTGATGCCGTTCCGCCGCAACGGCGGCAGCGGCACGGCCCGGCGCATCGGCACCCAGCAGGCACACGGCGAGATCGTGGTCTGGACCGACGCGGACATGACCTACGAGAACGAGCGGATCCCCGACCTCGTGCGGATCCTGCGCGACGACCCGAGCTACGACCAGGTCGTCGG
>DASUKI010000187.1:0-4014 GCA_036278855.1 Pedococcus sp.
CCGGCTCGCGGGGCCCTCGGCGATGAGCACGACGCCGGGGCGGCCGACCGCGCGGTATACGAACGCAGCCCCGGCCATGTCCTCCGGGCGGGTGCCGCGCGCACCGTCGACGGCGACCGGCTGCTGGTCGGCGTACCACCCGCGGCGCAGCGAGCCGAGGGCGGCACCGGCGGCCCCCGCCTGGCCCTCGATGGAGCGGTAGGCGGCACGCTCTGCCTTGCGGCTCAGGACGAAGGTGGCGGCGAGCAGCGCGAGCGGGATGCCCAGGATGAGGGCGTAGACCCAGTGCCCGAGGAGCGCGCCGACGACGACGGCGACGACCAGCGTGCCGAGCGCGGCGAGCAGCATCCACCACGGGATGGTGGGGTCGGCCTTGCGCGATGCGTTGTAGACCTGCAGGACCTGCTTGAAGCGGCCCGGCTGCTTGGGCGTGTCCGACTGCTCTTTCGACTTGCGGGCCATGCGGCTCAGGATATCCGTTCGGGAGGGGGGCTCAGGCCGGCTGCCGACGAGCCGCCAGGAGCGAGGCGGCTTCCTGGCGGGCCGGGTCGGTCGCCGCCTCGGCGAGGTGCTGGAGGTGCTCGGGGATCTCGCGCCCCCACTTGCGCATCGCGGTGGCCCAGAGGCGGCCGGCGCGGTAGGAGGAGCGGACCAGCGGCCCAGCCATGACGCCCTTGAAGCCGGTGTCCTCGGCCACGGTCGACCAGTGCACGAACTCCTCGGGCTTGACCCACCGGTCGATCGGGTGGTGCAGCTTGGAGGGACGCAGGTACTGGGTGATGGTGAGGATGTCGCAGCCGGCGTCGTGCAGGTCGCCGATCGCCTGCTCGACCTCGTGGTCCCGCTCGCCCATGCCGAGGATGAGGTTGGACTTGGTGACCAGCCCGGCCTCGCGCGCCATCGACAGGACCCTGAGCGACTTGTCGTAGGTGAAGGCCGGGCGGATCTGCTTGAAGATCCGCGGCACCGTCTCGAGGTTGTGCGCGAAGACCTCGGGCCTCGCGTCGAATACCTGGCCGACCAGCTCGGGCCTGGCGCCGAAGTCGGGGGGCAGGATCTCGACGCCGGTGTGGGGGTTCTTCGCGTGGATCTGGCGGATCGTCTCGGCGTAGAGCGAGGCGGCGCCGTCCGGCTGGTCGTCGCGGGCGACGCCGGTCACGGTGGAGTAGCGCAGGCCCATCTGGGCGACCGACTCGGCCACCCGGCGGGGCTCGTCGCGGTCGAGCGCCTCGGGACGGCCGGTGGCGATGTCGCAGAAGTCGCAGCGGCGGGTGCAGACGTCGCCGCCGATGAGGAAGGTCGCCTCGCGGTCCTCCCAGCACTCGAAGATGTTGGGGCAGCCCGCCTCCTGGCACACCGTGTGCAGGCCCTCGGTCTTCACCATCGAGTGCAGCTTGGTGTACTCCGGACCCATCTTCGCGGTGGTGCGGATCCACTCGGGCTTGCGCTCGATCGGCGTCTCGGCGTTGCGCGCCTCGACGCGCAGCAGCCGCCTGCCCTCGGGTGCGATGGTCACGAGACTCCCTTTGCCTTGCGTGCTGCGCCACGACGAGCAGGTATGCCGCGTGGCACGGGTCCGCCCGGAGGTCACCGGGCGTGCTCCAAGCCTACGCCAGCCGCAGGCGCGTCCGACCGCGAGGCGGAACGTGCAGCCGCGCGTACGCGCGAGCGGTGAGCATGCGGCATACCGGCATTGCACGCGACTGCACGTCGGACCTCGCGGGGCACAATGGGGATCTGCTTGCGGTGAAGGGCTTGACCATGCTGATGGCCGGACGGGTCGAGGAGCGGCTGCTGCTCGAGCGCACGCTCGAGGCGGCGGCAGGTGAGGTGCCCAGCGCCGTCCTGGTGCACGGTGAGGCTGGTGTAGGCAAGACCCGGCTGGTGACGCAGGCATGCGGGGACGCCCGCGCACGCGGCTTCACGACGATCTGGGGCAGTTGCGTGCGCGTCGGGGCGATCGAGGCGCCCTACCACCCACTGGTCAAGGGGCTGGAGGCGTGGGCGCAGGACGCGAGCGACGCCGACCGAGCCGCGGTGCTCGGATCGTTCCGGTCCGTCGAGGAGTTCCTGGCGGCGCCGGAACGGAAGGAGTCGACGGGCCTCGCGGGGCGGCTCGTGGCCATCGAGAGGCTGGTCGAGCTCATCGCGCAGCGCTCGCCCACCGTCCTGGTGCTCGACGACCTGCAGTGGGCGGACCTCGCCTCCCGGGACCTGCTCGCCTACCTCGTCGCCGGGTTCCACCGGCAGCGGCTGGCGATCCTGGGCACCTACCGCGACGAGGGGCTTGGCCAAGAGGGGATGTTTCGCGGCTGGCTGGCCGACCTGACCCGCCTGCCGGCGGTCGAGGATCTCGGGCTGGCGCGCCTGACCGCTGCCGAGACCGAGGAGCAGGTCCGGCTCATCACCGGCTCAGCACCGCACCCGGCGCTCGTCGCCGAGCTGCTCGAGCGGTCCGCAGGCAACGCCTACTTCACCGAGCTGCTGGTCAAGGGGCTGCCCTCGGGAGTCGAGCGGCTGCCGGGCGAGGTGCCGGAGGCGCTCGGCCAGGCGCTGCTCGCGGCGTGGCACCGCCTCGACCGGCCCGCCCGCGACGTCCTCGGGATCCTGGCCGTCGCCGGGAGGCCTGCGACCGCGCAGGACGTGGCACAGGTCGCAGCCTCCCTCCGCCTGGACCCGACGACGTGCCTTCCCGGGCTGCGGGATGCAGAGGACGTCGGGATCGTCGTGCGTGAGCGACCGGACCGCTTCTGGTTCAGGCACCCGCTCCTGGTCGAGGTGCTCGAGGGCACGATGACCACCGCCGAGGCGACTCCCGTCCACGCCGCCTGGGCCCGACGGCTCGAGGACCTGCCTGACGGCGCGGTCGACGAGCTGGCCCGACAGGGCGACCTCGCGCGGCACCGCGAGTCCAGCGGCGACCACGCCGGCAGCCTCGAGGCCTCACTGCGCGCGGCCGACCTCGCGGAGGGAATCGGCGCGGTTCGGGAAGTCGCGGGGCACCTCCGACGCGCTGCCCGCCTGACGGCCTCCCTGCCCGACGCCGAGGACCGGGACGGCGAGGTCGCCCTGCTCGAGCGGACGGCGTACGCCTGCGAGCGCGTGGGCGAGGGCGCAGCCGCACTGGCCGCCTGGAGCCGCGCGCTGGAGCTGACCGACGCCGAGGCCGAGCCACTGCGCGCGAGCCGGCTCGTGGTGGAGCACGCGAACGCGGCCTGGAAGACGGGCGTGGTGAAGGACAAGCCCGTGGCCGAGATGGCACGTGCCGTCGGCTTGACCGGGAGTGCTCCCCGCAGTGCCGAGCACGCCATCGCGTTGGCCGAGCTCAGCCGCTGCGAGAGCTGGTCCGGGTTGGCGGAGGACGCCCTCCGGCACGCGCGTGCGTCCATGGCCGCCGCGTCACGGTCCGGCTCGTCGCTCGCCGTGGCCCAGGCGAACGTCGCCCTCGCGCAGGCACTGGGACGCACCGATGAGGCGGAGGAGGCGATCCTTCGCGGGGTCGAGGCCGCCCGCCAGTCGGGCGACGCGGCGGTGCTCAACCTTGCGGAGGTCTTCCGGGTCAACCTGCTGCACGACCACGGTCGTCACGACCTGGCTGCCGACGAGGGGCTCGAGAGCCTTCGCCATGCTCGGTCGGCGGGCGACCTCTCGCGGGCCGCCTTCGTGGCCGGCATGACCGCCAAGGACCTGCTCGCGTGTGGGCGACTGGCCGAGGCCGCCGAGCTGGTTCGCGAGGGGCTGTCGCTACCCGGGGTGTCGAACTCCGTGGCCATGGCCCGGCTCGCGGCGACGGTGCTGGCCGTCCGGCACGGGGAGCTCGCCACCGCCGAACTGCACCTCGCACGGGCGCGCGAGCTGATCCCGAAGCTCGATGAGCGTCCTGGTCTGGAGGCGCCGCCCCTGCTGGCCGAGCACCTGCTCGCGCACGGGCAGTGCGCCGAGGCAGTGGGGCTGCTCTCGGGCAGCCTCGACGTCCAGGCGGTGGACCCCTTGGTGGTCGACGACATGCTCGTC
>DASUKI010000188.1:0-2375 GCA_036278855.1 Pedococcus sp.
GGTGATGTTCGCGTGCGCGAACGGGCTGCGCACCATGGCCGCGTGCAGCATGCCGGGCAGCACGATGTTGTCGGTCCACCGGGTCCGCCCCGTGATCAGCCGCTGGTCCTCCTTGCGCCGCCGCGCCTTGCCGACCTCGGCCGTGGGTGCCTCCGTGCGCTCGTCGACGGCGGTCATGACTGGGCACCCGCCTTCGTGGCGCCGGCCGCCTGTTGCACGGCCTTGACGATGTTGTGGTAGCCGGTGCACCGGCACAGGTTGCCCTCGAGCCCCACCCGGATCTCGTCCTCGGTCGCGTCCGGGTTGTCGCCCAGGACGTCGATGGCCTGCATGATCATCCCCGGGGTGCAGTAGCCGCACTGGAGCGCGTGGCACTCGTGGAACGCCTGCTGCATCGGGTGCAGCTCACCGCCCTGTGCGAGCCCCTCGATGGTCGTGACCTCGTGCCCGTCTGCCTGCACCGCCAGCACGTTGCAGGACTTCACGCTGTGCCCGTCGAGGTGCACGGTGCAGGCCCCGCAGTTGCTCGTGTCGCAGCCGATGACCGTCCCGGTCTTGCCGAGTGTCTCGCGCAGGTAGTGGACGAGCAGCATCCTCGGCTCCACCTCGTCCGTGTAGTCGACTCCGTCGACTCTCACGCTGATGCGGGTCATCCATCCACTCCTTCGTGTCGGCTGCACCGGAGAGGGTGCCGCTCCTCGGATACTTGCCGTTCGTGGCGCCGGTGGCAACGGTCTGTCGCCTCACGACTGGTATGCCGCGGTCTCGCCTTCGCGTGTTTGCCCCGGTCCGCTGCCGGTCGCGTCCGGGTGGGCCAGTGCGTGGTGGTGGATGGCGCCGTCGCGCTCGCTGAGCCGGTCGCCTCGGCCGCCCCACTGCAGGGCCACGATCTCGGCGGCGATGCTGACCGCCGTCTCCTCGGGGGTGCGGGCGCCGAGGTCGAGCCCGATCGGGCTCGACAGGCGGTCGAGCTCCTCGTCCGTGAGCCCTGCCTCGCGCAGCCTGGCGAGCCGGTCGTCGTGGGTGCGGCGTGAGCCCATGGCACCGATGTAGGCCACCTCCGGCAGGCGCAGTGCCACCTCGAGCAGGGGCACGTCGAACTTGGGGTCGTGGGTGAGCACGCAGACGACGGTGCGCGCATCGACGCGGCCCGCGTCCTGCTCCGCCGCGAGGTAGCGGTGTGGCCACTGGACGACGACGTCGTCGGCGGAGGGGAAGCGGCTCTTCGTGGCGAAGACCGGCCGCGCGTCGCACACGGTGACCTCGTAACCGAGGAAGTGGCCCACGTGCGCAACGGCCGCGGCGAAGTCGATCGCGCCGAAGACCAGCATCCGCGGCTTGGGGGCGAACGAGGAGACGAACACCCGCATGCCCTCTCCCCGCCGCTCGCCGTCCGGCCCGTAGGTGAGGGTCTCGGTGCGACCAGCCGCCAGGAGGCCACGCGCGTCGTCGGTCACGGCGGCGTCGGCTCGGTCGCTGCCCAGCGACCCGGTGGCGCGGTCGTCCACGCCCTCGGGTCGCACCACGACGCGCCGGCCCAGCCACGCCGGGTCGGGGTGCTCGATGACGGTCGCCACCGCCACCGGGTTCCCCGCCTCGACGTCCTCGGCAACCTCGCCCAGCTCCGGGAACGTCTGCCGGCTGACCCGCTCCACGAAGACGTCCATGATCCCCCCGCAGGTGAGCCCCACGGCATACGCGTCGTCATCGCTCACGCCGTAGCGCTGGAGCACCGAGTCGCCTTGTGCCACCACGGACTCCGCGAGCTCGTAGACCGCACCCTCGACGCAGCCCCCACTCACCGACCCCACGGCTTCCCCGCCGGGGCCGACGAGCATCGAGGCGCCGGCCGGTCGTGGAGCCGACCGCCAGGTGGCGACCACGGTGCCCACGCCGACGGTCTGCCCGTCTCGCCACCACCCCATCAGCTCGGGCAGGACCTCACGCACGGCCAACCACCTCCACCAGCTCCTCGAACGCAGCCATCGAGTGGCCCGCCACGAAGTCGTCAACGTACGGCAGGGCGGCCACGATCCCCTGCTGCACCGGCTCGTACCCGGGCTTCCCGCGGTGGGGGTTGACCCAGACGACCCGGTGGGCCAGGGCGCGCAGCCGGCGCATCTGCTCCCCCAGCGCCTCGGGCTCGCCACGCTCCCAGCCGTCGCTGAAGAGCACCACGACCGCGCCACGGGCCATGCCCCGCCGGCCCCAGCGGTCGAGGAAGACCCGGATGCCCTCGGCGAGGCGGGTGCCGCCCGCCCAGTCCGGGACGGTGCTGCCGCAGGCCACGAGCGCACGCTCGGGGTCGCTCTGGCGCAGCGCCCGGGTGACGTGCGTGAGCCGGGTGCCCAGCGTGAACACCTCGACCGGCAGGC
>DASUKI010000189.1:0-15522 GCA_036278855.1 Pedococcus sp.
GACCTCGGCGATCACGACGTGGCCGGAGGGGTCCGCGAGCTCGGGGACGTGACCCTGGGGGAGCAGCCGGCGCAGCATCTGGTCGGAGGTCCACTTCACCGTTGCGACGGTGGGGATGCCGAGCCGCTGGTAGACCTCGGCGCGGCCGGGGTCGTAGATGCGGGCGACCACGTGCTCGACGCCGAAGGTCTCGCGGGCCACCCGTGCGGCGAGGATGTTGGAGTTGTCGCCGCTGGAGACGGCTGCGAACGCGTACGCCTTGTCGATGCCGGCCTCGCCCAGGGTGTCGCGGTCGAAGCCGATACCGGTGACCCGTCGACCCTCGAACGTCGAGCCGAGCCGGCGGAAGGCCGTCTGGTCCTGGTCGACAACGGCGACGTCGTGGCCGAGCTTCTCCAGGCTGAGTGCCAGCAACGAGCCGACACGCCCGCAGCCCATGATCACGAAGTGCACGTGGGCGACGCTACACGCTGGCGCGCAGGGCTCGGGTAGCCCGCCTAGAGTGTCTGCCGTGCCAACCTCCGGACGCGTTCTCAAGCGCGTGCTCGTGGGGCGCGCCATGCGCAGCGACCGGCTCGGCGAGACTCTCCTGCCCAAGCGCCTCGCCCTGCCCGTCTTCGCCAGCGACGCCCTGTCATCGGTGGCCTACGCCCCGGACGAGATCTTCCTGACGCTCGGCCTCGCCGGTGGGAGCCTGGCGCTGACCCACTCCTGGCAGATCGGCCTGTGCGTGGTGTTCGTCATGCTGGTCGTGGTCGCCTCCTACCGCCAGAACGTGCACGCCTACCCCTCCGGCGGGGGTGACTACGAGGTGGCCACCACCAACCTTGGCCCGAGGGCCGGACTGACCGTCGCGTCCGCGCTGCTGGTCGACTACACCCTCACCGTGGCGGTGTCGATCTCCTCCGGCGTGCAGAACGCCGCCGCCGCGCTGCCATTCATCCGTGGTCACGAGGCAGTCGTCGCCGTCGGCCTCGTGGTGCTGCTCACGGCGATGAACCTGCGCGGGGTGCGCGAGTCGGGCAAGGCGTTCGCGGTGCCGGTGTACGCGTTCATGGCCAGCGTGATCGGCATGGGTCTGGTCGGCCTGGTCCGCGAGGTGTCCGGCACGTTGCCCGATGCGGAGAGCGCGTCGCTGACCATCCGGCCTGAGAGCGGGTTCGGGGCCCTGGGCGGCTTGGCGATGATGTTCCTGCTGTTGCGCGCGTTCTCGTCCGGCTGTGCGGCGCTGACCGGTGTCGAGGCGATCTCCAACGGCGTCCCGGCCTTCCAGAAGCCCAAGAGCCGCAACGCCGCCACGACGCTGCTGATGATGGGGCTGATCGCCATCACGATGCTGATGTCGATGCTGATGCTGGCGAAGTGGACGGGCATCAAGTACGCCGAGGACCCGCAGGTGCAGCTGCTCCAGCCCAACGGCACACCGGTCGCCGACGGCTACGTCCAGGACACGATCATGGGCCAGGTCGCCAAGGCGGTGTTCGACGGCTTCCCCCTCGGGGTGGTGATCGTCTCGATCGTCGCCGGCGTCATCCTCGTCCTCGCGGCCAACACGGCGTTCAACGGCTTCCCGGTCCTGGCCTCGATCCTCGCCAAGGACGGCTACCTGCCGCGACAGCTGCACACCCGCGGCGACCGGCTCGCGTTCTCCAACGGCATCCTGATCCTGGCCGGCGCGGCCGCGTTCCTCATCGTCATCTACAACGCCGAGGTCACCAAGCTCATCCAGCTCTACATCGTCGGCGTCTTCGTGTCCTTCACGCTGAGCCAGATCGGCATGATCCGGCACTGGAACCGGCACCTGCGGCTGGAGCGCGACGCCACCGCGCGCGGGCGGATGATGCGCTCCCGGGTGATCAACGCCGTCGGCGCGACGATGTCGGGGCTCGTGCTGTTCGTCGTCCTGCTCACCAAGTTCGTCCACGGAGCCGGCTACGCCATCGCCGCCATGGTGGTCATCTTCTTCGTGATGCTCGGCATCCACCGGCACTACAAGCGGGTGCGCGACGAGCTGCGGCTCCTCGACACCGACGTCGACGAGCAGCTCCTCCCGGCCCGCGTGCATGCGATCGTGCTGGTCTCCAAGATCCACAAGCCGACCCTGCGGGCCCTGGCCTACGCCCGCGCCACGCGCCCGAACCGGCTGGAGGCGATCACCGTCAACGTCGAGCCGGACGAGACGAAGGCGCTGCAGGAGGAGTGGGACCGGCGCGACATACCGGTGCCGCTCAAGGCGCTGGACTCGCCGTACCGCGAGATCACCCGCCCGGTGGTGGAGTACGTCAAGTCCCTGCGCTCGGGGCACCCGCGCGACGTGGTTGTCGTCTACATCCCCGAGTACGTCCTGGGCAAGTGGTACGAGCAGCTGCTGCACAACCAGAGTGCGTTGCGGCTCAAGGGAAGGCTGCTGTTCACGCCAGGAGTCATGGTCGCCAGCGTGCCCTGGCAGCTGGCCTCCTCGGAGGGCCAGGAGACCCGTTACGACGGGCCCACTGCAGGGTCCGTGCGGCTCGGCAAGTGAGCGAACCGGCAGCGACGCCGCCGCTCGCCGTGGGCGACCTCGTCGAGGTGGAGGTCGGAGCCGTCGCCCATGGTGGCCACTGCGTGGCCCGGCACGAGGGGCGGGTGGTCTTCGTCCGGCACACCCTGCCGGGGGAGCGGGTGGTTGCCCGGGTGACCGAGGCCCGTGAGGGACAGCGGTTCGTCCGGGCCGACGCGGTCGAGGTGTTGACGTCCAGTCCGCGCCGCGTCCAGGCGCCGTGCCCCTATGCCGGGCCCGGCCTGTGCGGCGGCTGCGACTTCCAGCACGCCGACCTCGCCCACCAGCGCGAGCTCAAGGCCGCAGTGGTCCACGAGCAGTTCGCGCGCCTCGCCGGGATGCACGTCGACGTCGCGGTGGAGGCGCTGCCCGGCGAGGACGGCGGGCTCGGCTGGCGAACCCGCGTCGAGTTCGCGGTCGACGAGTCGGGCCGCGCGGGGCTGCGCAAGCACCGCTCGCACGAGGTCGTCCCGCTCGACACCTGCCTCATCGCGGGGCCGAGGCTGCTCGCGACAGGTGTCCTCGACCGCGACTGGCCCGGGGAGCGCGCCCTGGACGTCGTCGCACCGTCCCTCGGCGAGGCCGTCGTGGTCCCGGTCCCGTCGAGTGGGTCCGAGGTGCCGATGGTGAGCGAACATGTTGCGGCACAACGGTTTACCGGGGACTTCGAGGTGTCGGCACGAGGGTTCTGGCAGGTGCACCCAGCGGCGCCCGCCGTCTTCGTGGACACCGCCCTCGGGTGGCTGCAGCCACGCGCGGGCGAGACCGCGCTGGACCTGTTTGCCGGGGTCGGCCTCTTCGCCGCGGCCCTCGCCGAGGCGGTGGGGGAGACGGGGCGGGTCGTCGCCGTCGAGTCCGACGCTGCGGCGACGGGCGCCGCAGAAGGCAACCTCGCGGCATACCCGTGGTCGCTCGTGGTCACGGCCCGCGTCGACGACGCGTTCGGGGTGCCGCGACCGGCGCGAAGGGGGCCGGCGCAGCGGCGCGCGACCCGGCACCGGAAGCTGCGCCGCCACCCGCTGCTCCCACCCAGCGCCGACGTGGTCGTCCTCGACCCCCCGCGGACCGGTGCCGGTCGTGACGTCGTCGGTCAGGTCGTCGCCCTCCACCCGCGTGCCGTGGCCTACGTCGCCTGTGACCCTGCGGCCCTCGCGCGTGACACGGCGTACCTTCGCGAGGGCGGTCTCATGCTGCGCGAGCTGCGCGCCCTCGACGCCTTTCCCATGACCCAGCACGTCGAGTGCGTCGCCCTGTTCGAGCCCGGTGCATAGGATCGGAAACGGGACGAGCCCGACGTGATATCTTGATATCAAGATAAATCGCGGACACCGGAGTCCGAGCTATCGACCGAAGGAGCCAGGGACGTGGCAGCACAGGCCAGCACGAACAGCTTCAACGCCAAGGGCGAGCTGAAGGTCGGCGAAAAGACCTACGAGGTCTACCGGCTCTCGCAGGTCGAGGGGAGTGACAACCTCCCCTACAGCCTGAAGATCCTGCTGGAGAACCTGCTGCGCACCGAGGATGGCGCCAACATCACCGCCGACCACATCCGGGCGCTGGGCTCGTGGGACGAGGACGCCGAGCCGGACACCGAGATCCAGTTCACCCCCTCGCGCGTCATCATGCAGGACTTCACCGGCGTGCCGTGCATCGTCGACCTGGCCACCATGCGCGAGGCGATGGTCGACCTCGGCGGCGACCCGGCCCGGATCAACCCGCTCAGCCCCGCGGAGCTGGTCATCGACCACTCCGTCATCGCCGACGTGTTCGGCCGCCCGGACGCCTTCGAGCGCAACGTGGAGCTCGAGTACCAGCGCAACGGTGAGCGGTACCAGTTCCTGCGCTGGGGCCAGACCGCCTTCGACGACTTCAAGGTGGTGCCCCCGGGCACCGGCATCGTCCACCAGGTCAACATCGAGCACCTCGCCCGCGTCGTCTTCGACCGCGACGGCGTGGCCTACCCCGACACCCTCGTCGGCACCGACAGCCACACGACGATGGTCAACGGCCTCGGGGTGCTGGGCTGGGGCGTCGGCGGCATCGAGGCCGAGGCCGCGATGCTCGGCCAGCCCGTGTCGATGCTCATCCCGCGCGTCGTCGGGTTCAGGCTCTCCGGCTCGATCCCGTCCGGCGCCACGGCGACCGACGTCGTGCTGACGATCACCGAGATGATGCGCGACCACGGCGTGGTGGGCAAGTTCGTCGAGTTCTACGGCGAGGGCGTCTCGGAGGTGCCACTGGCCAACCGCGCCACCATCGGCAACATGAGCCCCGAGTTCGGGTCGACCTGCGCCATCTTCCCGATCGACGACGTGACGCTCGAGTACCTCCGGCTCACCGGTCGCAGCGACGAGCAGGTCGCCCTGGTCGAGGCCTACGCCAAGGAGCAGGGCCTGTGGCTGGTCGCAGGCCCGGGCCAGGCCGAGGCGCGCTACTCCGAGAGGCTCGAGCTGGACCTGTCGACGGTCGTGCCGTCGATCGCCGGGCCGAAGCGCCCGCAGGACCGCATCTCGCTCACCGAGAGCAAGCAGCAGTTCCGCAACGACCTCGAGAACTACGTCGTCGACGGTCAGGGTATCGAGAAGAGCAGCGTCGACCTGGAGCTGATGGGCACCTTCCCGGCCTCTGACTCCCCGTCCCACGACGCACTCGAGGCGTCGGAGACTGCTGGCCGTCCGAGCCGTTCGATTGCGGTGGCCGACGGCATCCCCCGCGCGACCAACCCGGCCACCGTCTCGCTCGACGGGGCGGAGCACCAGGTCGACCACGGCCACGTCGTGATCGCCTCGATCACGAGCTGCACCAACACCTCCAACCCCTCGGTGATGATGGCGGCGGCCATGCTCGCCAAGAACGCGGTGGAGAAGGGCCTCACCGTGCCGCCGTGGGTGAAGACCTCGATGGCGCCGGGGTCGAAGGTGGTGACGGGGTACTACGAGAAGGCCGGTATGTGGCCATACCTCGAGAAGCTCGGCTTCCACCTGGTCGGCTACGGGTGCACCACGTGCATCGGTAACTCCGGCCCGATCATCGAGGAGGTGTCCCAGGCCGTCAACGACAACGACCTGGCCGTGGTCTCGGTGCTCTCGGGCAACCGCAACTTCGAGGGTCGGATCAATCCCGACGTCAAGATGAACTACCTCGCCTCGCCGCCACTGGTCATCGCCTACGCCCTGGCCGGCACGATGGACTTCGACTTCGAGCGCGAGCCGCTCGGGCAGGACCAGGACGGCAACCCGGTCTTCCTGAAGGACATCTGGCCGAGCCCCGACGACGTCGAGCACACCATCGCCGCGTCCATCAGCCAGGCCATGTTCACCGAGGACTACGCGGACGTCTTCGCCGGCGACCAGCGCTGGCAGTCGCTGCCGACCCCGGAGGGCAAGACCTTCGAGTGGGCGCAGGACTCGACCTACGTCCGCAAGCCCCCGTACTTCGAGGGCATGCAGGCCGAGCCCGCCCCCGTCGAGGACATCGAGGGCGCACGCGTCCTGGCCAAGCTGGGCGACTCGGTGACCACCGACCACATCAGCCCGGCGGGGTCGATCAAGGCCGACAGCCCCGCCGGCAAGTACCTCGCGGAGCGCGGCATCGAGCGCAAGGACTTCAACTCCTACGGTTCGCGTCGCGGCAACCACGAGGTGATGATCCGGGGCACGTTCGCCAACATCCGGCTCAAGAACCTCCTGCTCGACGGTGTCGAGGGTGGGTTCACGCGCAACTTCCTCGACGGCGGCGAGCAGGCCACCATCTACGACGCGTCCGTCGCCTACCAGGAGGCCGGCATCCCGCTCGTGATCCTCGCCGGCAAGGAGTACGGCTCCGGCTCGTCCCGTGACTGGGCGGCCAAGGGCACCACGCTGCTGGGTGTCAAGGCGGTCATCGCCGAGAGCTACGAGCGGATCCACCGCTCCAACCTCATCGGCATGGGCGTCATCCCGCTGCAGTACCCGCAGGGCCAGAACGCCGAGTCGCTGGGCCTGGAGGGGACCGAGACCTTCTCCATCACCGGCATCAGCGCGCTCAACGAGGGGTCGACGCCCAAGACGGTCAAGGTCCGCGCGGAGCGTCAGGGTGAGGGCGGCGGCGACGCCGTGGAGTTCGACGCGGTCGTGCGCATCGACACCCCCGGCGAGGCCGACTACTTCCGCAACGGCGGCATCCTGCAGTACGTCCTGCGGTCGCTGGTGAACAGCTGAGCCCTGCCGTCAGCGGGATCGCGCTCCTGAGCGGATCCCGCTGACGGGCGGTGCGTTCATGGCCTAGAATCGAACGCGTGTTCGAGCAAGGGTCCGGTGCGGTTCCCCCGGGGTGGCCGCCGCTCGTGCCGCCGCCGGAGTCGCCGGGGTGGCAGGTCCCCGCCGCGTCGTGGTTGCTCGACTTCTGCCCCGCCGACTACCGGGCGTATGCCGGGTGGCGCCGGAACCCGGTCGCCCTCGCCTGGCTGGCGACGCGCCACATCGACGCGCAGCTGGTTGCCATGCGGCAGGCCTACCGCGAGGCGCGCGTCGAGCTGGCGGAGCAGGTCACGAGCGAGGGGCTCGCCCAGATCCTCGCCGACCTCGAGGCCGAGGGGGTGCGCCTGCTCGCTGCCCGACGCAGCGCCGGGCTGGTCTACGACGCACTGCAGGGCAAGAGGTACGTCCCCCGCCTGTAGGGGGCCAGGCGGGGGACGCACGGCGTCCGAGGCTCGGGTGGCGAGTGAGGGGGATGCCACCCGAGGTCGGACAGTGAGCCGGCTGGGGCGCGCGGAGTCGGGGCCAGCGCGCGCCCCAGCCGGGGCCTAGGGGTTGGTCGGCGCCGCTTCCACGCGGCGCCGGTCGGAGCTGGCCCGCGCCACGATCGTGGGGATCAGCAGGACGCAGCGGTCCTGTCCCGCCTGCTCGGATCCGAACAGGCGCCAGGTGTGGGCGGCCACCTCGGCCAGCGGCTGGCGCAGGCTGGTGAGCTCGAGTGCCATCGCGATGTCGCTGTCGTCGAATCCGACGATGCCCACGTCCCGGCCGGGTTCGAGGTGCCGGGCACGGGCTGCGCGGTGGACTCCGAGGGCGAAGGTGTCGCTGGCGCACAGCACGGCGATCCTCCCGCGAGCCGGACCCAGCCGGTCGAGGAGTCGGCCCGCCGCGGCGGTCGCCTCGCCCAGGTCCTGGACCGCCTCCTCGGCCATGGGGTCGTCGGCCAGACCGGCGTCCGCCAGGGCCGCGAGCCAGCCGCGGCGCCGGTCGTCGCCGACGGGGGAGCCCACCGGCCAGCCGAGGAAGCCGATCGACTCGTAGCCCTGGTCGACCAGGTGGGAGACACCGAGCTCCATGCCGGCCCTGCCATCGACGTCGACCCACCGGCCCAGCTCGGGCCGGTCCCAGAGCCGGCCGAAGGCGACGAACGGGACGTTGCGCTCGAGCAGCCAGTCGGGCCGCGGGTCGCCCGGGCGGGTGTCGCCGATGACGAACCCGTCCACCAGGCCGGTCGCGAGGAGCTGCTCGTAGTCCTGCACGACAGACGCGGGCCGGCTGGCGAAGGTCACCAGGTGGCTGCCGTGGCTGGGGGCCGAGGAGGTGAGCGAGACGAGGAACTCGCTGAGCACCGGTCCCATGCCGCCGATGCCGGAGGGGTCGACGTCGAAGCCATAGGCATGGGCGCGCCGGCGACGCAGCTGCTGTGCGGCGGCGTGCGGGGTGAAGCCAAGCCGCTCGATCTCGCGCGAGACGCGCTCGCGGGTCGGTCGGGCGACGCGCTCGGGGCTGTTGAGGACGTTGCTGACGGTCTGGCGCGAGACCCCGGCGGCGGCCGCGACATCCACGATCGTGGCGCGACCACTGCGCTGCGTCGGTTCTGACCTCATCAACACCCTCTCGTGGATATGATCGTTCAACTGCACCGAGCGTGACTCGTTCCGCACGGATTTGAACGATCCAACGGAGAATGCCCGAGTCTTGGGCGGTCCGTCAAGCACACCGTCGAGATTGCGAGGACACCATGGGACCAACCGGGAACAACCGGACACGGCAGCCCTGGCTGCACGAGCTGGCCATCGCCGCGGACGGCAACGCGACCGTGCTGTCGAGCCGGGGTGGTGACATCACCCCGGGTACCGCCGAGGGTCTGTATGTCGACGACGCGCGGGTCCTGTCGACCCTCACGGTCACGGTGGGTGACGAGCCGGTGACGGGCGTGGATCACAGCGCGCGGGGAGCAGGTGCCGACTTCTTCGGGGCTGCCCGCGGGCTGGGTGACCCGGGAGCCGACGCCACCGTGGAGGTGCGGCGCACGCGCCGGCTCGACGGACCGACGATGACCGAGGAGCTCACGGTCACCTCCCGCGCGTCCGCCCTCGTCCAGGCTGCGGTTCGGGTGGAGCTGGCCGCGGACGGCCTGCCCATCGTCTTCGCGAAGTACGGCGTCGCGGTCGGCGAGCCGGCCACGCCCGAGCCGGCGGGTGCGCAGGTGCGGTTCCGGACTGCCGGGCACCAGACCCTGGTCGGCTTCGACCCCAGCCCGGACACCCTGGAGCTCGGCCCGGACACCGCTGCGGCGACCCGGCGGTTCGAGGTGGGACCGGGGGAGTCGGCCACCTGGCGCCTGGCGGTCAACGCCGAGCGCACCTCGGCGTCGTTGTTCGACGCCGACGCCGGGAGCGCAGCGGTCACGTGGGACCGGGTGCGCGTCGAGGCCGACGACCCGCGGCTGGGTCCGCTCGTCGCCCAGTCGGTCGAGGACCTCCAGCACCTCGTGCTGCGCGACCCCGGGGACCCCGAGGACGTGTTCGTCGCCGCAGGGTCACCGTGGTACCTCACGCTGTTCGGTCGTGACTCGATCTGGTCGGCCAGGATGATGCTGCCGTTCGGCACCGAGCTCGCCGCGGGCACCTTGCGTGCCCTGGCGCGCCGCCAGGGCACGGTCGACGCGCCCGAGCTGGCCGAGCAACCGGGCAAGATCCTTCACGAGGTCCGCCGCGCGGCATACGCCAGTCCGGACGGCAGCCTCACCCTGCCACCGCTCTACTACGGCACGGTCGACGCCACTGCGCTGTGGGTCTGCCTCCTCGTCGACGCGTGGCGGTGGGGGATGCCCGAGGCGCAGGTGCGGGCGCTGCTGCCCCACCTGCACGCCGCCCTCGGCTGGCTCACCGGGGCGGGGCAGCCCGACGGCGACGGCCTGCTGAAGTACCTCGACACGACGGGCACCGGGCTGGCCAACCAGGGGTGGAAGGACTCTCCCGACTCCATGCGCCTGCGCGACGGGAGCGTGGCCGAGGGGCCCATCGCGCTGGTCGAGGCGCAGGCGTATGCCGTGGAGGCCCTCCTGGGGTCGGCCCGCCTGCTCGACCGGCTGGGTGAGGATGGTGCGGACCGCGCCCGCGGCGAGGGCGAGGCGCTTCGTGAGCGGCTGAACCAGCGGTTCTGGGTGGGGCAGGGGCCGCAGCGGTACCTCGCGATGGCGCTCGACGGGCAGGGACGCCCGGTGGACGGGCTCGGGTCGAACATGGCCCATGTCCTCGGGACCGGCTCTCTGTCGCCGGCCGACGCGGCTGCGGTCGCGGCCACCGTCACCGGCGAGGAGCTGCTCGACCGCTACGGCGTGCGGACCCTGGGCAGCCGCAACGGCGGCTTCAACCCCATCGGGTACCACACCGGCTCGATCTGGACCCACGACACGGCCATCGCCGCGCTCGGGCTGGCCCACGAGGGCCACGACGACGCGGCAGCCAGGGTGGTGCGGGCGCTGGTGGACTCGGGGGCGGTGTTCGACGGCCGCTGGCCCGAGCTCTACTCCGGCCTGCCCATCACCGGGAAGCCGGCGCCCTACCCCGCCTCGTGCCGGCCGCAGGCCTGGGCAGCGGCAAGCGCGGGCGCGGTCCTCGTGGTCGCGCTGGGGCTGCAGGCCGACCTGCCCGGTCGGACGCTGACCGTCCGGCCGCCCCGGAGCATGCCGTTCGGTGAGCTCACCGTCGAGGGGATCCGACTCGGTGGGGCAACGCTCACGATCCGGGCCAACCGGGCGGGCGCGGTGGACGTCGACGGGGTGCCGGCGGACGTGCACATCGTCCGCAGCGCATAGACTCGGGCGGTTGCCGCCCCGCCGAAGCCGCAACTGTACGTACCAGAACACCCGGAAGGACGATCTGCGAGTGGGAGTCCTCGAGACCATCACCTGCCCGGCCGACCTCAGGGCGCTGCCCGCCGACCGGCTCGCCCCGCTGGCGCAGGAGATCCGCGACTTCCTCGTCGAGTCGGTGTCCAGGACAGGTGGCCACCTCGGCCCCAACCTCGGGGTGGTGGAGCTGACCATCGCCCTGCACCGCGTGTTCGACTCGCCCAGGGACACCATCGTCTTCGACACCGGGCACCAGTCCTACGTGCACAAGCTGCTGACCGGGCGCCACGACTTCACTGCGCTCAAGAAGCAGGGTGGGCTGTCCGGGTACCCCAGCCGTGCCGAGTCCGACCACGACGTGGTCGAGAACTCGCACGCCTCGACAGCGCTGTCCTGGGCCGACGGCATCGCGAAGGCGAGGCGCCTGCGCGGCGAGCGCGGGCGGCATACGGTCGCGGTGATCGGCGACGGGGCACTCACCGGCGGCATGGCGTGGGAGGCGATCAACAACATCGCCGCCGACAAGGACCTGCCGCTCACCATCGTCGTCAACGACAACGGGCGCTCCTACGCGCCCACGACCGGTGGTCTGGCCGAGCACCTGGCCACGCTGCGCACCACCCGCGGATACGAGCGGTTCCTCGACTGGGGCAGGCACACGCTCAACCGCACCCCGGTCGTCGGCAGCGCCATGTACGAGACGCTCCACGGCATGAAGAAGGGCCTGAAGGACATCGTCGCGCCGCAGGGCATGTTCGAGGACCTCGGGCTGAAGTACCTCGGCCCCGTCGACGGCCACGACGAGCAGGCCATCGAGGCGGCGCTGCGCCGCGCGCGGGCCTTCGGGGGCCCGGTGCTGGTCCACGTGATCACCCAGAAGGGGCGCGGCTACGCCCCGGCCCGCAACGACGAGGCGGACCAGTTCCACAGCGTCGGCAAGATCAACCCCGAGACCGGCCTGCCCTTCGAGGTGAGCGGGCGCATCTGGACCGACGAGTTCCACGACGAGATGCTCGCCCTGGGACGCGAGCGCGAGGACGTCGTGGCCCTCAGCGCCGCGATGCTCATCCCGGTGGGCCTCGACGGCTTCGCCGCGGCACACCCCGACCGGGTGTTCGACGTGGGGATCGCCGAGCAGCACGCGGTCACGATGGCCAGTGGCCTCGCGTTCGCCGGCCTGCACCCGGTGGTCGCGGTCTACGCCACGTTCCTCAACCGCGCCTTCGACCAGCTGCTCATGGATGCCGCGCTGCACCGGGCGGGCATCACCTTCGTCCTCGACCGAGCCGGCGTCACCGGCACCGACGGCCCGTCGCACAACGGCATGTGGGACATGGCCATCGCCTCGATCGTGCCGGGGCTGCGGCTGGCGGCCCCGCGGGACGGGCAGCAGGTCAGGGTCCAGCTGCGTGAGGCGGTCGACGTCTCGGACGGACCGACCGTGATCCGCTTCCCGAAGGGCGACGTGGGGCAGGCCGTCCCCGCGCTGCGCCAGCACGGCGGCGTCGACGTGCTGCACGAGACCGACCCGACCGGCTGCGACCTGCTCCTCGTGGGCGTCGGGGCGTTCGCGTCGATGGGGGTCGACGTGGCGGCCAAGCTCGAGGCCCAGGGCCACCGGGTCACCGCAGCCGACCCGCGCTGGGTGCTGCCGGTGAGCGCCGACCTCGTCGACCTGGCCAGGACCGCCGGCGCCGTGGCCGTGGTCGAGGACAACCTGGTCACCTCGGGCATCGGGATGGCGATCACCCACGCCCTGCGGCAGGCGGGAATCGAGACACCGGTGCACCTGCACGGCATACCGAAGCGGTTCCTCGACCACGCCTCTCGCGGCCAGGTCCTCGAGGAGGTCGGGCTGACCGCGGACGCGATCGCCACCGCGCTGGCTACCCGGCTTCGCTGAGCCGTCGCAGCCGCAGCGCGAGCTGGAGCTCCAACGCCACGTCGGGCCGCTGCCAGTGGGGGCCGAGGAGCGATCCGATGCGCTCGAGTCGCTGGCTGACAGTGTTGACGTGGACGTGGAGCGCCGACGCGGCGTGACGCGGGCTGGACCCCGCGTCGAAGTACGCCTCGAGGGTCTTGACCAGCTCCGACCCGCGGCGGGCGTCGTAGTCCAGCAGCGGACCCAGGTGCTGGGT
This sequence comes from Pedococcus sp., assembly GCA_036278855.1. Taxonomy (GTDB): domain Bacteria; phylum Actinomycetota; class Actinomycetes; order Actinomycetales; family Dermatophilaceae; genus Pedococcus. The sequence continues at coordinate 12,772 of DASUKI010000189.1, forward strand.
CACGTAGCGGTCGACGTCCGGGTCCGACCCGACCACCAGCCCGGCGAACCCGAGGTGCGCGGAGGAGGCCCCGCTGCCGGACCGCCCGAGGGCCACCAGCGCTCGCGTCGCCCGCACCGCCTCACTCCACGCGCCCGGGAGCCCGTCCGCGAGGGTGACCGGCCCGGCCGCACCCACCGTGACCTCGCCCAGGCGGGCGAGGCGCCTGGCCAGCTCCGCAGCGCTGTCGTCCGCGTCCTCGGACGGCACCAGTGCGACCACCCGGCCGTCGTGCTCGCCCACGACCGAGCCGGGACCCGCGGCCGCGTGGGCGGCCATGAGCAGGGTGCGGCGCGGCGTCGCGTCACCCGCGTGCGCCACCAGCACTGCGTGCGACCGTGCGGGGTCCAGGCCCTCGGCACGGACCCGGGCCTGCAGGGCCGAGGGGTCGCCGCGACCCGAGACGAGGTCCGAGACCAGGTCGGTGCGCACCCGCTGCTCCGCCTCGGCAGCGGTCCGCTCGAACAGCAACACCAGGGCGCTGACCACCGAGGCGCGCTCCACGGTTCGCTGGTCGGCGTCGTCGAGGTCGTGCACCCCGCCGAGGACCAGGACGCCCAGGTGCGTCTGCGGCGCCTTGACGATGATGGCCCAGCGGTCGCGGTGGTGCGCGAGCCGGCCGGTCCGCAGGGTCTGCTCGACCGCATGGGGCGCCACCGGGTCGGTGTCCGGCGCAGGACCGTGGCTGCTGAGCCGCTCGCCGTCGGGGCCGACCAGCACGACCCAGCCTCCGAGCAGGTCGCCCAGTGCCTTGGTGATGTCGTCGACGCCACCACCAGCGAGGACGAGCTCGGCGAACCGGTCGTGTGCTGCCGCCGCCCGCTCCACGCCCGCGGTGTGGCGACGCACCTCGTCGGCGCTGCGCGTCTGGACGATCGACACGGCGGCCAGTGCCGCCAGCGACCCGAGCAGGGCGACCTGGTCGGGCGAGAACGGGCGCGGCGACCGGTTGGCGGCGAACAGGACGCCCACGAACTGGTCCTCGACCAGCAGGGGCGTGCCGCAGATCGAGACCAGGCCCTCGTCGCCGACGGCGCTGTCGATGGTCCCGGTGTGCTGGAAGCGGTGGTCGGCGAGGTACTCGGCACTCCAGTACGGCTTGTGCGTGGACGCCACCAGCCCGCCCAGACCGTCCCCGAGCGAGAGCCTGACGCGCTGGAACTCCGCGCTCACCGACCCGTCGGTGGCGCGCATGTACGTGTCCCCGGCCTCCGGGTCATAGAGGGTCATGTAGGCCACGTCGGTGCCCAACAGGGTGCGCGCCCGCCGGACGATCGCCTCGAGGATGCCACCGGGGTCGCGCAGGGCGGCGAGGTCCCGCGCGGTCTCCACGAGGGCGGTCAGCTCCGCCTCGCGTCGACGCCGGGAGTCGAACGCCGCCCGGACCCGCAGGGCCAGCTCGCGTGCCTCGCCCGACTCGTCGGCGACCTCGCCGAGCTCGGAGGCCGGCGCCCCCTGCGCGAGCAGCCGCAGCAGCGTCATCGCGGGGTGGTCGGTGGCGTCCATCGCCTCGGATCCTAGGCGTGCGGCGGGCTCAGTGGGCGGTCCAGGCGCCGTCCATGGCGAAGGACGTGCCCGACACCGAGTCGGCGGCGGGGCTGCACAGGAACGCGACGAGCTCAGCGACCTCCGGCGGCTCGACGAGCCGCTTGACCGCCACGGGGGTCAGCATGATCTTGTCCACGACCTCGGACTCGGGGATCCCGTGGGTGCGGGCCTGGTCGGCGATCTGCTTCTCCACCAACGGGGTCCGCACGTACGCCGGGTTGACGCAGTTGCTGGTCACACCGTGCGGCCCCCCTTCGAGCGCGACCACCTTCGACAGGCCCTCGAGCCCGTGCTTGGCCGAGACGTAGGCCGACTTGAACTCACTTGCGCGCAGTCCGTGCACGCTGGAGATGTTGACGACGCGACCCCACTCCTGGGCGTACATGTGCGGCAGCACCCGGCGGGTCAGGCGGAACGGCGAGGTCAGCATGAGCCGGATGATCAGGTCCCACTTCTCGACGGGGAACTCGTGCACCGGGCTGACGTGCTGGATGCCGGCGTTGTTGACCAGGACGTCGACCTCGCCCGGCAGCGCGTCGACCGCATCGAGGTCCGACAGGTCGACGGTGAGCCGCTCGACCTGCGCCACGCCCTCGAACCGGCCCAGCCCGGCCTGGTCCCGGTCCACGGCGAGCACCTTCGCCCCCGCGGCGGCGAGCCGGTCGACGCAGGCGGCGCCGATCCCGCTCGCGGCCCCGGTGACGAGCGCGGTCTTCCCGGACAGGTCGAGCACGGCAGGCGTCGTCGGCATGCGGCGAGACTAGGGCTGTGCCCGTGGGCTCCGCATGTGCGCAGCGGACACAGTTGTGGGGAAACCTGTGGTTCTAACCCCCAGTGGTGACTGGCCCCGGGAAGGCGCGTGGCCGGCATACCAACAGATCGGTATGCCGGCCACGCGCCCGGGCGGGCTGCTCACCCGGCCGGGACGCTGGCCGCGCCCGGGGGCAGGAAGCGCCGCCCCGTCACCTTCTCCGACACACCTTCCCGGTCGAGCAGGGGCGTGAGCCCGCCGTTCCAGAACTGGAAGCCGGCGCCGGTGATCATCGCGAGGTCGAGGTCCATGGGCGCCTGCGCGACACCCTCGTCGAGCATCCGTCGTGCCTCGTCGGCGAGGACGCCGAGCACCCGCTCACGGACCTCCTCGGTCGACAGGACCACCGGGTC
>DASUKI010000190.1:0-2608 GCA_036278855.1 Pedococcus sp.
AGCCGTGGCAGGAGGAGCTGCTGCACTGGAGTGCCGACGGCCACCTGCACGGTGAGCGGCTCCCAGCCTCGAGGCGCAGCCGCAGCACCACCAGCAGCGGGTGGTGCCCCGGCCTGCGGTTCGCCAGCCACCCCTGAGCACGGGGGCCGGCCACGGGAAAACCAGGCGCAGCAGCCGTGTCCCGGCTGCCAGACTCGACCGGTGCTGGTCAGGCAGGAGCTCCCCGAGGACGTCGACCCGGTCCGCGCCCTGCACCGCGGGGCCTTCACGCGCGGGCCAACGCCGGACGGCCGTCCGGCCAGCGACGGCAGCGTCGAGGCACGTCTGGTCGACGAGCTGCGGACCGAGGGCGACCTCGTCCCCGAGCTCACCCTCGTGGCCGAGCTCGACGGTCGGGTCGTCGGGCACGTCGCGGTGAGCCTGGCCACGCTGGACGGCCGGCCTGCAGAGGTGGTCGGCCTCGGACCGCTCGGCGTCCGCCCCGACCGTCAGGGCACAGGCGTGGGGTCCGCGCTCATGCACGCGACCCTATCCGCTGCCGACGCCATCGGCCTGCGCGGTGTCGTGCTCCTCGGCCACGCCACCTACTACCCGCGGTTCGGCTTCGAGCCTGCGGTCGACCACGGCATCACCCCGCCCCAGGACTGGGGACGCGAGCACTTCATGGTCCGCCGCCTCGGATCCTGGGGCGAGGGCCCCGCGGGCGCCTTCCGATACGCGCCGGCGTTCGAGCGGCTGGACTGAAGCGGGCGTTTCACCCCACGCCAATGGGGGCAAGCGGTGGACAGGGGGCCGATCCTCTGGAGGAACACATGCGCCTGCCTGATTCCCGATCCTTGTGGGTGGACACGGCACCGGCTCACGACCGCTCCGGGACCACGCTGCCCGGGACCGCCGACGTGGTCGTGCTCGGGGCGGGGATCGCCGGGCTGACCGCCGCTTGCCGGCTCGCCGAGGCCGGCCGGGACGTGGTCGTGCTGGAGGCCGGGCAGGTGGCGGCCGGTGTCAGCGGCAACACCACCGCGAAGGTGACCGCCCAGCACGGGCTGCGGTACGACCGGCTGGTGCGCAACAAGGACCTGGCCGGGGCGGCCGAATACGCCGCGGCGCAGCTCGAGGCACTGGAGTGGATCGAGCGCGGGGTCGGGTCCGGCGGTGTCGACTGCTCGTTCCAGCGGGTGTCGACGTGGATCTACTCGACGCGTCCGCAGGACCGGGAGGCATACGCCAAGGAGGCCCAGGCGTGCCGACGCGTCGGCCTCGCGGCCACCCTGCTCACCGAGACCCCGCTCCCCTTCCCCGTGGCGGCGGCCGTGCGTGTCGACGGCCAGGCGCAGTTCCACCCACGCCGCTGGCTGCTCCACCTCGCGGAACGGGTCGAGGCGGCGGGAGGGAGCATCGTCGAGCAGTGCCGGGCCACCCGCGTGGACGGCAGCACCGTCGTGACGACACGCGGGGTCGTCACCGGCCGGGACGTCGTGGTGGCCACCCACTTCCCGATCCTCGACCGGGCGGGGTTCTTCGCGCGCCTCGAGCCCATCCGTGACCTCGTGGTCTCCGGACCGGTCGACCCGGCGCGGGCGCCCGAGGGAGCCTTCCTGTGCACGAGCGAGTCGCGATCGGTGCGCACCGTGCCCCGTGACGACGGGAGCACCGACCTCATCGTCGGGGGTGAGAACTACCGGGTGGGCACGCGCACCGACGTGCTCGAGCGACACCGGGCGCTCGCGTCCTGGGCGCAGGAGTGGTTCGGCGTCACCTCGGTCACGCACCGCTGGTCCGCACACGACCTCGTGACCCCCGACGGGATGATGTATGCCGGCCGGTACCACCCCGCGGCCGACCACCTGTGGGTGGCGACCGGATTCAACCTGTGGGGCATGACGGGCGGGACCGCTGCGGGCCTGCTGGTGGCCGACCTCGTCGAGGGCCGGGCGGACCAGGAGCGCGCCGCCCTGTTCAACCCCTCGAGGGCCGACATCGACCAGGTTCCGGGCCTGGTGAAGGACAACGCCGTGGTGGCCCGGCACCTCGTCGGCGACCTCGCCTCGGCAGCGACTCGCCAGCTCGAGTTCGAGGAGCTGGCCCCGGGACAGTCTCGCGTCGGACGCGTCGGGAGCCGGTTGGTCGCCGCCCACCGTGCCGACGACGGTGCGCTCCACGCGGTCGACGCCCGCTGCACCCACCTCGGCTGCACGGTCTCGTTCAACGACGCCGAGCGGTCGTGGGACTGCCCGTGCCACGGCTCGCGCTACGCGCTCGACGGGTCGGTGCTGCACGGGCCGGCGGTCGAACCCCTTGCACCGGTCGACGAGGCGGTGGCGACGCAGCCCTGACCGCGCCCCGAGGCTCGCCTCCCGCTGCAGCCGCCCTGTCCCACTAGGCTGCAAGGCGTGTCCGCCTACGTCGTCGTGGCCGCAGTAGTCGTGGTCGGCCTGCTGCTGTTCGTGGCGGCCCTGGGCGCCCGCGCGCTGGTCGCGCCGAAGGCACCCACCCGCGCCAAGCTCACGACCTACGAGTCGGGCGTCGACCCGGTCGGCCGGGACTGGGCGCAGACCCAGATCCGGTACTTCGTCTACGCGTTCCTCTACGTCATCTTCGCGGTCGA
>DASUKI010000191.1:0-5775 GCA_036278855.1 Pedococcus sp.
CGGCACGATGCAGCTGCTCGCTGCGTGCCAGAAGACGCCGAGCGTGCGTCGCCTCGTGGTGAAGTCCTCGGCCTCCGTCTACGGCTCCAGCCCCCGGGACCCCGCCATGTTCACCGAGGACATGGGCCCGAAGTCCCTGCCCCGCGCCGGTTTCGGGAAGGACTCGGTGGAGGTCGAGGGCTACGTCCGCGGCTTCTCACGCCGACGTCCCGACGTGGAGATCTCCATGCTGCGGTTCGCCAACATCATCGGCCCCGGCATCCGCACCGCGATGACCGACTACTTCGCCCTGCCCGTGGTGCCGGTTCCCTTCGGCTACGACGCCCGGCTGCAGTTCGTGCACGAGACCGACGCCGTCGGGGCGCTGCTGCTGGCCACGAACGGCCCGAGCTGTGGGATCACCAACATCGCCGGCGACGGTGTCGTGACGGTCACCCAGGCGGCCGGGATCGCCCGGCGCGGCGTGCTCCCGGTGCCGATCCCGGCCGCCGGCTTCCTCGGCGGCCTGGTCAAGCGCTCCGGCCTCACCGACTTCAGCGCCGACCAGGTCCAGTTCCTGGCCTACGGTCGAGGCATGGACACCAGGCGGATGCGCGAGGTCCTCGGCTTCGAGCCCGCCTACACCACCCGGGCCGCCTTCGAGGACTTCGTGAGCGGGATCGGGGAGGCGCTGCCGGGGTCGGCCGCGATCGGCTCCGTCGTGTCCGGCGTCGCCGGGACCGCGGCCACCGCCATCGGCCACGTCTGGGCTGCGGGAAGGAACGACTGATGCCGTCGAGCTCGGGCGCCTCCCGCGTCACCAAGGGCGCCACCCGCAAGCCGAGGTCCGGCGCGCTGGCCGCGGGTGCCGCGCGCGCGTCGGGCGAGCGGGCGAAGCGGCGCAGCACGCCGCTGCTCGCGGGCGACGTGCCCACGGCCCCGGGCCGGGAGCAGGCGACCGCGGCTGAGCCGCCCCCGCCTGCGCCGACCGCCTCACCTGCGACGGGCGGCAGGCACCGCCCGCAGCCGGTGGCCAAGGCCGTGCCGAGCCGCAAGGCGCTGGTCCGCTCGGGCACACGTACGGCCAAGCCGGCCACGCCGGCGCGCAAGCGGGCCGCGAAGCCGGCCACGCGGCATACCGGTGAACGGCCGGTGCGCGCCCTGAAGGCGGTCCGCGAGGGCGACCCCGCCCCGCCCGCCGTCGCGCCGCCGGGTGCGCCCACGATCGTCCCCGGGGTCGAGGAGCTCCTGGAGACCGGAGTCGCCGCGGTCCGCCTGGGGGCGCAGGCGGCGGGCGTCTCCCCGGCCGACGTCGAACGGCACCTCGCGTCACTGTTGGCGGCCCTGCGCCGCAGGCTGACGGGCGACTACACCGTCGACGAGTTCGGCTTCGACGAGGACTTCACCGAGAGCTTCTACCTGCCCGTGCTCCGGCCGTTGTACCGCAAGTGGTTCCGCGTCGAGGTGCGCGGCATCGAGAACGTCCCCGCACAGGGCGGGGGGCTGGTGGTCGCCAACCACTCCGGCACGATCGCCATGGACTCGCTGATGACCCAGGTCGCGGTCCACGACGAGCACCCCGCCCGCCGGCACCTGCGGATGCTGGGCGCCGACCTGGTCTTCTCGACCCCCGTCGTGGGCGAGATGGCCCGCAAGTCCGGCTCGACTCTCGCCGCCAACCCCGATGCCGAGCGCCTGCTGTCCGGCGGCGAGCTGTGCGGCGTGTGGCCCGAGGGGTTCAAGGGCGTCGGGAAGCCGTTCAGTGAGCGGTACAAGCTGCAGCGGTTCGGGCGCGGCGGCTTCGTCTCGGCGGCGCTGCGCACGGGCGTCCCGATCATCCCGTGCTCGATCGTCGGGGCCGAGGAGATCTACCCCATGATCGGCAACCTGAAGACAGTGGCGCGGCTGGTCGGCGCGCCGTACGCGCCGGTCACCCCCACCTGGCCGCTGCTGGGGCCACTGGGGCTCATCCCGCTGCCGAGCAAGTGGATCATCGAGTTCGGCTCACCCGTGGAGACCCACGACCTCGGCCCGGGTTCGGCGGACGACCCCATGCTGGTCTTCGACCTCACCGACCAAGTGCGCGAGACGATCCAGCAGACCCTCTACTCACTGCTCATGCAGCGCCGCTCGGTCTTCTTCTGAGTGCCTCGACGACTGCGCCGGACCGCTAGGGCAGGCTGACTGGCGGCAGGGAGACGGTCACCGGACCCAGGCCGACGGGAGGCTGGGTCACGGTGGCGCCACCCGTGCCGAGGGTGGCGGACGGCAGGGGGAGGGACACGCTGGCGGAGGGGACGCCGGGCACCGAGGCGCTGACGCTGGGCGGGTTGAGGGTCGCCCCGTCGGTGGACAGGGTCGCGCCGGTCCCGGAGCCGCCGACGGTCACCCCGGTGCCGCCAGTGGCGCCCGGTGCGGGGACGGTTCCGCCGCCGGCCGGGTTGGTCACCGCACCGCCGGGCACGGTGATGCCGTCCGAGGTGGTGCGTGGCGACGGCGTGGCTGCCCCGGACGCGCCCCCGGTGAGGGCGCTGCTCGGGACGGTGAGGTCGTCCACCGCCTGCGACGCCGCCCCGCTGCACGCGGAGCCGCACGCCGCGAGCCGGCGCACCGTTGCGGCCTCGGTGTCGTGGAGCAGCGCCTCGAGCTTGCCGACCAGGACCTGCGAACCGGCCGGGGCCTCGGTGCGCAGCGCCTCGACCTGGGGCAGTGCCCGGGCGGCAAAGTCGCGCTGGGCGAGCAGCGCCTGCGGGTTGGCGGTGTCGGTCCAGGCCGCGTCGAGCGAGCGCTGGCCGGAGCGGACGCTGTCGATCGCCGCGGCGAGGGCGACGTTGATGTCGGTGGCGTCGGGCCGAGGGTGGCCGGCGAGGTCGCGGGCGTCGGAGATGTGCTCCTGGGCCTGGGCCAGCTGGGTGCGCCCACGGTCGAGGTCGCTGTCGGCCATGCGCACCGCGACGCTGTCGAGCCAGCCCTTGACGGGGTAGAGGGTGTCGCCGGGCAGGGTGCTGCGCGAGGCGATCCCCACCAGCGCGCCGACGACGAGGGCGGAGGCCACCGCGCCCGCGAGCAGCCGGGGCAGGCCGCGGCCGACCACGACCACGACGGGGGCGCTGCGCGCCTCGCCCCGACGCGACGCCGCGCCGCGGGCGGTGGCCTGGCTCGGGGTGGGCAGGGAGGCCGCCTCGGCCATCAGCCGCTCGCGCAGCTGGGTGACGAAGGCAGCGTCGGGCAGCGGCCCGACGCCCCCCAGCTCGACGAGGTGACGGCTGGTCGAGAGCAGGTGGGCGATCTCGGCGTCGCTCGGCTGCTGCCCCTCGAGGGCATGCTGGAACTGGTCTGCCGGACGGTTCAGGAGACGCATGCCGACACCCCTCTCCCCAGCCCTGCGGTCTTCGTGCTCGTGGTCGTTCGTGCTGAGAACGACGGCGTCGCCCGGAAGTTACGCGCCGACACGTAGCGAAATGCCCGTCGCTCAGAGGTCCACATCGGCGAGCTCCCGGTGCAGGGCGCGCACCGCGCGCAGCTGGAGCTGCTTGACCGCACCCTCGGACTTGCCGAGCACCTTGGCGGTCTCGGCGAGGGTGAGGCCCTGGAGGAACCTCAGCACCACACACTCGGCCTGCTCGGGCTTGAGGCTCTTCACCGCCTCGAGCAGCCGCTCGTCCCGCAGTCGGTCGAGCACCTCTCCCTCGGGCGCGGCCTCGACACGCGGGTCGGCGTCGAGCATGTCTGCCGTGCTGACCTCGAACCGGAAGCGCGCCGACTTGGCGTTGTCGGTGATCAGGTTGCGGGCGATGGTGACGAACCAGGCGGCGATGTCTCGGCCCTGCCAGGAGAAGGAGTCCATCCGGCGCAGCGCGCGCAGGAACGTCTCGGAGGTGATGTCCTCCGCGAGCTGCCGACTCCCGACCCGGACGTACACGTACCGGTAGACGGTGTCGACGTAGCGCTCGTAGAGCACCCCGAACGCCTCCGCGTCGCCACGCTGGGCGAGCTCGACCAGCGCCGAGATGCGCTCGAAGTCCTGCGGGGCCTCGCCCGGTGCGAAGCCCGCCCGGGCTGCGCTGCCACCGCCGGCATTGCCACCGGGGAGCCGGCCGGCCTCGTCGGCGACGCTGAGCAGCACCCGGAGCGAGGACAGGAAGCCGGCGGTGGCCGGACCCATGCCGTGGCGGCCGTGACCCGCGCCCGGCCCGCTCGTTGGCACGGTGGCGAACGCCGGCGCCAGGGGTCGCCCAGCCAGCACCGCGAGCGGGCTGGCGGTGCTGAGTCGTGGGCGCACGAGGATGCGGATGGAGACCTCCTGAGCGCCCAGTTTCCCCGATATCGGCAGCTTTGTCAGTGGAGACGTGGGACACAGCTGCCGTATGCCGCGGGGCCGGCCCCGCGGCACACGGCAGCTGCCCGTGGGCGAGCCCTCAGCGGGCGCGGCGGCGGGCCGCCGCCAGCACCCCGGCCAGGGCCGCGGTGGCCACCGCCTGCGCCCCGACCTTCGCCGCCCGCCGGCCGGTGCGGTAGTCGCGGATGGTCCAGCCGTGCGCCTTCGCGTGCTCGCGCAGCGCGCTGTCCGGGTTGATCGCGCACGGGTGGCCGACGAGGGAGAGCATGGGGATGTCGTTGGCCGAGTCGGAGTAGGCCGAGCACCTGGACAGGTCCAGCCCGCGTTGGTCGGCCAGCGCCTCGACGGCCCGGGTCTTTGCCGCGCCGTGGAGGAAGTCGCCGACCATGCGTCCGGTGTAGACGCCGTCGACGGACTCCGCCACCGAGCCCAGCGCGCCCGTCAGGCCCAGCCGCGTGGCGATCACCTCAGCCACCTCGACCGGGGTGGCGGTGACCAGCCAGACCTCCTCGCCCGCGTCGAGGTGGATCCGGGTCAGCGCCTGCGTACCCGGCCAGATCTTGTCCTGCATCGCCTCGACGAAGATCTCCTCGCCGATGGCGCGGATCTCCGCGACCGAGTGGCCCGCGATGAAGCCCAGCGCCTGCGCCCGGATCTGCTCGACGTGCTCGAGGTTCTCCCCCAGCAGGGCGAACCGGACCTGCTTCCACGCCATCGAGCTCACGTCGCGCAGGGTGAAGAAGTCCCGTCGCCACAGCCCGCGCGCCAGGTGCCAGATCGAGGCGCCGCGCATGATCGTGTTGTCGACGTCGAAGAAGGCCGCGACCCCCGGCTCGCGGGACACGCCCAGTGCTGCATCGAGCTCGACAGCCCGGTGCACCCGCTCAGCCATGGCGCACAGGATAGGGGTGACCACGCGGCATACAGTGGGTCGGTGGTCCCCACCCGGGCGCCGGTGCGCATCACCCTGATCGGCAAGCCCGGCTGCCACCTGTGCGACGACGCGCGGACGGTGATCGAGCGGGTCGCGGCCGACCTCGCCGTCGGTTGGGAGGAGCGCTCGATCGCCGACGAGCCGGCCCTCGCCGAGCAGTACTGGGAGCAGATCCCGGTGACCCTGGTCGACGGGCGGCAGCACGACTACTGGCGGGTGGACGAGGCGCGGCTGCGGGCCGCGCTGGGCGCCTGAGCGCCCGAGGCGGCCCCGCGCGGCGGACCGGTCGTCCCGAGCAGCGGGAGGGCGCCGCTTGTGACTTTGTGCATCCCTTCACAAGAGCGTAGCCTGCAGAGGCTCCCGTCCGCTCCAGCCAGGTGTGGGCAGCCGCCATGAGAAGGAGCCCGGAAGACCCTTGTCCGCCGACCCCACTTCCCGCCGGGGCATCCCCGACGCCACGGTCGCTCGGCTCCCCGAGTACCTGCGTGCCCTCACCGGGTTCGCCGAGCGTGGCATCACGTCG
>DASUKI010000192.1:0-2064 GCA_036278855.1 Pedococcus sp.
TACCCGAGCTACGGCAACTCGGTCGTGGGCCCGGTGGGCGACTGGACCTGGCTGCGGCTCGTGCACCGCCGGGGCGTCAACGGGGACACCTACACCGCCTACACCAGCCTCGACGGCATGACCTGGGACCGAGGTGCGACCTGGAGGCTCGACGGTGCAGTTCGGATCGGCCTCGTGTCGATGGGCGGCACGGGCTTCACCACGACGTTCGACTGGGTCCACGTCAGCAGGTTCGCGGACTGAGCGGGAAGGAGACAGGGGCTGGTCGGTCGGGACGCGCGCCCTCAGGCGGGCCCGGGGTCATCGCCCCCTGCACCGTCGCCGCGTCTGGCGGCGTCCTCGTCGAGGTAGCGGCCGATCGTCTGGTGCACCTCGGCGTCCGCCTCGCGGTGCCCGGTCACGGCGGCGACGAAGTCACGCCCGTCGAGCCACAAGACCTCGGACCGCCCGCGCGAGACGACCGTCGCGGTCCGGTGCTGCCCGCCCAGCAGGGCGACCTCGCCGAACCCGTCTCCCGGACCCAGGACGCGCACCTCTCGTCCATCCTGCTCCACGGCAACCTCGCCGTGCGCGACGACCGCGTACCGGTCTGGCCGGTCACCCTGGCGCACCGCGACCTCGCCGTCCTCCAGGGTTACCGGCACCGCGCGGCGGGCCAGGCGCTCCAGTCCCAGCCGGGGTAGGGGGCTGATCATCGCAACGCGCTCCAGGACCTGGAACCGCTGCGCCACAGCGGGATCCGCGAAGTCGCGGTCCTGACGCCGGAGCACCGGCAATGACGCCAGCGGCGCAGCTGTCATCGCCAGGCCCGAGACGACCATTGCGGGGCCGAGTCCGAGCCAACCGACCAGCAGTGGCCCAGCCAACGAGCCCAAACCCACCGCCCCCGCCATCAGGCTCCAGAACGCGCCGTAGACGCGTCCGGCCACGGCGTCGGGAACCAGGCGGTCCGTGAGGGTGAACATGAAGATGTCCTCGAGTGCGTTGCCGATGCCCACCAGACCCATGGCGAGCCACGGCACCCACGGCTGGTCGACCAGGCCCATCAGGGCCACCGGCAGCCCCCACAGGCACAGCGCGAGCGCGAACCGCTGCCCAGCGCTGCGACCGGAGGACCGGGAGGCCACGGCCGCGCCGAGGACTCCGCCGACGCCAACGGCCGCGAACAGGCCGGCCGCCCGACCCTCACCACCCAAGCGGTCGAGCGCGATGACCACCAGGAAGACGTTGACCAGCCCGCGCATGACGCACTGGGCGGCGGCGAGGGCGAGGAACAGCCGCAGGTCCCGCCCGAGCAGGACGGCGAACCCGGCGAAGGCCTCACCCAGCCACGTACGGCCGCCGCGACGCGGCGGCTGGAACGGCGTACGGATCGAGGCGGAGACCACACCGCTGACCAGGTACACCGCCGCGATCGCCCAGAACGCCACGGTCGTGCTCGAGCCCGCGAGGAGCAGCCCGGCGACGACCGGCCCCGCCACGGTGCCCACGGCCTCGGCACCGCTGTAGACGGAGTTGGCCCACACCAGCTCGCCGGGCGTGCGCACGACCTGCGACTGCAGTGCCCTCACACAGGACTTGGCCAGCGCGCTGACCACCGACCCGGCGGCAACCGCCAGCACGATGACCGGCAGCGAGCCGGCCGCCGACGCGAAGGCGACAGCTGCGCAGGTGACACACCAGACACCATGGCCGAGTGCCAGGACCAGCGGCCGGCGCATCCGGTCGGTGAGCGAGGCCACGCCCGGTCCGATGATGGCGCCCGGCAAGAGCCGCGCCGCGCCCACCAGGCCGACCGCCGACGCGCCACCGAGGTCGTAGGCCAGCACCGAGAGCGCGACGAGCACCGCCCACTCGCAGGTCATCCACGCGAGCCAGCTGAGCTGGAGCATGACGAGGTTGCGGTTCCCGACCACTCGTCCGATTCTGCAGCCCACGGGCGCGACGGGACTACGTCAGCGGGTGGACCTTCGGCCGCGCCCCGGCGAACCAGAAGGGATGGGTATGCCGGGTGGTCGCCTCAGCGACCGCGGCGCCCCGAGGAGAAGTCGGCCAGTCCGCCGG
>DASUKI010000193.1:0-2450 GCA_036278855.1 Pedococcus sp.
CGGCGCCGGCGAGGCTGGAGCTGCCGACCGTGCCCTGAGCGGGTGTGACGCAGGGAACACCGCCGCGGGGTTCGGTGGGGACCTTTGGCCCTCATGGCCGGCTCGGTGCCACGCGACGCTGAGGTTGTCCGACAAAGGGCCTACCGGCCCACCAAGGAGGCAACCGCCATGACAACCATCCAGCGCCACCCCAAGCTCGATGTAATGGTCGAGCACGACGTGGTCACCCACGGTGCAGCGCGCAAGGGCCTCGCGGTCCTGCGCTTCGCCTTCGGGCTCACCTTCTTGTGGGCCTTCTTCGACAAGCTGTTCGCCCTCGGGTTCCACACGGGCGTCGACGCCAAGGGTGTCGTCGACCGGTTCGGCCCCGCAGCGTGGATCAACGGCGGCAGCCCCACCACCGGGTTCCTGAAGTTCGGGGTCCCGGCGGACAACCCCTTCAAGGGCTTCTTCAACGGGATGGCCGGACAGGCCTGGGCGGACTGGCTGTTCATGGCCGGCCTGCTGGGCATCGGCCTTGCCCTGACGCTCGGCATCGCGATGCGCATTGCCGCCGCCGCGGGCGCGCTGCTCTACGCGTTCATGTGGGCCGCCTCGCTCCCGCTGGAGAACAACCCCGTCATCGACGACCACGTGATCGGCCTCATCAGCCTCGTCGCCCTGGCCCTCGTCCTCGCGGGCGACACCTGGGGCTTCGGCAAGGTGTGGGCCAGGGTCCCGCTGGTTCGCAGGCACCCGGTCCTCCGGTAGTCGGACACCGGGAACACGGGACCAGGCCGAGCGCCTGGTCCCGCTGTCGTGCCCGGTTCTGCTCACAGCAGCAGATCGTGGTCCGCGCGGCCAGGCGCTGACGACAGTGGGGTCATGCGCGAAACCACCATGGCCCCCGGCCCCCTTCCGATGACCGAGTACCTCACCAGCCGGCTCCTCGAACAACGGATCCTCGTCCTCGACGGCGAGCTCGACGACGCGGGAGGCACGCGGCTGTGCGCCCAGCTGTTCCTGCTCTCGGCCGCCGACCCCCGGGCGGACATCAGCCTGTGGATCAACTCCCCCGGCGGATCGGTGCCCGCCATGCTCGCCATCCACGACGCGATGCAGCTGGTCCCCAACGACGTCTCGACGCTGGCGCTGGGGCTCGCCTGCAGTGCCGGGCAGTTCCTGCTCACCGCGGGCACGCACGGCAAGCGCTACGCGCTGAGGCACTCCCGGATCCTCATGCACCAAGGCTCCGCCGGCATCGGCGGAACCGCGGTCGACATCGAGCTGCAGGCCGAGGACCTGCGGCACATGGTGCAGACCGTGCTCGGCCTCATCGCCGAGCACACCGGGCAGCCGGTCGAGCGGATCCGGGACGACTCCGCCCGCGACCGCTGGTACTCCGCCGAGCAGGCGCTGGACTACGGCTTCATCGACGGTGTGCTGGACTCGCTCGACGCGGTCCGCCCGCAGCGCCGTTCCCCCGCCGGCCTCGGAGGTGCGGCATGAACAGCTACCCCATCCCCAACGTGCTGCGGACCGACCCGCGCGGCGACCGGATCATGGACGTGTACAGCCACCTGCTCGGCGAACGCATCGTCTACCTCGGCACCGAGATCGTCGACGGAGTCTCCAACGCGCTGATCGCCCAGATCCTGCACCTCGAGTCCGAGAGCCCCGACCAGCCGATCAACCTCTACATCAACAGCCCGGGTGGCTCGCTGACCGCGGCCTTCGCCGTCTACGACGCGATGCAGTTCGTCCGCGCCTCGGTGGCCACCACCTGCATCGGCCAGGCGTGCTCCACGGCCGCGATCCTGCTCGCCGCCGGCGACGCCGGGCGGCGCAGCATCCTGCCGCATGCCCGGGTGCTCCTCCACCAGCCGTCGGCGCGCAGCCAGGGCGCCATCCCCGACCTGATTCTCGAGGCCGACGAGGTGGTCCGGCTGCGCGCGGAGGCCGAGCGGGTGCTCTCCGAGCACACGGGGCAGCCGGTCGAGGCACTGCGCGCCGACACCGACCGCGACCGCATCTTCACGCCGGAGGCGGCCGTCGCCTACGGCCTCGTCGACCAGCTGGTGGCCTACCGCAAGCAGGTGGCGGCCTGAGACCCCTGCGCTGCGCAGCGACGCGGCACGTTCGAGAGGCCACGACACGCTGAAGTCGCAGCGGGCGGTTCAGCGTGTCGTGGCCTCTCGACCTGAAGGGCCGGAGGTGTGGCGTGGTGCTGGCCTCAGGCGGCGAGCTGGATCTCGCCCGCCGGGGCCACCGCCGAGCCGCGCTGCCGGCGCAGGTCGAGCGAGGCCAGCTGCATCACGTCCTGGACACTGCTCCCGAGGGCGACGGTGACAGCCGCCAGCACCTCGGAGGAGGGGTCCTTTCGACCACGCTCCAACTCGGACAGGTACTGCGGCGAGATCCCTGCCCGATCGGCCACCTCGACCAGGGTCAGCTCGCGACGCCGGCGCAGG
>DASUKI010000194.1:0-15638 GCA_036278855.1 Pedococcus sp.
ACACGAGCCAGGCGATCGAGTTGGCGTTGGTGCTCGGCCGTTGGGCGAGCTGCTCGGGGGTCAGGCCGTCGACGGCGCCGGCGGCCCCCTCGCGGATCCGGGTGAAGGCGTCGACCAGCAGCTCGCCGAGGGTCATGCGACAACACTCCCGGGTCCCACGCTGCGCGTGGGCGGACACGAGCGACCCAGGAGCCGGGTCCCACGCTCCGCGTGGGCGGAGCACGGCCAGAACGACGCAGTCATGACCCAAGGCTAGGTGCGCTCGGGCCCCCTCGCGAAGTCGGGGAGCAGCAGGGCCGAGTCGCCGAACTCGTGCCAGAGGTACCCATGACGGCTCGCCTCGTCGTAAGCCTGCTGGGTCAGGGCCGTGCCGGCCACCGCCTCGACGAGCAGCAGGTGTGAGGCGTCCGGGTCGTGCCAGCCGGTGACCAGCCCGGTCACGACCCGCGCCGGGTCCTCGCGGCTGACCACCCGCTCGGTCCACCCGCTGGCCGCACGCACGGCGGCTCGCACCTCCCCGGGGTTGACCGCCGACTCCAGCGCCCGGGTGACCGTCGTCCCGACCGCCACCACCCTGCGGCCCGCAGCCCGTGCCGCGTTGACGGCGCCCGCTGTGGTGGCGGACACCTCGAACCACTCCGGCTGCGGCGCCTCACCGGCCTCCTGTGAGGACACGCCGGTGTGCAGCGTCACGGTCGCGACCGTGACCCCACGGGCCACCAGCCGGGCGACGACCTCCGCAGTGAACGGGCGTCCCGCACTCGGCATCTCGGCACTTCCGGGACGGTGCGAGAACACCGTCTGGTAGGCGGTGAGGGGGTAGGGCCGGTCGAGGTAGCCGTAGGCGATCGGGCGGCCGTAGCGCAGCAGGTGCTGGCTCAGCGGCCGCGCACCGGTGTACCGAGCCCGCCACAGCCGAGTGCCGTTGCCCGTGGGTGAGGACCCCGGCCGCGGGTACGCCTCGAGCAGGTCGAGGGCCGCACCAGCCTGCAGGGCCACCCGGTCGCCTGCCGCGGCGTCGAGCACCGGCCGCGCCGCGTCCGGCGCCGAGCGGAGCTCCACGACGTCCGTCCCATCGTCGAGCCTGCTGGCCAGGTGGACGACCACAGGTCCGCGACCCACGAGCTCCGCGTCGAGCTCCGCCGCCAGGGTCGCTGAGTTGTTGACGACGACCACGTCACCCGGCTCCAGGTGGGCCGGGAGGTCCCGGAACCGGGCATGGCTCACGGTCCCTGGTGCGGCCGCGACGAGCAGGCGGACCTCGTCGCGCGCCAGGCCGCGCTCCTCCGGCGGACCGGGTGCCGTACGGTCGTCCGGGGGCGAGAAGCTGGTGAGCGGAGCCGCTCCGAGCAGGTTCACGCCGACACCCCCTGACGGTCCGTCGCGAACGTCGCGGCACGGTACCGGCCGCTCGGTGGACGCTGTGCCAGCAGCGCGAGCAGGTGCGGCACCACCGTCTCCGGAAGCGGCCGGTCGCCGATGTCCTCACCGGGGAAGGCGGACTGCTGCATTGCGGTCCGCATGTCACCGGGGTCGACCGCGTAGGCGGCGAGCCACGGGTTCTCGACCCCGAGCGTCACGGTGAGGTGGTCGAGGGCAGCCTTCGACGCGGCATACCCGCCCCACGTCTCATAGTGCTCCACCGCGGCATCGGACGAGACGTTGACGAGGACACCACCGACGGCGCGCAGCGACGGAAGCAACGCCTGGGTGAGCGCGAGGGGGGCAGCGACGTTGGTGAGCCAGATGTCGGCCAACTCCTCGGCACCCAGCTCTGCGACCGGTCTCAACGGGGTGGGACCCAGCGTGCTGGCGTTGTTGACCAGCAGGTCGAGGCGGCCACCGAGATCGTCGACCTCGCGGACCAGCCGCTCGCGGTGACGCGAGTCGCGCACGTCCCCGACCACCGGGCGGACCCCGGCGCCGATCTCTCGAGCGGCCTCGTGCAGCCGCGCGGGGTCACGCCCGTCGACGACCACCTGCCAGCCGAGCTGGGCGAGGGCGGTCGCGAGCGCCTTGCCCAGGCCGGCGGATCCGCCGGTCACGAGTGCTGTGGACATGGTGACCTCCAGTGGGTCGTTGGACTTCGGGTACTTGTCATCGAGGTGCTGCTGGAGTCATCCTTCAAGTTGAAGTGAAGTTCAAGTCAAGGAGCACTCTCTTGGAGACCACCGACCTGCTGGGAGTGGCCGAGGTGTCGCGGCGCAGTGGCTTCGCCGCATCCGCCTTGCGGTTCTACGAGCGTGAGGGGCTCATCGAGGCCACCCGGACGAGCGGCGGCCAGCGCCGCTACCGGCGCAGCACGCTGCGCCGGCTCGCGTTCATCCGGGCGGCCAGCAACGTGGGCCTCACGCTGGACGAAGTGCGTTCGGAGCTGGGCCGGCTCCCGAGCAACCGCACACCGACGAAGTCCGACTGGCAGCGCATCTCCCAGCACTGGCGCACCAGGCTCGACGAGCAGGTCGCCGCGCTCGAGGCGCTGCGGGACAAGCTCGACTCCTGCATCGGCTGCGGCTGCCTGTCGCTCAAGCAGTGCGGCATCTCCAACCCCTCCGACCGGGCCGCCCTCACACCGGCCGCACCGGGGGCCGCCTTCCTGCCGCCGATGCTGCGCCGCCAGACGCGGGCTGCGGACTGAGCAGCCCGGCCCACCGACCCCAAGTCAGTCCCAAGCGGTGTGCAAGCGCTGGTCGCGACGCTGGTCGCGACCACTTCGACCGCACCGCCTGGAGGACGACGACCATGACCACCACGACCCACGACTGGCCCGAGCAGCTCACCTTCCCCGGACAGACCGCCGCCCACCCCGGCCCGGTCGACATGGTGATGATGTACGTGATGCACCACGCCTTCCGGCGTGACCTCACCGCGTTCGCCGCAGCCGCCAGCAGCACACCGGTGCACGACCGGCAGAGCTGGCGGGCCCTCGCCGAGCGGTGGGACCTGTTCGCCGAGCTGCTGCACCACCACCACTCCGGCGAGGACACCGGCCTGTGGCCCCTGCTCATGGAGCGCACGGACGCCGAGGGCCGGGTCGTCCTCGAGGCGATGGAGGCGGAGCACGCCGAGATCGACCCGGTGCTGCACGCCTGCGCGGCCGGGTTCGCGCGGCTGTCGACCCATGCCGACGAGGACACCCGCGCGGCGCTCGCGGTGCGGCTGTGCGCTGCGAAGGAGAGCCTGAGGCGCCACCTGCGGCACGAGGAGACCGAGGCCATCGCGATCATCCAGGAGGTGCTGACGCAGCAGGACTGGGAGCACCTCGAGGCGGAGCACTTCCGCCGGGGGATGTCGTTCTCGAAGATCCTGAGGCTCGTCCCCTGGGCCGCGCACGAGGTGCCCGGGCCGTTGCGGCGGCAGGTCTTCGGCAAGTCGGGCAAGGCGAACGAGATCCTCTGGCGGCTCACCCGGCCCGGGTTCGAGCGGCGCGAGCGGGTCGCGTTCCGCCACGTGCGCTGAGCCGCGCGGTCCTCGCGGAGTCAGAATCCGAAGCGCTCCCGCTGGCCGCGCAGCCACTGCGCAGCCAGCGGGATCTGCCACTGCTCGCACAGCTCGAGTGCCCGGTCGGCATGCTCGGCGGCGAGCTCGCGCTCACCCACGGCAGCGGCTGCCTGCGCGAGGTACGTGTCGACCGGACCCATGGCGTTGCCGGACCCGGCGCAGCACGAACGTCCGGCGTACGGCGCCATCCGTTCGTAGGCCGCGGAAGCCATGGCGTGGTCGTCCAGCCACAGACCGGCCTCTGCAGCCGCACACCAGTTGAGCATGGAGAACCAGTCGTCGTCGGCGAGGTCGACTGGGTGCTCGCGGTGGCACGCCCGAGCCAGCTCCTCCTCGCCGCCACGCATCCAGAAGACCAGCACGGTCGAGGTGGCCGGCAGTGGGCTGACCGCCGCGAACCGCTCCATCACGGGAGCCACCTCGGCGGAGCGGCCCTGCCAGAGCCGCAGCGACATCAGGGCGCCGGTCGTGGCGTCCTCGCTCTGCGCCAGCGACAGCTCCTGGTCGAGGCGCACGATGTTCGCCAGCTGCTCCTCGCACTCCTCGAACCGGCCGGCCATCGCGAGCCAGGGCAGCTCGAGGCTGTCCAGGACGATCACGCCGTAGGGCAGACGGAGCCGCTTGGCCCAGTCGCGCGCCACGGCGGCGTGCTCCCACATCTCCTCGACCAGGCCCAGCTCCCCCGCCACCACGGCCCGCAGCGTCGTCGAGACGACGTAGGCACGCTCGTCGCCGATCCGGTGGGCCAGCTCCATCGCCTCGGTCACGAGCTCGCGGCGCTCCTCGGCGGTCCGCTGGCACCACAGCGCGACGTAGGCGAGCTGGCACACGTCGAGCAGCAGGGTGTCGTCACCCAGGCGCCGCGCCATGGCGATCCCCTCGTCCACCAGGGCACGGCGCTCCTCGAACGTCGACCCGTAGTAGATCTCCAGAGCCAGGCTGAGCATGACCCGTGACCGCACCGCCGAGTCCTCGGGGGGAAGCAGCCCGAGCACCTCCCGCAGGGCGTCGACCACCACGTCGTTCACCGTGCCGTGCGGACCCGACTGCCACAGCGCACCCACCGCCGTGGTCGTCGCAGCCCGGGCCAGCAGCTCGGGGTCATCGAGCCCGCGGGCCACCTCGATGAGGTCTTCGGCCGTCGCGACCAGCCCCTTCCAGTCGCCGGACCAGCGCTGGGCGTCGGCGAGGTCGGTCAGCACGTCGTAGCGTTCACGGGGTGTCGCGTCGGGGTCCTGGGGCAGTACGGCCAGCGCGGCGCGCAACAGGTCGGCCGACTCCTCGTGGGCGTGCAGGCGACGGGCCAGCGCAGCGGCACCGACGGCGGCCAGCCAGGCGCGGGCGGCGTGGGCCGGACCGGCGGCGAGCCAGTGCCGCGCACGCTCGGACTCGCGGCCCGGGAGGCCCTGCATCACCTCCGCGACCTTGGCGTGGGCGCGGGCCCGCCGGGTCGCGGGGATGTCGCCGTAGATCGTGTCGCGAACCAGCGCGTGGCTGAAGCGGTAGCGGCCGATGTCGTCCTCGCGGACGAGCCCGGCGTCGAGCGCGGGGTCGAGCCGGTCGAGGAGGCTCTCCTCGTCGACGTCGGAGGCCGCGCACACGGTGATCAGGTCGAAGGCACGGCCGACCACGGCTGCCCAGCGCAACGCAGAAACGGACGCGTGGGGGAGCCGCTGCAGCCGTCGGGTCAGCACGTCGTGCACCGCCGCGGGCGGATGTGGCTCGGCGAGCAGCGCGGACAGGTCGCCGTCCTCCCGGGCCAGTCGGGCGTACTCGACGAGGAAGAACGGGTTGCCGTCCGTGCGCACGCGCAGCGCGTCTGCCTCGGACTCGGTGGGAGACGCCAGGCTGACCGCCTCGACCACGCGCGAGGTGTCCGCCGTGCCCAGCCCCGCGAGCTCGATCCGCAGGGCGTGCCGGCGGGCGAACGTCTCGACGGCGTCCAGCAGCGCCTCCGCCGGCTCGGGATGGCCACGCCAGGTGCCGAGGACCATCAGGTGGCCGGTGTGCACCGTCTCGCCCAGCAGCCGCAACACCCTCAGGGACGCCACGTCGGCCCAGTGCAGGTCGTCGAGCACCACCAGGAGGGTGCGTTGCGCGGCAGCGTCAACGACCTCGCCGGCGATCGCCTCCCAGGCGCGGAACCGGGCGCCGCCGTCCTCGCGGCCGTCCTCCTCGGGCAGGTCTCGCCCGAGGCCGCGGAGCACCTGTTGCCACGGCCACAGCGGGGGAGCACCGTCGTCCTGCGAGCAGCGACCGAGCAGCACGGTGACACCCCGCTGACCCGCCACCCGGGCCAGCTCGGCCGCGAGCCGGCTCTTGCCGATGCCGGGGTCGCCGACCAGCGCGGCAAGTGCAGGGGTGCCCGACTCGGCCTGCTCGAGGACGTGCACGAGCTGGTCGAGGGGGTCCTCGCGGCCCACCATCGGCCACGGGGGGAGGGTGGGGACGTAGGACGTGATCCGCGAGGCGGTGACAGTGGTGTCCGACTCGGTGCGGCCGGGGGTGGGTGCGACAGGCGGGACAGTTGCGGCAGCCAACGGCGGCTCCCAGTCGAGGGCAGGGTCCTGCCGGAGCACCGCGGTCTGCAGGTCGCGCAGCTCCGGACCCGGCTCCAGGCCGAGCTCGTCGGACAGCACCTCACGCACCTCGCGCAGCGACTCCAGGGCCTCGGCCTGGCGTCCGGACCGGGTCAGGGCCAGGACGCGCAGCGCCCACAGCCGCTCGCGAAGTGGATGGGCCTTCGTGAGCCCCTCCAGCTCGGCGGCGACGGTGGCGTGGTGGCCCAGCTCGAGCGCGGCGACCGCCCGGTCCTCCAGCGCGACCAGGCGGAGCTCCTCGAGGCGGGCCCGCTCGGCGACCGCCGCGGGGGCGTCCTCCAGCTCGAGGTAGGGCAGCCCGCGCCACTCGGCGAGTGCCGCGTCGAGTTCGGTGACCACCGCGGTCAGCTCGTCGGCGCTGAGCCCCCGGGTCTCGTGGAGGCGGCTGACCTGCCCCATCCGGTGGTGCGCGCGGCTGACGGCGCGGTCGAAGCGCGCGGCGTCGAGGGCGTCGTCCGGGACGCGCAGGACGTATCCGGGCGCGACGGTGACGAGCACCGTGGACGGAGCCCGCGCGGCGCGGGCGGGCTCCAGTGCGCGCCGCAGCCCGGCGACATACGCCTGCAGGGTGCCCAGAACCCCCGGTGGAGCGCCCTCGGGCCACAGCATGTCGACGAGCGTGTCGACCGACACGGGTCGACCATCCCCCATCGCGAGCGCCGCGACCAGGGCGCGCTGCTTGCGGGTGCCGAGGTCCACCGGGGCGTCGCCGATGGAGGCCTGGGCGGCACCGAGGACACCCACTCTCACCCGGCCGAGGATAGGACCGCAATCCCCTGCCGCACACCGCAATCGAGGTGACCACGGTGACGACCGTGGGCGGAATCGGACGGAAAGGGCCGGTATGCCGCGCCCCCGCGGCATACCGGCCCCGCCCCTCCGATCGTGATCACTCCCTGGGCGACCCCTCAGTCGGTTACTCGTCCGTCCTCGACCAGCCGCGGGATCCGGTGGTTCCCCACGAACAGGCCGTTGGGGTCGACCGCGGAGCGGATCGCCTTGAGCCGCAACCAGGTCAGCTCGTCGTACCCCGTGCGGGGGTCGACCGCGCCCTCGGCGAAGTTGAGGTAGTTGCGGCCGTTGGCCCAGGGCGCGAGCGCCTTCATGAGGCGGTGCGCATCGTGCTCGCCCTGCGTGGCCATCTCCGGAGTTGCCGCGATGGCCCCGGCGAAGGCGACGAACTGGGCGTCGAGCCGCTTCAGGGCGCCACCCCCCTCGTGGTCACGGCCCAGGGCGCCGCCGAGCTGGCGGAGCTCGGCGAGCAGCAGGGAGGAGGAGGTGCCCGGCCCGACCTCGCCCAGGAACGCGTCGATCGCGGCCTGCGGGAAGGCGTCCAGCATCGCGGTGTCGGACACGAAGGGCGACGGGCCCTCGGGGTCCATGTGGAGCCTGGTGAGGGTGCGCGCCGCCACCCTTGCGAAGGTGTCGATCTCCGGGTGCAGGGCGCGCAGCCCGCCGAGGATGGACTCCGCCTGCGCGTCACCGGTCAGGACCGCCCCGTCGATGACGACGACCGAGCGTCCACGAAGGGGTGCCGGGATGTCTGGCAGCGGCGGCAGGTTGAGGACCCGCAGCGCGGTGGTCACCTCGTCGGGGGCGGTGGGGGCCCAGGCGGCCCACTCCTGCACGACGGACTCGGCACGGGTGACGTCCCAGACCATCATCCCGGCGTATGCCGTCTCGATCGGGTAGAGGCGGAACTCCAGTGCGGTGACCACGCCGAAGGAGCCGCCGCCACCGCGCAGGGCCCAGAAGAGCTCCGGGTTGCGGTAGGCGTCGGCGCGCAGGTGCTCGCCCTCGGCGGTGACCAGCTCGACGGCGGTGAGGCTGTTGGTGGCGAGGCCCAGCTTGCGGGCGTACCAGCCGATCCCGCCGCCAAGGGAGTAGCCGGCGATGCCGACGTCGGGTGACGAGCCGTGGAGGGCGGCGAGGCCGTGCTCGGCCGCGGGCTCGGTGGCGTGGATCCACAGGGCACCGCCCTCGACCCTGGCGGTGCGGCGGGCGGGGTCGACCGTGACACCGGTCATCGCCGAGGTGCGCAGCACGAGGACGTCGTCGAGGCCCTGTGCGGCAAGTGGTCCCGCGTTGTGGCCAGTGCTCTGCGGCGCGATGCGCAGGTCTGCCGCCGCGGCGGCGCGCACCAGCTGCTGCACCCCGGCCACGTCGGTGGGGTGGGCAGCTGCGGCCGGACGCTGGTCGACCGCGACGTTCCAGGGCAGACGGGCCGCGTCGTACCCCGGGTCGCCGGGCAGCTGGACGGTGCCGAGGCCGCGCAGCGCGTCGCCGCGCCGCAGGGTGGTGGAGAGCTCGATGGTCATGGTGGGTGACTCCTTGTTCCGCTGGTGGTGTGTGCGGAACACGGTGCGCCCAGGGACTTGAGCACCACTTGGACCCGACTTGGGGTCGGGTGGGGTCGGATTGGGCCGAGGCTGGTGCGAGCCGGCCCAGCGCCGGCCCAGCGCCGGCCCAGCACCGGCTCAGGGCGACGCTCAGGGCGACGCTCAGCGCAGTGACGGGACCGGCTGGCGCCGCTCCGCGGCTGCCGGCTCGTGCTGGGGCGCCGGGACCCGGCGGGCGGTGTCGCGAATGCAGTCGTGCAGCAGGTTCACCAGCTCGGTGGCGGGGTCCGGGACGCACGCCACCGCGATGCCCTCCACCGCGTAGGCAACGATGTGCGGAGCAGTCTGCCGGCGGAAGGTGCGCTCGCTCGTCCGGGAGTCGCGGGCGTACCGCAGCGCCCAGGCATGCGCCTCCGGGACGGCGACGAACGCGTCGTGGCACAGCGCCTCGAGATCGGGGTGGTCGCCTCCGAGGGTGCGCAGCATCCGCTGGGAGGTGAGCAGCCCGACAGCCATGACGTTCTGGCGCACCGCCGGCGCGATCGGCAGCGTCGCGGCTGCCGCCCGGATGGCGATCGCCACGTCCACCTGGAGGTCGTCGCTGGTCAGCCCGACCACGTCGGGGATGAACCCGGCGATCCGCGGCCGGTCCTCGTCGGAGAGGCAGTCGTTGACCATGCGGGCGAGGGACGCGAGCAGCGGGTGCGTGCACACCGGGTGGTCGCTCCACTTCTCGCCCGCGAGGTAGGAGGCCATCTCCATGAAGCAGGCACCCTTGCGCGGATTGCGGTGGCGTCCGGCGGAGAGCACCGGGACGAGGTCGGGCAGGTCGGCGGTCGGCGACATGGCGGCTCCAGATCCGGGCTGCGGGCCTGTCCCGCGACCCACTCCCACTATGCGCCGCTCGTGCGGTCGGCGCCACCCCATGGCAGGCAGGTATGCCGCGTCGTCACCATCCGTCGTCGGCGGGCTCGCGTCGTGGGTGAGCTCCACCGCGCCGCGGCTCGACCAATCGGCGCCCAACCGCGCCGAACGGGACCATCCGCAGCGATGGCCTCGTCCGAGTGGTGGATGGCGCGCGCCCCCTGCTGCGTGATGCGGCGCGGCCTGCCGGAACGCGACGATTGCTTCGCCGGGCGGAGACGCAGGACCGCCCGGCACCACAGCAGCCGGGCTCGGGCAGGGGGCACGCACATGACGGTGATCGAGAGGCTCTACGACAACGCGTGGTACGTCGCGAATGCGGCGCCGGCAGCCAGGGATGAGCTCGCGGCAGCGGTCACCAAGGCATGGATGGACCGCGAGACCGCTGCCGAGGACGCCCAGCGCGCCCGCGGGGTCGCCACCCTGGCGCCGGCGCGCTCAGCGCTGGCGCTCTCCTTGGGCAATGCCGCGCAGGCGAGCTACGACCGCGCCCGGGCGCGCGCGGCCGAGGCCGCCAGGTGCAGCGACATCATCGCCGGCCACGCGTTCTCGGTGGAGCGAACCGCCGGTGCCGGAGGTGCGATGACGGTCGAGGTCGCCTCGTGCACGTTGTCGAGGCATGCCACGCTGAGGGTCAGCGGGCGGGGGGAGCCGTGGAGCGCGGTGCTCCACGACCCGCAGTCACGCCACCGTGACCGCTTCTCGACGGTGCTCGGTCCGGACCCGTGGGAGGCCCTGCACTGGGTCTGCGAGTGGATCACCACTGACGCCTGAGCCCTCGGCCCTCACTCCTCCGGGACGTTCGCGCGGAGCTCCTCGAGCCACGCCCGCGAGGTGGCGTCGGACGGCATGCGCCAGTCCCCGCGCGGCGAAAGTGAGCCTCCGGCAACGACTTTCGGGCCGTTGGGCAGTGCGGACCGCTTGAACTGCTGGCTGAAGAACCGGGTGAGGAAGACCTCTTCCCACCGCTTGATGGTGGCGAGGTCGTATGCCGCGCGGCGGCCCTCGGGGTATCCCGCCGGCCAGTCGCCGGCGTCCTTGTCGGACCAGGCATGCCAGGCGAGGAAGGCGATCTTGCTCGGGCGGTACCCCAGCCGGAGCACGTGGTAGAGCGTGAAGTCCTGCAGGTCGTAGGGCCCGATGCGGTCCTGGGTGGACTGCATCTTCTCGCCCTCCTTGGCGGGGACGAGCTCGGGGCTGATCTCCTGCTCGAGGATCGCGGTGAGCGTGTCGTTGACGGCGGCGTCCCCACCGAACTGGCCACTGCTCACCACCCACCTGAGGAGGTGCTGCATCAGGGTCTTGGGCACACCTGCGTTGACGCCGTAGTGGGACATCTGGTCGCCCACGCCGTAGGTGCACCAGCCGAGCGCGAGCTCGGACAGGTCGCCCGTGCCGAGGACGATGCCGCCCCTCTGGTTCGCGGCGCGGAACAGGTAGTCGGTGCGCAGCCCGGCCTGGACGTTCTCGAACGTGACGTCGTAGACCTCCTCGCCGTCCCCGGCGGGGTGGCCGAGGCCCTTGAGCATCTGGGTGGCCGCCGGGCGGATGTCGAGCTCCTCCCAGGTGATCCCGAGCGAGTCCATGAGGTGGATGGCGTTGTCCTTGGTGCCCTGGCTCGTCGCGAAGCCCGGCATGGTGAAGCCGAGGATGTCGGTGCGTGGGTGCTCGAGCCGGTCCATCGCCTTGGCGGCGACGATCAGCGCGTGGGTGGAGTCGAGGCCGCCCGAGACGCCGATGACGACCTTGGGCATCCGTTGCGGGTCGCCACCGCCGATCGCGCGCAGCCGCTGCTCGAGCCCGGACACCTGGATGTTGTAGGCCTCGTAGCAGTCCTGGGCCAGGCGGCCCGCGTCGTCGGGCACGAACGGGAACCGGTCGACCTTGCGCCGCAGCCCGATGTCCGCGCCCGGGGGGTCGACGGTGAAGTCGACGGTGCGGAACGCGTCGCCGGCGCCCAGGCCGATGGACTCCGCGTGCCGGTTGTCGTCGAAGGATCCTTGCCGCAACCGCTCCTGCCGCAGCCGGTCGAGGTCGACATCGACCACGGTGGCCCGGGCGGCCTGCGGGAACCGCTCGCTCGCCCCGAGCAGGTCCCCCATCTCGTAGACCATCGTCATGCCGTCCCACGACAGGTCGGTGGTCGACTCGCCCCGGCTAGCGGCCGCATAGGCGTACGCGGCACTGCACCGGTAGCTCGCCGAGCGCGCCATGAGGTGCCGGTCCTCCGCGCGGCCCACCGTGATGGGCGAGGCGGAGAGGTTGAGCAGGACCGTGGCCCCGGCCAGGGCCGCCTTGGCGCTCGGCGGCACCGGCACCCACATGTCCTCGCAGACCTCGACGTGGACGACGAGCCCGTCGACGTCGGCAGCCCGGAAGAGCAGGTCCGGCCCGAAGCGGACCTCACCCTCGTCGTCGGCGCCTGGCCAGTGCGGGACGGGCAGCTGGTCCCCGCGTCGGTCCGCACCGGAGGCGAACCAGCGCTTCTCGTAGAACTCGCGATAGGTGGGCAGGTACGACTTGGGTGCGACGCCGAGGACCTCTCCTCGGTGGATGACGACCGCGCAGTTGTAGAGGCGGTTGTGGTGGCGCAGCGGTGCGCCCACGACGACCAGCGGCAGGAGCTCCTTGCTCGCCTCCGCGATGGTGACGACCGCGCGGTCGACCTGGTCGAGCAGGACGTCCTGCATCAACAGGTCGTCGATGGCGTAGCCGGACAGTCCCAGCTCGGGGAACACCGCGACCGCGACACCGTCCTGGTGCAGGGCGCGTACCTGCTGGAGGATCGTGTCCGCGTTGCGTGCCGGGTCGGCGTCCGCGACCGGGACGGTGCATGCGGCGACGCGGCCGAATCCGTGGCCGTAGGCCGAACGGAACTCCCCGTGGTCCATGCGGCTGAGTCTGTCAGAGAGCCGCGGCCCAGGTCCGCGCAAGGAGCAGTCCGGCGAGGAGCAACGTGCAGCAGCGCGGCCCCGAGCCGGTCGCGCCGCACGCCCACCGGCCGACGGCTCGTCCGCTGCACGTCAGTCCGAGCGGGCCCCGGGGCCGTCCGCCGGCAGGGTCACCGTGAACACGGTCCGCCCCGGCACCGAGTCGACGGTGAGGGTGCCGTGCTGCTCCTGGCTCACGACCCGCCAGGCGGTGTCCAGTCCCAGCCCCGTGCCCTGCCCCTGCGGCTTGGTGGTGAAGAACGGCTCGAAGATCCTCGTCCGCACCTCGTCCGGGATCCCCGGACCGTCGTCCTCGATCTCGACGACGACCGCGCTGCCGTCCGCGCCGTCCTCCGCCCGACCAGCTCGCGTACGGATCGTGAGGGTGCCCTTGCCGTCCATGGCGTCCAGGGCGTTGTCCACGATGTTCGTCCACACCTGGTTGAGCGTGTTGCCCACCACGTGCACGGGCGGAAGGCTGCGGTCGTACTCGCGCCGCACCGTCGTGTCGCGCAACCGGTGGTCGAGGATCACCAGCGTGCTGTCCAGCTCGGCGTGGACGTCCACGTCCTGCTGGGTCGCGCGGTCCATGTGGGTGTACCCCTTGACGGCCGCGACGAGGTCGGAGATCCGCTGGCTGCTGCGGGCCAGGATCTCGGTCGACTCGCTGACCGTCGCGCTCGCGTCGAGCCAGCGCAGGGTGGGGGCGAGCGCCTCGTCGGGCACCACGTCAGCGAGTGCGTCGAGGTCGGGCCGGCCCACGCCGAGCAGCGCCAGGCCGGGCGCCAGGGACCATGCCTGCGGTATGCCGCGTTGTCCGAGCCAGCTCTCCAC
Source organism: Pedococcus sp. (assembly GCA_036278855.1). Classification (GTDB taxonomy): domain Bacteria; phylum Actinomycetota; class Actinomycetes; order Actinomycetales; family Dermatophilaceae; genus Pedococcus. The sequence goes on from DASUKI010000194.1 coordinate 13,129, forward strand.
GTCGCGTTCCCGCCGGTCCAGGTCCATGGGATCGTCGGTCGCTGCCGTGGGCCGGCCGTCGAGGGACGAAGGGCCGGCGGCGAGCGCCGTCACCGCCTGCCACTGGTCGGCGCCCAGCCCTGCCCTGACGAGGTCGCGTGCAGCCAGGTCCCGCGCTGACATCGCCTCCCCGATCCGCGCCACCGCACGGGTCACCGCCGCGGACGGGTTGTTGAGCTCGTGGGCCAAGCCCGCCGAGAGCTTGCCGAGGGCTGCCATCTTCTCGAGGTAGCGGGCCTGCTCCGCGCGGACCAGCTCGGCGTTCTCGACCTCGAGCTCGCGGGAACGCAGTCGCTCGGTGATGTCGTGGAAGAAGCCGTGCGTCGCCACCACCTCCTCACCGACGACACGGGAGGTGACACTGCCCTCCACCGGGACGGCCCTGCCGTCCTTGGCCACGAAGACCGCCTCCATCGACGGGATGGGCTCGCCCTTGATCGCCTGCTGGAACAGCAGCTGGCAGTGCGCCACCGAGCTCTCGTGGATGATGTCCCAGATGTCGAGGCCGGCGAGGTCCTCGGTGGTGTAGCCGAGGGTGTCGAACCACGCCTGGTTGACGAACTCGAAGGTCCCATCAGGTCGGACGCTCTGGATCATCTCCCACGCGTTGTCGATGACGGCGCGGTAGCGCTGCTCGCTCTCCGCGAGCTGCAGGCTCTCCTCGGTCACCAGACCTCCCCAGTGGGTTCGACCGGCGACGCCTCATGCGAACGTCGGTTGCCCGGGAGCCCTGCCTCGCCACAGTGTAGGACCGGACCGCGCTCCAGGAGGTCGCGGAGGACGGGCGGAGGTGTCGCGGTGGCCAAGCCGGTGATCCTCGCCGTGGACGACGACGCCGAGGTCCTCCAGGCGGTGGCCCGGGACGTCCTCCACGGCTTCGGCGAGCGGTTCCGCGTCATCCGCGCCGACTCCGGGCAACGCGCCCTCGAGGTGCTTCGACAGGTGAAGCTCGAGGGCGACGCGGTGGCGCTGCTGCTCGTCGACCAGCGGATGCCCCACATGACGGGCGTGGAGCTGCTCGCCGAGGCCACCAACCTGTTTCCGGACGCAAAGCGGGTTCTGCTCACGGCCTACGCCGACACCGACAGCGCGATCCGGGCCATCAACGAGGTGCGCCTGGACCACTACCTCGTCAAGCCGTGGGACCCACCCGAGGAGCGGCTGTACCCGGTGCTGGACGACTTGCTCGGCGACTGGACGTCGAACCACGAGCCGCCGTTCGAGGGCGTCCGGCTGGTCGGGCACCGCTGGTCGCCCGAGGCCCACACCGCGAGGGACTTCCTCGCTCGCAGCCAGGTTCCGTACCAGTGGCTGGACCTGGACAAGGAGGACGAGGCGCGCCACCTGCTCGACCTGGTCGGCAGCGACCCGGACGACCCCGGCGCCCCGGACGACGGCCCGCTACTGGTCTTCCCGGACGGCTCGGTGCTGCGGCGGCCGACACCCGAGGGCATCGCCGACCACCTCGGCCTGCGAGGCAGCCTCGACGTCCCCCTCTACGACCTCGTCATCGTCGGCGGGGGGCCGGCCGGGCTGGGCGCGGCGGTCTACGCCACCTCCGAGGGCCTGCGCACCGCCCTGGTCGAGCGCGAGACCACCGGCGGCCAGGCGGGCATGAGCTCGCGGATCGAGAACTACCTGGGCTTCCCCTCTGGCCTGACCGGGGCGGACCTCGCCCGTCGCGCCACGACCCAGGCTCGCCGGTTCGGCACCCAGATGCTGCTCACGCGGGAGGCGGTAGCGCTCTCGGAGTCGGCCGGCAGTCTCGGCATCTCCCTCGCGGACGGCGGTGAGGTGCGCGCCCACTGCGTCCTCGTCTGCACCGGCGTCTCCTACCGGCAGCTGAACGTGCCGGGTGCCCAGGACCTCATCGGTCGCGGGGTCTACTACGGCGCCGGGCTGTCGGAGGTCGCCAGTGTCCGTGGCGAGGACGTCGTCGTCGTGGGAGGCGCGAACTCCGCCGGGCAGGCGGCCATCCACTTCGCCCGGGTGGCCGGCAAGGTGACCATGCTCGTGCGCGCCCCCAGCCTGGAGAAGTCCATGTCGCAGTACCTCGTGGAACAGGTGCAGGGGCTGCCCAACATCGCCGTCCGGACCCGCTGCACCGTGGCCGCCGTCACCGGCCAGGAGCACCTCGAGGGCATCGAGGTCCTGGACCACCGGACGGGCGAACGGTCCACCGAGGCCGCGACGTCCCTGTTCGTGTTCATCGGCGCCCAGCCGCGCACGGACTGGCTGCAGGGGCAGCTCGACAGCGACGACAGCGGGTTCCTGCTCACCGGCGCCGACCTCGACACCCACGGACGACGCAAGGCCTGGCGACTCGGCCGGGACCCACTGCTCCTGGAGACCAGTGTCCCCGGCGTGTTCGCAGCCGGCGACGTGCGGCACGGTTCCGGCAAGCGGGTGGCGACGGCCGTTGGCGAGGGCGCTGCTGCCGTCATGGCGGTGTGGCAGTACCGCGCGAGCGT
>DASUKI010000195.1:0-2848 GCA_036278855.1 Pedococcus sp.
GGTGCCGACCTGCACAGGTACTACCTGCCCGGTCAGTGGGTGCCGCACTGCAGCCTGTCCACGGGAGTGCGCCGCCGCGACATGCCGGTCATGACGACCGCGGCGTTCGACATCCTGCCCCTCGAGGTGAACGTCGCGTCAGCCGCGCTGGTCGACAGCTCGACGGGCCGGCGGTGGCCACTCCCTCACCTCGTCTGACTGTGGGGTCCCTGCCGCTGTTCGAGGTGACACCGGCCGAACTCCGGGCGACATCACCTCGAGCAGCGAGAAGCCCAGGCGGCGAGTCAGGCCGGGTGGGCGGGGTGGGCGTGGCCGCGGCGCGAGGCCATGGCCATGCCTGCCCCGGCGAGCGCGATACCGGCCAGCACGCCGCCACCCAGCTGTACGTACTCGACGGCGTTGTCGTCGATCCGCCGGAGCTGGATCCTCGGTTGGGCTGGCGGCACCGGCGGCGCGACCTGCGTGCCGTAGTGGTTCTCGTAGACATCCTGCGAGTAGGGCAGCGTGACCGTCGGTCTGGGACCGGGGTCCTGCTTGGCGCTTGCTGGGGCTGCCACGGTTGCACCGAGCACGAGGGCGAGGCCGAGGCCCGCGGCGACTCGACGGCCGTCAATGTGTGTCATGTCGACTCCCTTGGTGGCACGTCGCGCTCACGCGGCGTGGAAGCGTGGGTGGTGGGTCCGGCGGGTGGCAACGGCCATGCCCGCGCCGGCGAGCGCGATACCGGCCAGCACGCCCCCACCGAGCTGGAGGTACTCGAGGGCGTTGTCATCCCTGGGGATCGGTCGAGGGGAACCGCCGGAGACAGTCCCTCCCTGGTAGCACCCCGTGGTGCATCCGAGCTCCTGCTGGCTTCCCGTGCCGGGCACCTGTCGGGCTGCGGCGGGTCCGGCGAGGGACAACGCGATGAGTCCGGCGGAGCCAAGTGCGGCCGCTCCCCGGCGAAATGTGGTGAAACGAGACATCTCTCTGCCTTTCCTCATCCCTGCGGGTGGTGGTGAGCCAAACGGCCCGGATCCTTTGTGGCACAGAGCGGTTCCACGCCGGTGCTGGGGTGGTATCGCGTCGGTAACACGGTGGTTGACGGCTGCGTCGGAAGGGTCGACCGTCGTGACATGGGCATTGCGGTACTCGGCCCACTGGAGCTTGACGGGGCAGCTGCGGCGCTCGGCCTGCGGGACCGCATCGTGCTCCAGGCCCTGACGGTCACGCCTGGGATCCCGGTCAGTGCGGACATCCTGGCCGAGGCGATCTGGGGCGAGGACCCTCCCGCCACCTGGCCCAAGGTCGTCCAGGGCTGCGTCGTCCGGCTCCGCAAGATCCTCGGCCCCGACGCGATCGAGACCTCGCCGCAGGGGTACCGCCTGGTGCACCACGCGGACCATGTCGACCATCTGCGGTTCAGCCGGCTCCTGGACCGCGCCCGCGAGCTGGTGACGGCACGCGAACCAGAGCGGGCGGCATACGTGCTCCGTGAGGCCCTGGAGCTGTGGCGGGGCGAGCCGTTCTCCGAACTGGTCGATTGGGAACCGGGGCGCACCGCCTCCGAGCGACTCAGCGAGCAGCGCCTCCAGGCCGAGGACCTCCTGGCCGAGGCCGAGCTGCTCGCCGGGCGCCACCGCGAGACACTTGCGCAGGTCCAGCGCATGGTTCGTGAGGCTCCCCTTCGCGAGCGCCGCTGGGGACTGCTGGCGCTGGCCCTGTACCAGGACGGACGCCAGGCCGACGCCCTGCAGGCGATCCAGCGGGCCCGCTCCGTGTTGCTCGAGGAGCTCGGCCTGGACCCCAGCCCGGACCTCGCGGCCCTCGAACAGGCGATCCTCGCCCAAGACCCATCGCTCGCCGTGTCGGCCGCCACCACCCAGGTCAGCAGGGAGTGCCCCTACCTGGGGCTCGTGGCGTACGGCATCCAGGACGCAGCCACCTTCTTCGGCCGTGAGGAGGTGACCGCGGCCTGCCTGCGCCGGCTCGACCAGGCCGATGTGCTGGCCGTGGTGGGACCGTCCGGCTGCGGCAAGTCCTCCCTCGCCCGGGCCGGAGTGGCCGCAGCGCTCGAGCGCGACGGGTTGCGGGTGCACGTGGTCACGCCGGGCACCCAGCCGATGGCAGCCCTGCGCGGCGTGCCCAGTCGGCCCGGCACCGTGCTCGTCGTCGACCAGTGCGAGGAGGTTTTGGCCCTGGAGGAAGGCGTGCCGGAGCGTGCCGAGTTCTTCGACGCCCTCGTGGTGTTCGCGCAGCGGCACCCTCTCGTGGTGACGATGCGGGCCGACCGGATCGGCGAGCTGTCCTCCCATCCCGAGTTCGCCCGACTGGTGGAGACGGGCCTCTACCTGCTCGGCCCGATGAGCGAACCTGACTTGCGCCGCGCCATCGAGGGCCCGGCCGCCGAGGCCGCGCTGCGCCTCGAGCCGGGACTGGTCGACCTGCTCGTGCGCGAGGTCGTGGGCGAACCGGCGGCGCTGCCGTTGCTGTCCCATGTGCTCCGTCAGACGTGGGCGCACCGCGAGGGCGGCACGCTCACGGTCGAGGGGTACACGGCGACGGGCGGCGTGCGCGAGGCGGTCGCGCAGTCTGCCGAAGGCGTCTTCAGGACCTTGGACGCCGACCACCAGGCGATGCTGCGCAACCTCATGCTGCGGCTCGTGGCGCCGGACGAGGGTGGCGAGCCGGTGCGCACGCGCGTGCCTCGCCGCTCGGTTGCCGGCGACGAGGAGCACCTGAAGCTGGTCGAGCAGCTGCTCGGTGCACGGCTGCTGGCCAGTGACGGCGACACCGTCGAGATCGCCCACGAGTCGCTTGCGGTGGCGTGGCCACGGCTGCGGTCCTGGCTCGACGAGGACGTCGACGG
>DASUKI010000196.1:0-10839 GCA_036278855.1 Pedococcus sp.
ATGGTGCTGGCCAACATCCGGCACCTGGCGCGCACGGGGACCAAGCCGCCGCGCGACGTCGTGTTCGCGTTCTTCGCCGACGAGGAGGCCGGTGGCACCAAGGGCAGTCACTGGGTCGTCGACAACCGCCCGGAGCTGTTCGAGGGTGTCACGGAGGCGGTCAGCGAGGTCGGGGGCTACAGCGTCACCATCCCGACTGCCGGCGGCGACCGGACCCGGGCCTACCTCGTCCAGACCGCTGAGAAGGGGATCCTCTGGCTGCGCCTGACGGCCCATGGCCGGGCCGGGCACGGGTCGCAGGTCAACGAGGAGAACGCCGTGGTGCGGCTTGCCGAGGCGATCACGCGCATCAACGCGCACAAGTGGCCGCGCGAGTACATCGCCTCCGTCCGCGCCCTGCTCGACGGCCTGGCCGAGCTCACCGGCACCGCCTGGTCCGACGAGGACCTCGAGGAGCTGCTCGACCACCTCGGCAGCGCCCAGGCCTTCGTGCGGGGGACGTTGCAGGACACCGCCAACTTCACGATGGCCGACGCCGGCTACAAGCACAACGTCATCCCGCAGAGCGCGTCTGCGGCGCTGGACTGCCGCTTCCTGCCCGGTCACGACGACGACCTGCTCGCCACGGTCGAGGAGCTGGCAGGCGAGCACGTCGACGTTGAGGTGGTGCACCGCGACATCTCCCTCGACGCGCCCTTCGACGGGCCCCTCGTCGAGGCCATGAAGGCTGCCCTCCTGGCCGAGGACCCGGGAGCCGAGATCCTGCCCTACTGCCTGTCGGGCGGCACCGACAACAAGGCGCTCAGCAAGCTGGGCATCACCGGCTACGGCTTCGCGCCGCTCCAGCTGCCCGCCGACCTCGACTTCGGGCCGATGTTCCACGGCATCGACGAGCGTGTTCCGGTGTCAGCCCTGGAGTTCGGGACGCGCGTGCTCCAGCGGTTCATCGCCACCTGCTGAGGGCCGGTATGCCGGTCGGCCGCCGCCCGTAGCCCCGGTCCCGTCGGCGTCGTTGTCCAGTCACAAGCCGCTGACCGAAGGGACCACGGGTGATGTCACCGCGCCGCCACACCACCACAGCAGCACGCCTCGCCGCTGTTCTCCTGCTCGTCGGTGCCGGGAGCGCCGTGGCTGCCGGCAGCGCCCGGGCCGCGACGCTCCCGTTGCCGGCGCCCACGGCCCTTGCGGACCCCTTGGATGGCACCGTTGTGGGTGAGGCGATGGCGCAGACGCAGGAGAGGGTGCAGGGCACCGTGACCGGTCTGCTCCCCACCAGCTCGCCGACGCCGACGCCCGCTGGCGACACCGGCTCTGGTGCGTCGACGTCGAAGTCCCCGACGGCGTCGGCAGCCAAGGCCCCGTCCGGGACCACGGCCTCCTCGGGAACCACACGCACGCGATCCGCACATCAGGCCCCGGCCGCCACGAGCAGCCCCCCCGGCGGCGTGCGCGCCGAGACCCCAGCAGCATCGGTCTGCCTCATCCCCACAGGCAGCGCCTCCCCGGCCTTCGAGGTCGGGCTCGACATCGTCGGCCAGGACCTCTCCTCACCCCTGGTGAAGCAGTTCCCCCAGGCCTTCGCCCCGTGCCCGGCCGGAGCGGTCCGGGCCGACGGCGACCCCGTGGCCGCGGTCGACGCAGGGGTGTACGGGCTGATCGGTGCGTGCGTGCGGGTCACCCGCCAGGGCGTGCCGCTGCAGACCTCCCTCGTCGTGCTCGACCAGGACCTCATCCTCGACCTGGTCGAAGCGGGCGCGCCGGTGGAGCAGCTGGTCGTCCCGTGCCCCGCGAGTGCGGCGGCCGCGCCCGGCCAGGGCGGCGGCTCGGCCACGCCGACTTCCGGGGACTCAGTCTCCGGGACGTCGGGCGCCGGTGAGACCGGTGCCCTCCCAGACCTTCTGGCGTTCACCGGCACCCAGCCCGGGCCGGTCCTGTTCGCGGCCGTGGCACTGCTGTGCGCCGGCGTCCTGCTGGTCAGGAAGGCGCACTTGCTCGCCGCCGTGGCGCGCGGATGATGCGCCGGCGCAACCAGGTCCGCTGCACCCCACCCAGGTAGATCCGGGTGCGGTGCAGCTCCCAGTGGCCGTACTCCGCGTGCTCGGACAGGGTCCGGCGGATGTCCGCCCGGGACACCTCACGCGTGAAGCGGAGCACGCGGTACTCGTACTCGACCATCAAGCGCCATTCTGACGCAGATGACGCTACGGTCGGCACATGACCGCAGACCCGCGTGGCGCGCTGGCCAGCCTGCTGAGCGCCTTCGAGCGACACCTCGAGGCGTCGGCGTCCAAGCGCGGTGAGGACGACCCGACGGTGGTCGCGGCCTATGACGACCTTGCCGACGCCTTCGAGGCCTACGACGAGGCGCTGCTGCAGGCCTACGGCGAGATGACGCCCCTGCAGGTCTACGACGACGGTGACGACGACGAGCTCGACGACCACGACGACGAGGACCGCGACTCCGGGGTCTACTCGGGCCTCGACGACTCCGACTACGAGGAGGACGAGGAAGAGGCGTAGGGCCAAGCGACAGGTCGCCCTAGGCGGACACCTCGTCGAGGGCGTCGACCAGCTCCTCGGGCAGCTCGAGGCTCTCGCTCGCCAGCGTGGAGCGCAGCTGCGCAGCCGTCCGGGCGCCGACCACCGGGCTCACCACGCCGGGTCGATCGCGGACCCAGGCGAGGGCCACCTCCGCCGGCGTGACCTCCAGACCCTTTGCAGCTATTGCCAGCGCCTCCACGATGCCGGTGCTGCGGTCGTCGAGGTAGCGCGCGGTGAAGCGGGGAAAGTCGCGCGAGGCAGCCCGCGAGTCCGCCGGGATCCCGTTGCGGTACTTGCCGGTCAGCACGCCTCGACCCAGGGGCGACCAGGGCATGAGGCCGAACCCGAGGGACTGGGCGGCCGCGAGCAGGTCCGGTTCGGCAGACCGGTTCACCAGGGAGTACTCGACCTCGTTGGCCACGAGCGGCACCCGCGCCTGCTCGAGGAGCGACAGCGCCCGCGCGGTCTGCCACCCGGTGAAGTTGGACACCCCGACGTAGCGCGCCCGACCGGTCGACACGGCCCACTCGAGCGCCGACAGGGTCTCGGACAGCGGGGCGTCGTCGGACCAGGTGTGCACCAGCCACAGGTCGACGTGGTCGGTGCCCATCCGCTCCAGCGACAGGTCGAGCTGGCTGAGCAGGCTGTGTCGAGAGGTGTCGACGACCCGCTGGCCGCTGCGCCGGGAGATGCCCGACTTCGTGCAGATGACCAGGTCCTCACGAGACACGTCGTCCTCGACCAGCCGGCCGATGATCTCCTCCGACGCGCCGTCGGCGTAGCCGTGCGCGGTGTCGACGAGGTTGCCCCCAGCGTCGAGGAAGGTCCGCAGCAGGGTGCGTGCCTCCTGCTCGTCGGTGGTCCGCCCCCACGTCATGGTCCCGAGGGCGAGGCGGGAGACCGATAGCCCGGAAGCCCCCATTCGTCTGTGGCGCATGTCTCCGTACCGTAGTGGGCGCCGGAACATCCACGGCCGAGGCCGACCGTTAGCCTGCGTGTCCATGGATCTCGGAGTGAACCTCGGGTACTTCGGCATGGGCGTCGACCAGGACAACGTGGCGGTGGCCCAGGAGGCGGACCGGCTCGGCTACACGGTCGCCTGGGCCGCGGAGGCGTACGGCTCGGACGTGCCGAGCGTCCTGGCCTGGGTCGGTGCGCAGACCGAGCAGATCGGCCTCGGTGCCGCCGTCATGCAGATCCCTGCGCGAACCCCGGCCATGACGGCCATGACAGCGGCGACCCTCGACACCCTCTCCGGCGGGCGGTTCCGCCTCGGTCTCGGCGTCAGCGGGCCACAGGTCAGCGAGGGGTGGCACGGGGTCCGGTTCGAGGCTCCGCTGGGGCGCACCCGGGAGTACGTCGACGTCGTGCGCATGGCGCTGCGCCGGGAGACGGTCTCACACCAGGGGCGCCACTACACGCTGCCGCTCCCGGACGGCCCGGGCAAGGCGCTCAAGCTGACCATCCACCCGCCACGGACCGACATCCCCATCTACCTCGCTGCCGTCGGCCCGAAGAACCTCGAGCTGGCCGGCGAGGTGGCCGACGGGTGGCACGCCATCTTCTTCAGCCCCGAGCACTCCGGCGACCTCGTCGAATCCGTCGCCGACGGCCGCCGTCGGGCCGGCAAGGGCACCGAGGCGGATCCCCTGGCGGGCTTCGACATCGCGCCTGCGGTGCCCGTCGTGATCGCCGACGACGTGCGGGCCGCCGCCGACTCGCTGCGTGCCTACGCCGCCCTCTACGTCGGTGGCATGGGGTCACGCGAGCAGAACTTCTACAACCGCCTCGCCGTTCGGATGGGCTTCGAGGAGGCGGCGGCGAAGGTCCAGGACCTCTACCTCGCCCGGCAGCACCGCGACGCGGCCGCGGCCGTGCCGTTCGAGTTCATCGACGCGACCGCCCTGATCGGCCCCCGTGAGCGCATCCGAGACCGGCTCCAGCGCTACGCAGAGGCGGGGGTCGGGACCCTGTCGGTGGCACCCTTCGCAGGAGGCCGGGAGGAACGGCTGCACGTCGTGCGCACGATGGCCGAGCTGATGGGGGAGACTGGCGCCCCGTGAGCACCCTGAGCTACCTCGACGCGCTGGTCCTCGGCGTGGTGGAGGGCCTGACCGAGTTCCTGCCCGTCTCCTCCACGGGCCACCTGACCATCACCGAGAAGGCCCTTGGCCTCAAGGTCGACGACGTGGGTGTCACCGCCTACACCGCGGTCATCCAGCTCGGGGCGATCGTCGCCACCTTCCTGTACTTCTGGCGCGACATCGTGCGGCTGTTCCTCGCGTGGCTGAACGGCCTGCGCAGCGCGCAGGCACGCGAGCACCACGACTACCGGCTCGCCTGGGCCGTGGTCGTCGGGTCGATCCCGGTCGGGGTCGTCGGCTTCCTGGCCAAGGACCTGATCAGCGGTCCCCTGCGCAGCCTGTGGGTGGTCGCCGGGGCCCTCATCCTCTGGAGCGCGGCGATGTGGCTCTCCGAGAGCCGCCACACGATGCTGGAGCGCCACGGCATCGACCGTGACGAGGGTGCGGTCACCCTCAAGGACGGTCTCGTCATCGGGTTGGTGCAGTGCCTGTCGCTGGTCCCGGGCGTCAGCCGGTCAGGGGCGACCATCTCGGCCGGGCTGTTCCTCGGCATCAACCGGGTCACGGCGACCAACCTGTCGTTCTTCATGGCCATCCCCGCGCTCACCGCAGCCGGCCTGTTCGAAGCGGTCCAGGAGCGTGACCACCTCAAGGCCCTTGGCGTCGGCCAGATGGCCGTCGGCCTCGTGGTGTCCTTCGTGGTGGCCTACGGCTCGATCGCCTGGCTGCTGCGGTTCGTCCGCTCCAACCGGATCACCGCTTTCGTGTGGTACCGCGTGGCGCTCGGCATCGTCCTCGTGGTGCTGCTCGCCACCGGGGCCATGACCGCGACCTGAGGGCTGGGGCTACAGCCAGCCCGATCGCCGGAACGCGCGGTACAGGCCGATGCACAGCACCGCCATCACCCCCAGGACCATGAAGTACCCGTAGTGCCAGTGCAGCTCGGGCATGTTGTCGAAGTTCATCCCGTAGATGCCGGCCACCATGGTGGGCACGGCGGCGATCGCGACCCAGGCGGAGATCTTGCGCATGTCGTTGTTCTGCTGCACGGAGATCTGGGTGAGGTGCGCGCTGAGGATGTCGGTGAGCAGCCGGTCGTAGGACTCGACGTGGTCGATGACCTTGAGCAGGTGGTCGGCGACGTCGCGCAGCAACAGGCGGATCTCCTTGTTGGGCAAGGGAGACCGCGACCCGTCCTGCAAGACCTGCAACGGTGCCGCGAGCGGTGTCGCGGCCCGCCTGAACTCGAGCACCTCGCGCTTGAGCTTGTAGATCGTCTCCGAGCTGACCTCACCCGAACCCGAGAACACGGCGGCCTCGATCTCCTCGAGGTCGGTCTCCAGCTCGGCGTCGATCGCGAGGTAGTTGTCGACGATGCTGTCGGTGACGGCGTGCAGCACTGCGATCTCGCCCAGCTTCAGCACCTCGGGGTTGGCCTCCAGCCGGCGTCGCACGTCGCTGAGCGGGTTGGCCTCACCGCGCCGCACGGTGACCACGAACCGGTCACCGATGAACATCATCAGCTCGCCTGTCTCGACGTCCGAGGTCTCCTCGATGTACCGCAACGTCTTCACCACCACGAAGATGGTCTTGTCGTAGAGCTCCACCTTGGGCCGCTGGTTGCCCTTCACCGCGTCCTCGACCGCCAGCGGGTGCAGCTTGAGCTCGTCGTTGACCAGGTCGAACTCGGCGTCGGTGGGGTTCTTCAGCCCGATCCACAGGAAGGCGTGCGGGTCGTCGCCGGCACGGATCTCCTCGAGGGCGTCGCTGAGGTCACCGCAGCCGTGCCTGGCCCCGTTGCGATAGACGGCCTGGTCCACGATCACGCGCCTACTCCACCACGTCCTGCCCCCGGTCGCGAGGAGGCGCACGTAGAGTGCCGGACGTGCCCACCTGCCTGCTGGTCCGCCACGGCCAGTCCACCGCCAACGGTGACGGGGTCCTCGCCGGCCGGCTCCCCGGCATACACCTCTCGCCGCAGGGGCACGAGCAGGTGGCCCGCCTCGCCGCCCGCTTCACGGGTGCGGCCGTGGCACGAGTGGTGAGCAGCCCGCTCGAGCGGTGCGTGGAGACGGCCCGGCCACTGGCCGCCGCGCTGGGGACGGACCTGGTGCTCGACGACGACCTCCAGGAGTGCGCCTACGGCGCGTGGACCGGCCGCCGGCTCGCCGAGCTGGTCAAGGAACCGCTGTGGGCCACGGTGCAGGACGACCCCGCGAGCGCCCGCTTCCCCGACCACGACCGGTATGCCGCGGAGAGCCTTCGCGACATGGCCGAGCGGGTGGTGGGTGCTGTCCGGCGCATCGACGCCGAGGTCGCCGGCGCATCGGGGCATGGAGCCCTGTGGGTCGCGGTGAGCCATGGCGACCTCATCAAGGCGGTGCTCGCCGACGCGACCGGTGCCGGCCTCGCGCACTTCCAGCGGTACACGGCCGACCCGGCCTCGGTATCGGCGGTGCGCTACGGCGAGCGGCACACCTTCCTGCTTGCGGCCAACGACCTGGCTCCAGAGCTCGGCCGGTTCCAGACGCCCGATGACGTGCAGTCGGGAGACGACGCGGTGGTGGGCGGCGGCCCGGGTCGGGCGAGTTAGAGTCGGGTCATGGCGGTGAACGAGTTCGACCCTCCCGACAGGTTCGTGGCGGGCACCGTCGGGCCGCCCGGGCAGCGGACCTTCTTCCTGCAGGCCAGCGAGGGCCGCCGGCTGACCACCGTGTCCGTCGAGAAGGAGCAGGTCGCGGTGCTCGCCGACCGGATCAACGACATGCTCGACTCCTACGCCGGCGGCAGCGGGGGCGACCACGCTGCGACCGAGGTTGCCGACAACGCACCACTGGACACCCCGATCGAGGACGAGTTCCGGGTCAACACGCTCAGCCTCGGCTGGGACGAGGGCCGCCAGGTGCTCGTCATCGAGTGTCTCGACCGCGATCCGGACGACCCGGAGACCGTCGCGCCCGACGTCCTCGCGGGCGAGCCCAAGCTGGTGCGCATCGTGCTGACCCCGGCGCGCGCACGCGCGTTCGCACGCCGGGCGCAGAGCGTCCTGTCCGCCGGCCGGCCACCCTGCCCGTTCTGCGGAGGGCCGCTGGAGCCCGAGGGCCACATCTGCCCGCGGGCGAACGGCTACAAGCGCTGACGCCGGTGCGTCCGGACGGCCACTCGGTCCTCGACGTGCTCACTAGCGGCGACGTCGACGTGGTCGGCCGCATCGCCGACGCCTCCAACCTCGCCCTGCTGGTGCGGGTCGGTGCGGCCGGGTTGCACGCCATCTACAAGCCGGTCTCGGGTGAGCGCCCGCTGTGGGACTTCCCGGAGGGAACCCTGGCCGCCCGCGAGGTGGGCACCTACCTCCTCAGCGCCGGCGGCGGCTGGGACATCGTGCCCGAGACCGTGCTGCGCGACGGACCCTACGGACCGGGGTCGGTGCAACGGTGGGTCGGCGACCCCATGGTCGAGCCGCAGCACCCCGTCGACCTCGTCGCCCCCGATGCCGTCGGACCGGGGTGGCTGCCGGTCCTCACCGGCGAGGGAGCGGACGGCCGGCCGGTCGTCGTGGTCCACGAGGACTCCGCCGCGATGCGCGCCGTCGCGGTGTTCGACGCAGTGGTCAACAACTCGGACCGCAAGGGCTCGCACCTGGTCCGGGAGGGCGGGGCGCTGCGCGGGTTCGACCATGGGGTGTGCCTGCACGAGGACGCCAAGCTGCGCACCGTCGTGTGGGGCTTCGCCGGGCAGCAGATCGGTGACGACGACCTGGCTCGAGTCGAGCGTCTGCACGCGCTGGTGACCGACGGGACCAGCGACCTGCGAGCCGCGCTCGAGCCCCTGCTCACCCCAGCCGAGGTGGCGGCGCTGGAGGTGCGCTGCCGCACGTTGCTGGACCACGCGGCATACCCCGTCCCGTCCGGTGAGTGGCCTGCCATCCCGTGGCCGCCGCTGTGACGTGCCCACGTAGGCTCTTCGCGTGATCTCCTGGCCGACCCCCTTCATCCCCACGGTGCCCGGGATCGCCCCACCGGTGCAGGTGTTCGACTCCTCGACGGCTGCCGTGCGGGCGATCACGCCCGGCCCGGTCGCCCGCATGTACGTCTGCGGTATCACGCCCTACGACGCGACCCACCTGGGACATGCGGCGACCTACGTCACCTTCGACGTCCTCGGCCGCGCCCTGCGCGATGCCGGCCATGAGGTGGTGTACGTGCAGAACGTCACCGACGTCGACGACCCCCTGCTCGAGCGGGCGAGCCGCGACGGCATCGACTGGGAGGACCTGGCGTCAGAGGAGATCGCGCTCTTCCGCGAGGACATGACGGCGCTGGCAGTGGTGCCGCCGGACCACTACGTCGGTGTGGTGGAGAGCATCGAGTCGGTGGGGGCGGCGGTGCGCGACCTGCTGGAGCGGGGAGCCGCCTACGCCGTCGGCACACCGGACTCTTCCGCCGGCGACGACCTATACCTCGACCTCACCACCGACCCCGGGTTCGGTGGGGTCTCGAACTGGACCCGCGAGCAGATGCTCGAGGTGTACGCCGACCGGGGCGGTGACCCGGACCGGGCCGGCAAGCGCGACGCCCTCGACCCACTGCTGTGGCGCGCGGCGCGTCCCGGTGAGCCGTCGTGGTCCACCGACGGACTGCCCGACGGCCGTCCGGGGTGGCACGTGGAGTGCACGGCGATCGCGCTCCAGCACCTCGGGATGGCCTTCGACGTCCAGGGTGGCGGCACCGACCTGGTCTTCCCGCACCACGAGATGAGCGCCACGCAGGCGGTGGTGCTCACCAAGGAGCGTCCGTTCGCCCGGACCTACACCCACCAGGCGATGGTCGGCCTCGACGGCCAGAAGATGAGCAAGTCCAAGGGCAACCTCGTGCTCGTCTCCAAGCTGCGCGCCGACGGCATCGACCCGATGGCCATCCGGCTCGCGCTGCTGGCCCAGCACTACCGCACCGAGTGGTCGTGGACCGACACCCTGCTGGCCCGGGCCCAGGAGCGGCTCGAGACGTGGCGGTCCGCGCTGTCGGTCAACACCGGCCCGCCGGCAGACGACCTCGTGCAGGCCGTCCGCGAGCGGGTTGCCGACGACCTCGACACCCCGGGCGCCCTTGCGGCAGTGGACCGCTGGGCCAAGGAGTGCCTGACACGAGGCGGCTCGGACCCGGCCGCACCCGGTCTGCTCGCCCGGTTGCTGGACCGGCTGCTCGGCGTCCGGGTGTAGGCAGCCCGGGCGGCTCAGGCCACCGTCGAGCCGCTCGCGAGTGCCTCGGCGACGGGCGTGCTGGGCAACCAGGGATGGGTCTGGCGGCTCGACGTCGGGTCGAAGGCCATGGGGATGGTGTCCATCTGCAGGGCCATCCGCGCCAGCCTCGCCTGCGCCGGACGGACCGGGGCCAAGAGGAGCGACATGGTCCGCAGGGCGGCTCGCGGAATGTGGGCGACCTTCGGCTGCCCCGTCACGAGCCGCGCCAGCTCGGTCATCGTCAGGTTCTGGGGGCCGCCGACGTCGATGACGACTCCCCTCAGGCCAGGGTCGACGACAGCGCGGTGGACCGCCGCCGCCACGTCGTCGACCGCCACGAAGTTGACCGGGTTGACGCCCTTCCCGAGCACCTTGGGGACTCCGCTGCGCCCGGCGGTCTGCCGCATCACCTCGGCCCACAGCTGGACATAGGCGGTCGGCCGCACGACCGTCCAGTCGACCCGGCCCGGCTCGGCCTGACGCAGTTCGCGCTCGGCGGCGGCCTTCATCCGCATCAGCTCGATCGGGTGCTCGGGGGAGGCGTCGATGCTGGACAGCAGGACGATGTCGGCGCCGACCTGTCGGCCCGCGCGGATGAGTTCGAGGTTGCCGTCCCGGTCGACCTCGGCCGGCGACTCGCCGTAGGTGGGGTCCACGCCCTGGACGGCGGACACGACGACGTCCGACCCGGCCACCGCGGCGGCGAGGGTCTGCGGCCGCCGCACGTCGGCGGCGACGAACTCGGTCCCGTCCGCGAGTCCTTCGTGGACGTGGCGGCCGACGAGCCGGACCGGGTGACCATCGGCCACGAGCCGCGCGGCGACGAGGCGTCCGAGCCGACCGGTGCCTCCCACGATGGTGATCATGGCGTCCGGTCCGCGTGGGTGAGCTCCGCGACCGCGGCGTCGACGCCCGTCTCGACGCCCTCGTCGTCGGTCGGCTCGAGGTAGAACCGGTTGGCACGCACCAGGTCGC
>DASUKI010000197.1:0-10256 GCA_036278855.1 Pedococcus sp.
CGCACTGCGCTGGTTCGCCGACTTCCACATCGACGCGCTGCGGCTCGACGCCGTCCACGCGCTGCGCGACGACTCGCCCCAGCACATCCTCGCCCAGCTCTCCGACGAGGTCGCGGCGCTGTCCGCTCGGCTCGGGCGGCCACTCGCGCTCATCGCCGAGAGCGACCTCAACGACGCCTCGATGGTCGCCCCGACCGCTGCCGGCGGACGCGGCATGGATGCGCAGTGGGACGACGACGTGCACCATGCGCTGCACGTCACCCTGACGGGGGAGACCCAGGGGTACTACGCGGACTTCGTCGGGCACTGCCGCGCGATGCCCGACGGT
The DNA here is from genome assembly GCA_036278855.1 of Pedococcus sp. GTDB lineage: Bacteria > Actinomycetota > Actinomycetes > Actinomycetales > Dermatophilaceae > Pedococcus. Next base: position 329 of record DASUKI010000197.1, read on the forward strand.
GGGCCGCTGGCCGTGCTGGCCAAGACCCTGACTCGCGCCTTCCTCCACGACGGCACCTGGTCGAGCTTTCGCGGCACCGACTGGGGTGCGCCAGTCGAGCGCAGGGGCACCAACGGGCACCGGTTCCTGGCCTACCTGCAGACCCACGACCAGGTCGGCAACCGTGCCACGGGCGAGCGCATCGGCGCGCTCGTCGACACCGGGCTCCAGGCGGCCGGCGCCGCGCTGTACCTCACCTCCGCCTACACGCCGATGGTCTTCATGGGCGAGGAGTGGGGCGCGGGCACGCCGTTCCAGTTCTTCACCGACTTCGACGACCCGGGGCTGGCGGCCGCGGTGACGCGGGGCCGGCGGGCCGAGTTCGCCTTGCACGGGTGGGCGTCGCAGGACGTGCCCGACCCGCAGGACGAGGCGACCTACCGGCGCTCGCAGCTCGACTGGGCCGAGCCGCACGAGGGCGAGCACGCCCGGCTGCTGCAGTGGTACCGCGACCTGGTCGCCCTGCGGCGCCACGAACCGTCGCTCGGTGACGGCCGCCTCGACCTGGTCGGCGTCGACTTCGACGAGGACGCGCGCTGGCTGGTGATGCGCCGGGGACCGGTGCGGACGGTGGTGAACCTGTCGTCGTCGCGGTGGAGTGTGCCGCTCGATACCGAGCCCGTCGAGGTGCTGCTCGCCTGGGAGCCCGCGCAGACCAAGACCCAGCCACGCGGCATACACCTGCCACCCGGCACCGCCGCCGTCGTCCGCGTCGCCACCACCCCGCCCCTCTCGCTCACCTAACCTTTGCTAGCAAAGGTTAGTGACATCCGGACAGGCTAGAACCTGTCCACCATCCACCAACCTTTGCTAGCAAAGGTTCCAGCAGCGGCTCGAGGGGGGCCGGCGCCGGTCACGACTGCTTGATGCGGAGCATCCCCTCCTGGGCGACGGTGGCCACGAGGGTGCCGTCGGCACTGAACATCCGGCCGATCCCGAGCCCCCGGCCACCCTGGGCCGACGGTGACTGCTGCGCGTAGAGGATCCAGTCGTCCACGCTCGCCGGCCGGTGGAACCACATGGCGTGGTCGAGGCTGGCCGCCCTGAGCCTGGGGTCGGTCCACGCCAGTCCATGGCGGCGCAGCACCGCCTCCAGGAGGGTGTAGTCCGAGGCGTAGGCGAGGACCGCGGCGTGCACCAGCGGGTCGTCGGGGAGCGGGCCGACCGCCTTCATCCACACGCTCTGCTGCGCCACGTGCTCGGCCGCCGGCTCGACGAACAGGCTGCCCTCGACGTGGCGCAGCTCGACCGGGCGCCGCACGAGGTGCTGCGCACCGGGGTTGTCGATGCCGCCGAAGACCTCCAGGAGCGACGGCAGTCCCTCCGGGCCGGGGACCCGGGGCATCGGGTCCTGGTGGTCCAGTCCGCCGGCGTCCTCCTGGAAGGAGGTGATCATCGACAGGATCGGCAGCCCGTCCTGCAAGGCGTGGACGCGGCGGGTCGAGAACGAGTTGCCGTCTCGCATGCGCTCCACGGCGAACCGGATCGGCTTGGTGTCGTCCCCGGGGCGCATGAAGTACCCGTGGAGCGAGTGGATGTGGCGGGTGCCGTCGCCGTCGTCGACGTCGGCCACGGTGCGACCGGCCGCGATGACGCACTGGGCGAGCACCTGGCCACCGAAGACCCGGCCGTGCGGCATCTTCTGACTGCGCCCCAGGAACACCGTGGCGCCGGCCTCGCCGAGGTCGCTCGAGGGACCGCCGCCGACACCCTCCACCGTGATCCGGGCGGTGCCGAGCTCCTCGAGGTCGAGGATGGCGAGCAGGTCGGCCAAGGGGTCGAAGTCGTCCGTCACGGACGCGACCCTAGCGTCAGGCCACGAGGGGTGAGCGCTGGCGCCCGGACGGGCGTGCGGTCATGGTGTCCTGCCACGCCAGCGCGAGACGGTCGACCGCCTCGATGAGCAGCTCCGGGGCGTGGCTGGTGAACGGGATGCGCAGGAACCGCTCCATGCCGCCCTCGACGGCGAACTGCGGCCCCGGTGCGAGCACCAGGCCGTGTCGGTCTGCGGCAGCGGTGACCGCGGTCGACAGCGGACGCGGCAGCTGGGTCCACAGGCACAGGCCACCCGCGGGCACCCGGAACTCCCACTCGGGCAGGCGATCTCGCAGCGCGGTGACCAGGACATCCCTCGACCGGGCCACTGACGCACGGCGTTCGGTGAGGATCTCCTCGCGGCGGCCGAGCAGCTCGAGCAGGACCAGCTGCTCGAGCACCGGCGCGCCGAGGTCGAGGCTGAGCCGGGCACTGAGCAGGTTGGCCATCAGGTCGTGCGGCGCCCGGATCCAGCCGATCCGCAGGCCGCCCCAGAAGGACTTGCTCGCGCCCCCGACCGTGACGGTCTGGCGGTGGTGGGTGGCCATCGGGCGGGGGACGGCCACCTCGTCGTCGAGGCACAGCTCCGCCAGGGTCTCGTCGACCACCGCGACGGTGCGGGTGGCGCCGAGCGCGGCGCCGAGCCTGGCCCGGTCCTGGTCGGTCATGAGGGCGCCGGTGGGGTTCTGGAAGTCGGGGATCAGGTATGCCGCCCGCGGGGCCGTCTGGCGCAGCGTCGCCTCCGCGCCGGGCAGGTCCCACCCCGTCGACGCAACCGGCAGCGGCACCGCCCGGGCGCCGGAGCGGCGCAGCGTGTCGATGGCGTTGGCGTAGGTGGGGTTCTCCACCAGGACGCGGTCGCCGGGGGCCAGCAGGGCCCTTGCGGTGACGGCGAGTGCCGAGAGCGCGCCGGAGGTGACCATCACTTGGTCCGGGGCGGTCGGGAGCCCGCGGACGGTGAACCAGCCGGCGAGCGCCTCCCGCAGCGCCTGCAGGCCCAGCGGCTGGTAGCCAGTGCCCCCGAGGTGCGCCGGCAGGGCGGCCACCGCCGCTTCGTAGGCGGCCATGGTGCCGCTCGGAGCGCTCATCGACGCGCAGGTCAGGTCGATGGCGTCGCCCAGCCGGGTGAGGTCGGCGGGGGACAGGGAACTGCCCCGGCGGTGCGTGGCGGTGCCACCGGGCAGCGCCGTGACGCTGCCCGAGCCCTGTCGGGAGGTGAGGTAGCCGAGCTCGCGCAACACGGCATACGCCCTGGTCACGGTCGTCCGGCTGACGCCGAGCACCCTGGTGAGGTCACGCTCGCTCGGCAGGCGGGTGCCGGTGGCCACCCGCCCGTCCGCCACGAGCAGGCGGATGGCGTCGGCGAGGCCGCGGTAGGCGGGGGCGGCATCAGTGGCCGAGCCGAGCAGCGGCGCAAGTCGGGAGGCGGAGATGGTGGCAGCCATGCAGACCACTTTTGCACGATTGGCTATCGATGAACAGGCCAATCAGTCCAATCATTGACCGGTGACCCGAACCAGCCTCAGCCCGATGACCCCACTCGAGCAGCTCCGCGCCGGCCGGACCGTGCGCAGGCTGGTCCAGCTGGCGGTGGGGCTGGTCCTCTACGGCGTCTCCATGGCGATGATGCTGCGCTCCGGCCTGGGGCTCGACCCGTGGGACGTCTTCCACTCCGGCATCGCCCAGCACCTGCAGCTCAGCTTCGGCACGATCGTGATCATCGTGGGGGCCCTGGTCCTGCTGCTGTGGGCGCCCCTGCGCCAGTGGCCCGGCCTCGGCACCGTCGCCAACGTCATCGTGATCGGCCTCGCGACCGACGCGACGCTCGCCGTCCTCGATGCGCCGCGGCCCATGGCGGCCCGTGCCGGGTTGCTCGTCGGAGGGATCGTGCTCAACGGGCTCGCCGGGGCGTTGTACATCGGCAGCCAGTTCGGACCGGGCCCGCGGGACGGGCTGATGACCGGGCTGGTGCGCCGAACCGGCCGCAGCTTCCGGCTGGTGCGGACCTCGCTGGAGCTGACGGTGCTGGCCACCGGCTGGCTGCTCGGAGGGGTCGTGGGCGTGGGCACCGTGCTCTACGCGCTGCTCATCGGACCGGTCGTGCAGGTCTTCCTGCCCGTGTTCACGGTGCCCCTCGACGTGGCGTCCTCCGAGCCCGCCTCCACCGGCGCTGCGGCGTTGGACGCTCCGTCAGGCGTCGAGGGCCAGGACGAAGGGCAGCACGGCAGGGGCCCCGGCCGCCCGCAGCGCCTGGGCAGCCACGGTGATGGTCCAACGCGAGCTCGCCACGTCGTCGACGAGCAGCACGGGCCCGTCCAGCCGGCCGGCTGCTGAGCGCAGCGACTCGCCCACCGCGATCCGGCCCCACACCCCCGCCAGCCGGAACGCGCTGTTGCCACCGGCCTCACCCACCGGCCCACCGTCGACGAGGTCGAGCGCGCCCAGCCACTCCAGGTGACCCATCTCGGCCAGGCCCCGGGCCACCGACTCCACCAACAGCGGGCGGGTCCGGGACGGCACCATCGCCACCGCGACCGGACGCTGCGCCCAGCCCCAGTCGCGCAGGATCGGCACGCATGCCCGCAGCAGCTCGCTCGGCGCCGGGGCGTCCTCGGACCGCAGCACCGCGCGCAACCGCTGGCCCCAGCCGAGGTCGGTGAGCCGCGCCACCGCACGACCCGGGTCCATCGCCTCCTCCGCCGGGATCCGGCCCTTGAGCGGCACGCCCAACCGGTCCATCCCGGAGGGCCATTGCGCACGCGCCTCGAGCTCCACGCCAGCCCGCTCGAGGCGGCCGCGCGCGGTCGTGAGCGCAACCTCGGGAACCTCGGTCGGGAACCACGGGCCGGCGCACCCGTCGCAGCGCCCGCAGGGCGCAGTGGTGGGGTCGTCGAGGGACTCCTGCAGGAAGGCCATCCGGCAGCCGTCGGTCTGTTCGTAGGCGACCATGAGGTCCTGCTCGCGTCGACGCGCTGCCGCCACCCGTTCGTAGCGCTCGGCGTCGTACTCCCAGGGCGCACCGGTCGACGCCCAGCCACCGGGCACCCGCTGGACCGCGCCGTCGACGTCGAGCACCTTGAGCAGGAGCTCGAGCCGGGTGCGCCGGATGTCGACCACCGCCTCCAGCGCCACCGTCGACAGGGGCCGCGATGACTGCGCCAGCGCCCGCAGCACGGCGTCGGCCTGCTCCTGTCGCGGCATCGACGCCGACGCGAAGTAGGCCCACACCTCCTTGTCCTCCGGTCCCGGCAGCAGCAGGACGTCGGCCCGTTCGGTGGCCCGCCCGGCGCGACCCACCTGCTGGTAGTAGGCCACCGGCGAGGACGGGGCACCGAGGTGGAGCACGAACCCCAGGTCGGGCTTGTCGAAGCCCATGCCCAGCGCCGACGTGGCCACCAACGCCTTGACCTCGTTGTCGCGCAGCATCGCCTCGAGCCGCTCGCGGTCGGCCGGGTCGGTGCGCCCGGTGTAGGAGCGCACCGCGTGCCCTGCTTCGCGCAGCGCCACGGCGACGTCCTCGGCCGCCGCGACGGTCAGGGTGTAGATGATGCCGCTGCCCGGCAGGGAGTCGAGGTGTGCCAGCAGCCAGGCCAGCCGCTGCTCGGGCGAGGTGAGACGCATGACCCCCAGGCGCAGCGAGTCGCGAGCCAGACCGCCGCGCAGGGTCAGCACGTCGTGCCCACCCACGCCGAGCTGCTCGCCCACGTCGGTGACCACCCTGGCGTTGGCCGTCGCCGTGGTCGCCAGGACCGGGGTGCCGTCCGGCAGCGAGGCGAGCAGGTCGCGGATCCGGCGGTAGTCGGGCCGGAAGTCGTGTCCCCAGTCGCTGACGCAGTGCGCCTCGTCGACCACGAGCAGGCCGCAGCGTGCCGCGAGGTCGGGCAGCTGCTCGTCGCGGAACCGCGGGTTGTTGAGCCGCTCGGGGCTGACGAGCAGCACGTCGACCTCGTCGCGCGCGAGCGCCGCCGACACCGCGCCCCACTCCTGCGCGTTGGCGGAGTTCATGGTCACCGCCCGGATGCCGGCCCGCTCGGCGGCTGCCACCTGGTCACGCATCAGTGCCAGCAGCGGGGAGACGATGACGGTCGGTCCGGCTCCCTGACCCCTGCGCAACGCCGTGGCGACGAAGTAGACCGCGGACTTGCCCCAGCCGGTGCGCTGGACGACGAGCACGCGTCGCCGCTCGCCCACGAGCGCCTCGACCGCCTCCAGCTGGCCCTCACGGAAGTCGACGTCGTCGCGCCCCACGAGGCGGCGGAGCACCGTGGTGGCTTCCGCGGTCAGGTCGGGTGTCGTCGTGGTCGAGTCCATGCCGACCACCGTATGCCGGGTGGCCGACACGTCCTCGCGGCCGTCCACAGGTGCCGTCCCCGACGGTCGTCAGCTCCCGGCGGGCTCCTCCTCGACCAGGTGCACCGGGATGACCATCTCGTGGATTCCCGAGGACGTGTGCACGGTCGCGTCGCCGCCGGCCATCAGGACGCTGGCCATCTTCGCGTTCTCCACCAGCACGTCGGCGGTGAAGCCCCGGACGCCGTGTCGGGCCGCGTAGTCGGACAGCAGCCGGTGCAGCGCACTGCCGAGGCCCTTGCCCTGCCAAGCCGAGTCGACCATGTAGGCCACGTCGGCGAGGCCGGTCGAGCTGTCGACGTAGTACTGGCCCGACGCCACCGCCTGCTCACCCTCGCGCTCGCCGATGACGGCCATCAGCGCCATCTCCTGGTCGTAGCCGACGCTGCACAGGTGCTCGGCGGCATTGCGGGTCAGCGACTGCAGGTTGCGGAAGAACCTGGTTCGGACGTCCTCCGGGTCCATGCGGTAGAAGAGGTCCTGCAGCAGCGCGGCGTCCCCGGTGTGGGTGGGCCGCACCAGCACGCGGGTGCCGTCCTTGAGGGTCACCTCGCGCTCCTCGTCGCCGGGGTAGGGAGCCTTGGAGCGCAGCTTCTGGTCCTTGGGCACCAGCCCGAGCGAGACCGCCTCGGCCAGCAGTGACTCGCGGTCGTCGGGGTGTGCGATCTCGATCAGCGCCACGGCGCGTTCCCGCAGGGAGTGGCCGTGCAGGTAGGTGACGCCGAACTCGGTTGCCACCCAACGTACTTCGTGCCGAGGGATCCCGACGGCCTCCGCGGGGCCGAGCCGACCGGTGAACGCCGACGAGCCGTCCGGCTGTCGCGACGCCACCGCCACGATCGCCTTGCCGCCGGGGGAGAGCGACGCCGCGCGGTGGAAGTCCGGCTCCGCCGCGAGGCCGCCGTAGAGCCGGCCACCAAGGGCGTCGATGCAGACCTGCCCCGTGAGGTCGACCCGGAACGCCTGGGTCACCGACACGAGGCCCTGCTGGTCCAGCAACCCCGCCTGGACCTCATCGATCGGCCGGAACTCGAACACCGTGCTGTGGTCCAGCGCGTCGTACAGCCGGCGCGAGCCCATCGCCAGGCTGGTGACCACCTTCCCGGTGTCGGTGCCCTTTCGTGCTCCCGTGATGACGCCGCTCTCGACCAGGTCGAGGACCGGCTCGGTGACGACGTCGGAGTGCACCCCGAGGTCCCGTCGCTCCGTGAGGTGGGGCAGCACCGCCGTGGGCACCCGGCCGAACCCGATGTGCAAGGTGGCGCCGTCGTCGATGATGCGCGCCACGTAGCGGGCGATGCGCTCGCCGACGTCGCCGACCCCGGGGTGGACGTACGTGACCACCTCTGGCTCGACCTCCACGAAGTAGTCGATGTCGGAGACCGCCACCTCGCTGCTGCCGGACGTCCACGGCATGGCGGCGTTCACCTCGGCGATCACCGTGCGGGCCGCGGCGATCGCGGACGGCGCGGCGTCCACGGACACTCCGAGGCTGCACCGGCCGTCGACGGGCGGCGTCACCTGGACGACGGCGACGTCGATCCGGACCGTGCCGGCCCGCAACAGGGCCGGCACGTCGGTCAGCGACATCGGCACGTACTCGACCAGGCCCTCGGGGAGCAGGTCGGACAGCGAGCGCCCGAGGAACATGGAGCGGTGCTCCAGGGACGCACCGTCCACGGCGAGCCCGTCGGTGAGGAAGTGGACCAGCCTGGTCCCACGGTGCTCGTACGGGACCTGCTCGAGCAGACGCACCACGGTCCGCGGCGTCCCGCAGGCACTCCCGACGTAGACGTTCGACCCCGGCGCGATGGCGGCGACGGCCTGCTCGGCGGAGACGAGCCGCCCCCTCCAGTCCTCGTCTCCGCCGGCGGCCGTCCGGGGCCCTGACGTCGTCGTGGTCATGACCGGGTCGCGCTGGGAGCCATCTGCCGAGCATGCCACCAGCGCGAGAGCGCCCGCGGGGGTTCAGGCATATGTCCCCTTCGCCCGCGTCGGCACCTCACCAGGTGGAACGAGACTGGCGCCCGCCCCTGCAGGTCTCGGTCCATTTGGGTGGAAAACCTGCGGGAGGAGGCGGAGGCAGGGGCGCGTGGGAGCCGCGCGGTGGCCCTGCGAGGATGGGGCCATGCCTGCCGACTCCGTCGTCGAGCGACCCATGGACAAGCCCGCCGGGCGGTACCGCGTCAACGTGCCGCTGCGGTGGAGCGACATGGACGCCTACGGCCACGTCAACAACGTGCAGTTCCTCCGGTTGCTCGAGGACGCGCGCGTCATCGGCTTCGAGGAGTGGTTCGGGCAGGACCGCTCGGTCCTCTCGGAGGGGATCCTCGTCGCGCGGCACGAGATCGAGTACCTCGCCCCGCTGCTGTACCGGGTGCCGCCGATCGTCGTCGAGATGTGGGCGACCCGGATCGGCGGTGCCGGCTTCGACCTCGCCTACGAGGTCCGGGACGGCGACGGCGAGGGCGACACCGTCTACGCCCGTGCCGAGACCACCCTGGTCCTCTACGACTTCCACGCCTCGAGGCCCCGTCGCATGGACGAGGCGCTCCGAGCCGTCCTCGAGGGCCATGCGGGTGACCCGGTCCCGTTCCGGTGGCGCCGCCGGTGAGCGCGTCGGTGGTGGTCCGGTGAGCACCGCGGAGCTCCTGTTCCCTGACGCGGAGTCATTGACGGACCTGCGCACCTTCGTGCGCCGGGCGAAGGCGGCGGACGAGGACGGCGCCGTCCGGCTCCGGGCGCACGGGACCACCTTGGCGGTGACCGTCGGGGTGCTGGCCGGCACCGGCGTGATGGCGGAGGGGACCGTGCTGGGGCTGCGTGCGGTGGCCCTGGCGGAGCCCGCCGACGTCGACGCCACCGTCCCACTCGCTGCTGTGGCCGACCGGCTGGCCAGGGACGACAGCCGGGCGCTCCCCGTGCCGCCCACGCTCGTGCATCCGGCCTGGGCGGCCGTGACCGCGCCGCGGGCCGGCTGGGAGCGGGTCGGCAGCATCCCGGCCGACCTGCTCAACGACGTCGCCCGCGAGGGAATCGCGCAGATCGCCACGGGGGCGCCCGAGGGCTCCGGTGCCAAGGCGGTCGCGGGGCTGCGCCGCGCCGTGTGGGCGCGGCCGACCACCACGGTGCCGCCGGTGACCGCGGGAGGCGCCTTCGCGGCATACGCCCTCGGCTTCTCCAGGCCGGGCACGGCGGTGACGGTGTGGGCGCACGGCCGCTGGACGCGGCTGTCGACGCCCGCCGGTCACGTCCTGATGCGCTGACCCGCCACGACGACCAGGGATGCCACGACGCTGAGGCCGAGCCACATCGCCACGTAGACCGGCACGTCCTGCCCGGCCGTGGTGTGGAGTGCCGCGAACACCGCGCCCGCGGCCGCGATGCCCAGGACGGAGCCCAGCACGTCGGCGAGCTGCAGTGAGGATGACGTGGAGCCGTGGTCGGCGGCCGGCGTGAGCGTGAGCGCGAGCACCGACAGGCTGGCGGTGCCCAGTCCCATGCCGGTGCCGCAGGCGACCAGCGCCACCGCCACGAGCCACGGATGCCACCCGAAGTGGGTGACGGCGACGACGCCGAGCAGCCCCAGGGTGAGCAGCGCGCCCCCGGCCGAGACGAGGTGCGACCGGCGACCGCCCCAGCGGTCACGTCCCTGCACCCACGAGCCCGCCGACCAGCCCAGCGAGCCGACCGCCAGGACGGTGCCGGCCGCGCGCAGGCTCAG
>DASUKI010000198.1:0-10453 GCA_036278855.1 Pedococcus sp.
GTGCCGTTCGCCATCGCCGACGCCACCGCGCTCACCGAGGCCGGATACGTCGGTGAGGACGTGGAAAACATTCTGCTCAAACTGATCCAGGCCGCCGACTACGACGTCAAGCGCGCCGAAACCGGCATCGTCTACATCGACGAGGTCGACAAGATCGCCCGCAAAAGCGAGAACCCGTCGATCACCCGGGACGTCTCCGGTGAGGGCGTGCAACAGGCGCTGCTCAAGATTCTGGAGGGCACCCAGGCCTCGGTGCCCCCGCAGGGCGGCCGCAAGCATCCCCACCAGGAGTTCATCCAGATCGACACCACCAATGTGCTGTTCATCGTGGCGGGTGCGTTCGCCGGGCTGGAGAAGATCGTCTCCGATCGGGTCGGCAAACGCGGTCTGGGTTTCGGCGCGGAGGTCCGCTCCAAGGCGGAGATCGACACCACCGACCACTTCGCCGAGGTGATGCCGGAGGATCTGATCAAGTTCGGGCTGATCCCGGAGTTCATCGGCCGGCTGCCGGTGATCACCACGGTCAACCCGCTCGACCGCGACGCCCTCGTGACGATCCTGTCCGAGCCGCGCAACGCGCTGGTCAAGCAGTACAAGAAGATGTTCGAGATCGACGGTGTCGAGCTCGAGTTCAGCGACGACGCCCTCGAGGCCATCGCCGAGCAGGCCCTCGACCGTGGCATCGGCGCCCGCGGCCTGCGCGCGATCATGGAGGAGGTCCTGCTCCCCGTGATGTTCGACGTGCCGAGCGACGACGGGATCGCCCGGGTCGTCGTCACCCGCGAGGTCGTCCTCGAGAACGTCCTGCCGACGATCGTGCGCCGCGACGAGGAGCCCAAGCGCACCCGCAAGCGCTCCGCCTGAGGTACCCGGGATGTCCATCGGTTCGAGGTGATACCGACCGGAAATCCGGTCGGTATCACCTCGAACGAGGGGTGTCCTCGCGTGACAGCAGCCAGACCGCGAGGGTGAGCACCGCGACCGCCGCGATCGCCGCGTAGGTGAGCCCGACCTCTCCGAGCCCCTCCTGCTGTGCGGCGAGGGCAGCCACTGCCCAGACCGGCACCGTCAGCGCCGCGACGACGCCGCCGCGCCGGACCCAGCGACGCACCGTCGGCGTGGGGACGGGAGCCGCAGGTGGCAGGCTGGCGGCCAGGCTCGCGGTGAGGTGCACGACCAGCAGCAGCAGGGCTGCCGCGAGCAGCTGCACCCATGAGGCCAGCCCTGCCCGCAGGGGCACCGCCACCACCCAGTGCAGGACGTGGCCGGCGACGAGGGCGGCGACGAGGGAGGACTCCGGCCGCCACGCGGCACACCCCGTCAACACCACCAGGACCACGGCAGCCACGAGCACGGGAGCCGGGGAGGCCACGATGGTCAGGACGAGCACACCCAGCGAGGCCACCACGAGCCCGGTGCGCAGCACCACCTGGCTTCGCGACATCAGCGGCTCACCACCCTCGGGGCGCGGGAGCGCCGGCCGAGGTCCCGCAGGACGAGGTCCAGGGTGCCCGGTCCGGCCCACGGCACGACCGGCACGCCCGCCTCGCGCGCCCGGGCGACCTCGCGGCTGCGCTCCAGCAGCCGGATCCGCCAGGCCAGCGCGAAGGCGGCCGGGCGGCCCTCGACGCCGGGGGCGAGCTCGGCCAGGCGCGCCTCTGCGAGCTCGCCGGTGGCCAGGTCGGGCGGCAGCGTGTCCACGGTCACCACGGAGATCCCCCGGCGGGACAGCGAGATGGCGTGGGCGAGCACGATGGGGGAGACCATCGGCGTGAGCACGACGACGAGCGAGCCCGCAGGCACGGGGTGGCGCAGCTGGCCGCGCACCCGCTTCTCGTCGCCCACGGTGCTGTCCGCCACGCGCACGCGGGCCAGGACGTCGAGCACCCGGCGCAGGTGGTTGCGACCGGCCGCCGCGCGCACCAGTGGGAGGTCGCGCGCGCCGAGGACGAGCAGCCCGACCCGGTCACCCGTGCGCAGGTAGTGCTCGGCGATCGCCCCAGCCGCTCGCACGGAGTTGTCCAGGCTGCTGCTCGCGCCACCGACACCCTCACTGGCGCCGATGTCGTTCATGGCGTCGACGAGCAGCAGGACCTCGCTGTCCTGGTCGGCATGCGTCGCGGTCACGTGCAGCTCGCCGGTGCGCACCGACACCGGCCAGTGCACCCGCCGCAAGCGGTCGCCGAAGCGGAACGGCCGGATCTCGGCGAGCTCGCCGCCGTCGCCCTGGTGATGCGACCGGCTCTGACCCACCAGGCCGTCCGGGCGCGGCACCGGCACCCGCGCGGAGAAGGTGTCGGGAAGGGGAACCGTTGGCAGGGGCGCCCCGACGACCTGCTCTGGTTCCCACCGGAACGCCCCCAACGCGGAGCTGACCGCGACCGTCGCGGGTCCGAGGGCTCGGTGCCCCCACCGCGTGCTCTGGCAGTCCATGGCCAGCACCAGGCGCTCGGTCGCGGCGTCCGGTCGCGGGGCGGTGCTCGGGCCGTTGCTCGCGCCCGCGGCCAGTGAGCGGGTCACGGGCGTGTACCTCGTGTACGGCGTCCGCAGCAGGGTGGCGCCCACCTCCTCGACCCCGTCACCCACCTCCACGGTGAGCACCCACCGCGTGGCCTGTCCCTCACGCAGCACGGGGTGGGCGGCTCCGGCGTGCGCCACCGGTGACTCGCTCGGCCGGCGGACCGTGGCCCAGATGGCCACGACGACCAGCGGGGCCCCCAGGACCAGCGCGTCGGGTCGCCGCATGACGACTCCGAGCCCGACGCTCACGAGCCCGACCAGCAGGGCACGCACGTGCGCGGGCGTCGCGCGCCACCGAGCGCTCAGCCGCTCTCCCGCCACCGCACGCCGGGACCTCGCGGCGCCCGTGGATGTCGTGGCTGCGGCCTCGGTCACGGCCGCTCGAAGCCGGTGCGCGGGCCGGCGCCGGTGGCGGACGGGGTCGGCACCGAGGACAGCACCTGGTCCACCACACTGGCTGCGGACACGTCGTTCATCCACAGCTCGGGGCGGACCGTGACTCGGTGGTCGAGGCAGGCGTGGGCCACGGTCTTGACGTCCTCGGGGGTGACGTAGTCGCGGCCGCGCAGCACGGCATACGCCCTCGCGGTGAGCAGCAGCGCCAGCGAGCCACGCGGCGAGGCCCCCATGAGCAGGCTCTGGTGGTGGCGGGTCGCCGCCACGAGGCGCACGCAGTACTGGCCGACGCCCTCGTCGACGTCGACGGTCTCGACTGCCTGCTGCATCGCGATGAGGCCGGCTCCGTCGGTGACCCGGTCGACCTGCTGGGCCTCCTGCCGGCGCTCCATGCGCCGCTGGAGCACCTCCCACTCCTCCGGTGCGCTCGGGTAGCCGAAGCTCACCCGCAGCAGGAACCGGTCCAGCTGGGCCTCGGGGAGGGGGTAGGTGCCTTCGTACTCGACCGGGTTCGCGGTGGCCAGGACGTGGAACGGCCGAGGCAGGGCGAAGGTCTCGCCCTCGACGGTCACCTGCCCCTCCTGCATCGCCTCGAGCAGCGCCGACTGCGTCTTCGGGGGAGTGCGGTTGATCTCGTCCGCGAGCAGCAGGCCGGTGAACAGCGGCCCCTTGCGGAAGGTGAACTCGTGGCTGCGCTGGTCGTAGAGGAACGAGCCGGTCAGGTCGCTCGGCAGCAGGTCGGGGGTGAACTGGGCGCGGGCGAACTCGAGCCCGAGCGCCTGCGCGAACGAGCGCGCCGCCAACGTCTTGCCGAGGCCGGGGAAGTCCTCCATGAGCACGTGGCCACCGGCGAGCACGCCGGCGAGGACGATCTCGAGGCTGCCTCGCTTGCCGACGACGGCGCGTTCGACCTGCTCGAGGATGGCGGCCGCACGAACGGAGACCTCGCCGAGGGACAGGGACATCTAGAGCTCCTCCAAGGTGCTGACGTGGGTGTCGAGCTGGGCGGCAGTGAGCCGGGTGGTCGGGGGGCCGATGAGGTATGCCGTGAGGGCCGGTCCCAGCGCGGTGTGCGCCGCGTCGGGGTCAGCTTCGAGGCGCAGCCCGCGGCGGTCGCGCAGGCGTTCGCCGGCCAGTCCGGTCAGGATCGTGTGCAGCTGCTGCGTGGCCGTCTGGTCCCCGTCGGTGGCGGTCGCCACGACGCGCACGAGCCGGGTGACCCGCGAGTCGGCACCGCGGGGCGGCCGGCCCTCGGTGAAGGTGTTGGACCAGTCGGTGGCACGCCTGGTGCCCCAGAGCCACAGGGCGAGCACTGCGAGCACTGCGAGCAGCGCCGCGCAGGCGAGCAGCATGGCTGCATTGCCCAGCACGGGGACCCCCACCGCGAGGGCGCCGATGAGGATGGCCGCCGCCAGCGCGGCCAGCAGCTGCTGCGGGGCGCTGAGCCCAGCCAGCCGTCTCATCGTCCGCCTCGGGCCGTGGTGCGGGCGCCGATCGGGGTCCTGGTGACGTGGCGCAGGTCCGCCTGGATCTCGCGCAGCGCCGCGCCGGCGCGGGCCCTGGCATCCTCACCGACCGGGTGGCGCGAGAAGCGCGCCTCGCGGTAGAGCGCCGCGAGCTGGTCGAGTGGCGCCTGTCGCACGCCCAGGCCCCTGATCACGCTGGTCACCAGCTCCGTGGAGGTGCGCGAGTCGTCGTCGCGCAGGCCCGCGCCCCGCACGGCGTCCTCGAGCCGCACCCACGCGGCCACCACGGCGTTGGCGGGCGTGCCCCGGCTCAGCAGCTGCTCGCTCTCGCGGGCCTGCTCGAGCAGCTCCTCGGGCAGCACCTCCACGCCCACCTCGTCCTCGACGACCAGTCGGCGCCCAGCGAGCCAGTCGAGGGCCGCGCGGGCGAGGACCACGACCACGGCGATCACGACCAGCGCGATGAGCACCCGCATGGCCCAGGTGATGGCTGCAGCCAGGGTATCGGGCGCAGTGGCCGTGCCGGCGTGGCCCTTCTCACCGCCTCCGGCCGCGTTGTCGGTGGGTCCGAAGTCCTGGCCGGGCGCGCTGCTCTCGCGGCCCGAGAAGTGCTGCGGCTGGAAGACCCCCACCGGCCCGGAGCCGGACACCCATGCCCCGAGCAGCAGGGTGGCAGCGGTGCCTGACCACAGAAGGGTGGCTCGACGGGTCACGGGCAGAGCCTAGGAGACTGGAGTGCGCGGCGGCGCGGAACCCTCGATCGTGAGCATTTCGTTGTGGACCGATGAGTTCCAGGGCCTCCGTGGGTCTGTCCTGGTGTGGGCGGTTGGCGCCTACGCTGGGCCTGGGCGAGAAGCGGGCCCCCGACGGGAGGAAGGCGCTGTGACCGAGGTGAGCACACCGGCTCTGGAGGACTTCCCCGGCTTGACGGACACCTACCGCCGTGAGCTGACGGCGCACTGCTACCGCATGACCGGCTCGGTGCACGACGCCGAGGACCTGGTGCAGGAGACGTTCCTGCGCGCCTGGCGTGCCTACGAAGGCTTCGAAGGTCGTTCGTCGGTCCGCACCTGGCTGTACCGCATCGCGACCAACGTCTGCCTGACCGCACTGGAGGGCAAGGACCGGCGCCCGCTGCCCACCGGTCTGGGTGCGCCCGCGAGCGACCCCGGGGACGCCCTGACCCAGTCCAGCGAGGTGCCCTGGCTCGAGCCGGCACCGGACCCGCTCGTGGCGGGGGAGTCCACCGACCCGGCGACCATCGTGGCGGAGCGGGAAGGGATCCGGCTGGCCTTCGTGGCAGCGTTGCAGTACCTGCCTGCCCGGCAGCGGGCGGTGCTCATCCTTCGTGACGTGCTGAGGTGGCGGGCCAGTGAGGTGGCGCAGGCGCTCGAGACGACCGAGGCTGCGGTCAACAGCGCGTTGCAGCGCGCCCACGCCCAGCTCGCCCGGGCCGACCTGACCATGGACACCGTCGAGGAGCGGCTCGGTCCCGACCAGCAGGACCTGCTGGATCGCTACGTGAAGGCGTTCTGGGACAAGGACATCAACGCCATCGTCGGCATGCTGACCGCCGATGCCGTCTGGGAGATGCCGCCGTTCACGGGTTGGTACACCGGTGCCGAGGCGATCGGGCGGCTCATCGACAGGCAGTGCCCCGGTGGCGTCAACGACATGCCGATGGTCGCGACACGAGCCAACGGCCAGCCGGCGTTCGGGCTGTACATGCGGCAGCCCGACGGAGGCTTCACCCCGTTCCACCTGCAGGTGCTGACCATCCGGGATGACCGGGTCGAGCACGTGGCGGCCTTCTTCGACACCGACCTGTTCGAGCGCTTCGGGCTGCCGGCCCGGCTGCCCGCTGACCACCCGCTGCCCACCTGAGGCGCGCCGTGACATCCGTTCCGGGCCGGGCAGGGCCCCCGGAGGCGGCCGAGCTGCTCGAGCGGGCGATCATGTACACCCGCGGCGCACTCGCGTCGGTGCGGCCCGAGCACCTGCTGCTGCCCACGCCGTGTCCCGGGTGGCCGCTCATCCGACTGCTGCAGCACATGGACGACTCCCTCGCGGCGATGGCAGAGGCGGCCAGCTCCCCGCACCTCACCCTTGCCCCCACGACGTCGGCGGACACCGCGGACGAGCTGCTCAGCCGCATCAAGCAGCGGGCGTGTGCCCTGGTCGGGCCGTGGACCACGAGCCAGCGGGCGGTGGTCGAGCTCGGCGGCCGGGCCCTGGAGCGCGAGACGATGGGGCGGGTGGGTGCCCTCGAGATCACCCTGCACGGATGGGACGTGGGACAGGTGTGTGACTCGGCGCGGCCGGTGCCTCCCGTGCTGGCCATGGACCTGTGGCCAGTTGCTCGGGACCACATCGCCGACGCCGACCGACCCTGCCGCGTGGGCCCGGCACTCGAGCTGCCGGAGTGGGCGACGCCCCAGGAGCGGTTGCTCGCCCACACCGGTCGACGCGGGTGAGCAGGGCCCCGTGCGAACCCGGTGGACCGGTGTGGCCGGTCTCGGCGAGGATGGGGGCATGGCTCCCGGCTTCCGTTTGCGCGACGGCGACCTGGGTCCTGTCCAGCAGAGCCCGGTGACCTGCGGCTCGGCCTGCCTCACGGTGGCGCGCATGCTGGTGAGCCCCGCCTTCGCCCGCTGGATCACCACCGGTGAGGGTCCGCGCGGTGACGCGCCCGTGGGTGACACCGAGCAAGAGCGCTTCGCGGCCTACGAGCGAGTGGTGATGAGCCGCACGAACCGGCTCCTACCAGGCGGCCGCAGGGTCAACCTGCCGTGGCCGCGCGCGCTGGGCACCCCGCCGTGGGGCGCCATGAAGGAGCTCGAGTACGGCGCTGCCCGCCGCGGAACGGACTACGAGACCCGCCTGCTGCGGCTGCACCGTCGACGGGGGCTGCGGGACGCGCACGCCCGGCTGCTCGAGGTGGTCGCTGACGGTGAGCCCGCCCTGCTCTACATCGGCAACCGCCTGCTCCCACGCCACGTGACGCTTGTCCTGCCCGGCGACGGCGACCGCGTGCTGGACGTCTACGACCCGGCCACCGGTCAGGTGAGCCTGCTCGACGAGGCACGGTTCGTGAGCCGCGACCTGCGCATCGCGGGGTGGGATGTGCCGTGGATCGTGGTGCAGCCCAACGGAACCCGGAAGGTGCGATCGTTCGGCTTCGCGGCAAACGGCAGCACGGCACGCGCACCCCGAGCCTCGGCGTCGGCCTGATCCTCACCCGGTGGGCGCCGGCAACCCTCCGACCCTCAGCTCCAGCAGCAGCGCCCGGCCCCGCTCCAGCAGTGGGTCACGATCGGCCGGCTGGACGATGTCGCGCCCGACGTCGTCGAGCAGGACCTCGACATAGCGCCGCACTGCAGCCCGTTGCTCGCTGTCGCAGAACGTCGCGATGTCACGCGCCACCCTGAACAGCGCGAGCACCACCCGCGGCTCGGTGTGCCCGTACCGCCGGACCTGGCCCAGCCCGAGATCGACGAAGTACTCCCAGTCGCGGGCCGGGACGTGCACGCGGGGGACGCCGGACGCATCGGTGACCGTGACCGGCCCGAGCGTGCGTTGGGCCAGTGAGGCGAGGACGACCGACAGGTGGTCGACCGCCTGGACGGCGGTGTAGGGGTCGTTGATCGCGGGGGAGAGCGCCTTGGACGCCACGTCGGCCAGTTGTCGCACCCCGAACGCCGCGTCCTGCTCCGCGGTGCGCTCGAACCCCAGGCGGACACCGTGCGACAAGGCACCACGCAGCGCGTCGAGGGTCGGCTGCCCCGGTGCCGTTGCGACCGAGCAGTTCGCCTGGTCCGGCCAGACCCACGCCAGCGGAGCTCCCTTGACGACGTGCTCGCCCACCATGGGTACCAGCACGACCACGGTGCGGTGCTGGGCAGCCGTCGCGGCGAGCGCCTGGAGGTGCAGGGTCTGGACGTAGCCCGACCGGGGAGCCGCCATGGGGACAGCACCTTCGGGTCGGGCCGGCAGCGCGCCCGGCGCAGCGACCGCACCCATCGAGTGCTCGATCACGTGCAGGGTGTCCTGCTCCACGCCCACCATCACCTGGTCGACCTGGATCGAGTGGGCCAGGTGGTGCACGAAGAAGACGAGCATGATCATGCTGACGAAGATGAGCAGCAGGGCACCGCTGACCGCCAGGCGCGGATAGTCGCTGGTCCGCTCGCCGCCGGACACGCCCACCGTGTAGAGCCCGGCAGTGCTGTAGGCGAAGGTCGCGACAAAGCTGCTCAGGGTCAGCTGGTTGGTCAGGTCCCGCAGGAAGTTGCGCAGCAGCCGCGGGCTGAATTGGGTGGAGGCGAGCTGGAGCGCCACGACGGTCAGGCCGAGGACCAGCGCGATGACGGTCACCATCGTGCTGGCGATGCCGATCAGCAGGTTGCGTGCGTCGTCGGCGGTGCCCTGGAAGACCAGCGGCGCCAGTGCAGACCCCGGCGCGATCGTGATGCTCGAGAGCACCGAGCCGGCAATGAGGGCGGCAACCACCGCCACGCTGGGCATGGCCCACAGGGCACCGCGCAGGTACTCCCGCGCCGCCTCGCGCCTCATTGCGCCTCCTGACCGGGTGCTAACCCTTCGACCTGTCGACCGGGACGAGCTGGGCGTCGCGGACCTCGACGGTGTCGTCCTCGACGTATGACACCGTTCCGGTGACCCGCCCGGCCGCACGAAGGTCGGCCTCCGCGGCGCGGACCAGGTCGGTCCACCCGCCCGGTCCGGCCAGGGTGACCGCTGCCACCTCGGCGCGCATGCCCACCTTCGCCTCGGACTTCGCCTTGCGGATCCCCGCCAGCGCCTCTCCCACGGCCGTGAGCAGCACCGGGTCGCCGCCCGGGACGGGCAGGTCGGCCGCGGTGGGCCAGGCCGCACGGTGCACCGAGCCGTCGTGCCACCACGACCAGACCTCCTCGGTGACGTAGGGCAGCAACGGGGCGAACAGCCGCAGCACGACGCCGAGCGCCAGCCGCAGGGCTGCCCGTGCCGACGCCGCCTCGACGTCGCCACGGCCGCCGTAGGCCCGGTCCTTGACCAGCTCGAGGTAGTCGTCGCAGAAGGTCCAGAAGAAGGTCTCGGTCACCTCGAGGCAGCGGGTGTGGTCCCACCCCTGGAAGCCCGCGGTTGCCTTGTCGACGACGTCGGCCAAACCCGCGAGCATCGCCTTGTCGAGCGGGTTGACCACCGCCTCGGCGAGGTCGCCCTCAACCTCGCCACTGTGTTGGACCCCTGCTTCGGCTTCGCCAAAAGTCAACGCGAACTTGCTCGCGTTGAGGATCTTGATGGCCAGTCGCCGCCCGACCTTCATCTGCCCGGTGTCGTATGCCGCGTCGGCACCGAGGCGGCCGCTGGCGGCCCAGTAGCGCACCGCGTCGGTGCTGTGCTCCTTGACGATGTCCTCCGGCGTGACGACGTTGCCCTTGGACTTGGACATCTTCTTGCGCTCGGGGTCGAGGATCCAGCCGGAGAGCGCGGCGTTGCGCCAGGGCACCGAGTCGAACTCGAAGTGCGACCGGACGATCGTCGAGAAGAGCCAGGTGCGGATGATGTCGTGTCCCTGCGGACGGACGTCCATGGGGAACACGGCTGCGAACAGCTCGGGGTCGTCGATCCACCCGGCCGCGATCTGAGGGGTCAGCGAGGACGTCGCCCAGGTGTCCATGATGTCGGGGTCGCCGACGAACCCGCCGGGCTCGCCGCGCTGGGACTCGTCGTACCCGTCGGGCGACTGCGCCGCCGGGTCGACCGGCAGGACGTCCTCGGAGGGCAGCAACGGCTTGCCCCACACCGTCTCCCCGTGCTCGTCGACGGGGTACCAGACGGGGATCGGCACCCCGAAGAAGCGCTGCCGCGAGATGAGCCAGTCGCCGTTGAGGCCGGCGACCCAGTTCTCGTAGCGGGCGCGCATGAACGCCGGGTGGAAGTCGACCTGCCGGCCGCGCTCGATCAGCTCCGCGTTGAGCTCGGCGTCGCGGCCGCCGTTGCGGATGTACCACTGGCGCGAGGTGACGATCTCGAGCGGCTTCTCACCGCGCTCGTAGAAGTTCGCCTTG
>DASUKI010000199.1:0-7492 GCA_036278855.1 Pedococcus sp.
CCTGTTCACCGACCCCGGCACCGAGGTCTACGAGGGGATGATCGTCGGCGAGAACTCGCGGGCCGACGACATGGACGTCAACATCACCAAGGAGAAGAAGCTCACCAACGTGCGCGCCTCCTCCGCCGACAACTTCGAGAAGATCGTGCCCCCGCGCAAGCTCAGCCTCGAGCAGTCGCTCGAGTTCTGCCGGGAGGACGAGTGCGTCGAGGTCACGCCGGAGGCCGTGCGGATCCGCAAGGTGGAGCTCGACCAGACCCTGCGCGCCCGCGCCGCGGCCCGGGCGCGCAACGCCTGAGGAGGGGTGTCCGTGACGGCACCCCATCCAGTGCGTCGCCTGCTGTCCTCCGGCGCCGCCGCCATTGCCGCGGCGCTGCTGGCGGCGGGGTGCACCGGCCAGTCCCCGGACCCGCCGACCGGCGCCGAGAAGGGTCAGCTCAGCGTGCTGTCCCTGGGTCCGGTCACCACCTGGGACCCGCAGCGGATCTCCACGCCGCAGGACGCAGCCTTCGCCGGGCGTGTCTTCACCCGCACCCTCACCGCCTATCCGCCGGCGGACGGCTCGTCGGGCACTGCGCAGGACGTCGTCGGCGACCTCGCCACCGACGCGGGCACCCCGGACGAGTCGATGTCGGTGTGGAGCTTCACCCTGCGGGACGGGGTCAGCTGGCAGGACGGGTCTCCGGTCACCTGCGAGGACGTGCGCTACGGCGTGTCCAGGTCGTTCGCCGAGCCGTTCGCCACCGAGGGGCTGAACTACCCACAGGCCTACCTCAAGATCCCGCGCAAGGCTGACGGCACCTCCACCTACTCGGGCCCCTTCGGCGGCTCGAGCAAGGCGGAGCAGGCGGCCTTCGACAAGGCGGTGGCCTGCGACGGGCAGAAGATCACCTTCACGCTCACCACGCCCGTGCCCGACTTCGACAAGATCGTGGCGGTGCCCGCGTTCGCACCGGTGAAGCAGAGCGAGGACAAGGGCAAGGACGCCCCGTACGCCGTGTTCTCGTCCGGCCCCTACCAGCTCAAGGCCGCGTGGGACCCGAGCGCGGGCGGTACCTTCGTGCGGAACCCCCACTGGGACAAGGACTCCGACCCGATCCGCAAGGCCCTGCCGGACTCGATCCGCTACGTCGAGGGGACCGAGTCGCAGACCGCCGTGCAGCAGGTCGTCAACGACGACGGGGACCGCCGCCAGGCAGTGACCTTCGACCCCGCCCCTCCAGCCATGCAGCAGCACGTGCTCGCCGACGACAAGCTGCGCGCGCGGTCGGTGAACCCGTTCGGCCAGTTCGTCGACTACCTGGTGCCGAACCTGCAGTCGAAGGTGATGGCCAACGACAAGGTGCGCCAGGCTTTCGCCCTGGCCACCAACCGGGAGGGCTACGTCACCGCGCTGGGCGGCGAGGGTGCCGCCGCCGCGTCGTACACCCTCATCGGTCCACCCCTGCCGGGGCACCGTGACGCCGACGTCCTGCGCGCCGGGCCCACCGGGAACACCGCGGCGGCGACGGCGGCCCTGCGCGACTCCGGCCTCACCCTGCCGGTCAAGGTGCGGGTGGCCTACCGGTCCACGCCCATCGCCGACAAGGCGATGGCCGCCCTGACCAACGGCTGGACCGAGGCCGGGTTCGACGTCGAGCTGCAGCCCGTCGCCAAGGACTACTTCACGACCATCTCCAAGCCGCAGGAGGCGGCCAAGAGCGATGTGTTCTGGGCGAACTGGGCCCCGTCCTGGCCGTCCGCCGCCACCATGATCCGTCCCCTGTTCGACAGCCGCATCAACCTCGTCGACGGCAGCAACGGGCGCGACTTCGGCGGGTTCGCGGACAAGCGGGTCAACGACGAGATGAGCCGGCTGTCGACGCTGCGCGAGGACGACGCCCGCGCGATGGGCTGGGCGGACCTCGACGCGGCGCTGGCCAAGCGAGCCGTCTTCATCGCCCTGGCCCAGCACCGCGAGCTGTACATCGCCGGCAGTGGCGTCACCGGACTGGCAGCCAACGAGTCGCTCGGCGGCTTCGTGGACCTGGCCGCGCTGGGGGTCAAGTGAGCCGGGGTCAGGTGAGCGGGGACCACGGCGGTGCAGGCCCTGTGCTTTTCGTCCACGCGCACCCGGACGACGAGACCCTCGCCACGGGTCTCGCCCTCGCCCACCATGCCCGCGAGGGAGGCGCCCACCTGCTCACCTGCACGCTCGGCGAGGAGGGCGAGGTCATCCCGCCCGAGCTGGCCCACCTCGACGCCGCCCATGACGACGCCCTCGGCCCGTACCGCTGGGAGGAGCTGCGTGCGGCGATGGGCGTGCTGGGCGTCAGCCACGAGGTGCTCGGCGCCGACGCCGACCGCGGGCGCCTGTCCCGGTGGCGCGACTCCGGCATGGCCGGCACCCCGAGCGCGGACGACCCCGTTGCCTTCGTCAACGCCGACGTGGTCGAGGCGGCGGCACTGGTCGCCGACGTCGTGCGCCGCCTCGACCCGGCGGCGGTGGTCACCTACGACCGCCACGGCGGCTACCGGCACCCCGACCACATCCAGACCCACCGCGTGACGTGCGCGGCGCTCGCCTCGCTGCCCGAGGGCTCGCGACCAGCCCTGTATGCCGTGCTGACACCGGCGTCGTGGGCGCGCGAGGACCGCGCGTGGCTGGCTTCGCACCCGACGGTCCCCGGCTGGACCCTGCCCGACCCCGGCGGGGAGTACCCGCCGTCGGTGGTCGACGATGGGCTGGTGACCCACGAGCTGCTTGCTCCGGACCTCCGGCCCCGCCAGGTGCAGGCGCTGCACCACCACCGCACCCAGGTCACCGTGGCGCCCGACGGGCTCTCGTTCGCATTGTCCAACGGCATCGCGGCCCGGCTCTCGGGACGCGAGGGCTACGCGCTGCTCGACCCGGCCACCGGCATGCTGGTCTCGGAGACGCGGTGAGCGCGCAGGTCGACCCGGGCCAGTTCCGGCTGGCCATGGGCCGGTTCGCGACGGGTGTCGCCGTCGTCACGACGTTCTCGGGCGGACACGACCACGCCATGACGGCCAACGCGCTGGCCTCGGTGTCGATCGAGCCGCTGCTGGTGCTGGTGTGCGTCGAGGTCGACGCCCGGTTCCACGACGCCATCGCCGAGTCGAAGGTGTGGGGCGTGAGCGTGCTCGGCGCTCCGCAGCGACCTGTGGCCGAGTGGCTGTCCGTGCAGGGCAGGCCCCTGCACGGCCAGCTCGACCGCATCCCGCACCACCGCGGGGAGGCCACCGGCGTCGCCCTGCTCGACGACGCCCTCGCGACGATCGAGTGCCGCACCACCGACATGCACCCCGCGGGTGACCACTCCATCGTGGTCGGCGAAGTAGTCTCCCTCTCGAGTGCCGAGCACCCGGAGGACGCGCTGCTCTACTACCGCAGCCGGTACGGCACCTTGAGTTGACCGACATCAGGGCTGACGAGGAGCACCGGTGAGGGAGAGCGGGGCGGCCGCGCTGCGGCTCGGCGTGGCGGTCGTGGTCCTGGCGGGCTGCTACCTCGCGCTGGCGCTGTTCCTGGGGCGGCACGTCGCGTCGAACACCACCGTCGCGGGCGTGCCGATCGGTGGCATGTCACCTGCGGCGGCGCAGACCACCCTGGAGCGCCAGCTGGGGCCGGAGGCGAGGGCCACAGTGGTCCTCAAGGCGGGCGACCGGACCGTCGAGCTCGACCCTGCGCGGTCCGGCCTCGCACTCGACCTGCAGGGCACCGTCGAGGGGCTGACCGGGTTCACCCTCAAGCCCTCCGACCTGTGGGACCACCTGACCGGCGGGCAGGAGGAGCCGCTGCGCACCAGCGTCGACCGCGAGAGGCTCGAGGCGGCCCTGGCGACCGCGGGCAAGCCCCTCGAGGTCGCGGTGCGGGAGGGCTCGATCACCTTCCCCGACGGGAAGCTGACGGTGGTCGAGCCGGTGGCCGGGTCGCGACTGTCGGTGGGCGGCACTGCCGACGCCGTCGCGCAGCGCTGGCCGGCTGAGGGAGCGATCGGTGTCCGGCTGGACACCACCGCACCGAAGGTGTCCGCCGAGGAGGTACAGCGGGCGACGGACGAGTTCGCCCGTCCTGCCGTCTCCGGGCCGGTCACCGTGGTGGCCGGGACCAAGCGGTTCAGCGTCCGCCCGGTGGCCTACGGCCCGGCACTGTCGGTCCAGGCCGACGCGCAGGGCCACCTCGCGCCCGCCGTCGACGACGCCAAGCTCGTGTCCGCGGTGCGCAAGGCCGCAGCCGACGCGGGCGTGGAGAAGGAGCCCCGAGATGCCCGGATCACCTTCTCCGGGACCACGCCGGTCGTGGTGCCCTCGGCCGTCGGTTCCCGGCTCGACGACGCGTCGGTCGTCTCGGCGTTCGTGCCGGCCCTGACCGCACCCGACCGCACGGCCAAGGTCTCCGTCGCGGTGGCCCAGCCCGAGTTGACCACGGCCGAGGCGGAGAAGATCAAGCCCAAGGAGGTCATCTCGACCTTCACCACCTCCTTCCCCTACAACCCGCCGCGCACCGAGAACATCACCATCGCGGCCCGCGCCCTCAACGGCACCTACGTCGCCCCGGGCAAGGGGTTCAGCCTCAACGAGGTGCTCGGGCAGCGCACGGCGGCCAAGGGGTACAACTCGGCGCCGGTGATCGAGAACGGGAGACTGACCAAGGACTTCGGCGGCGGGATCTCGCAGCTGTCGACCACGCTCTTCAACGCGGTCTTCTTCTCCGGTGCGCGGATCGAGGAGCACCACCCCCACAGCTTCTACATCTCGCGCTACCCGGAGGGCCGCGAGGCAACCATCTCCTGGCCGGAGGTCGACAACCGGTTCACCAACGACACCGGCTACGGCATCCTCATCCAGGCCGGCGTGTCGGGGAACTCGGTCACGGTCACCTTCCACGGCACCAAGGTGTGGGACATCGACGCAGTGAAGGGCCCGCGCCGCAACGTGGTCCAGCCGAAGAACATCACCGACGACCGGGCGGGTTGCGTGCCGCAGTCCCCGACGCCCGGCTTCGACGTGACCGTCACCCGCATCTTCAAGAAGGGCGGCGCAGAGGTGAAGCGCTCGACCTTCAACACCCACTACATCCCCGAGGACAACGTCCGCTGCACCCACCCGCAGGCCGGCTGACGCGGCCGAGGGCTACTTCACGAGGTGGGCGTACGGGTCGGGGCGCTCGGCCTCGCTGCGCAGCACGCAGAACTCGTTGCCCTCCGGGTCGAGCATCGTGACCCACCCGGTTCCGGGGCCGTACTGGCCGCGCAGGTCCTGGTGGACCGTTGCGCCGAGCCCGAGCAGCCGCTCGACCTCCTCGTTCATGGTCCCGTCCGTCGGGCGGAGGTCGAAGTGGATCCGGTTCTTGACGGTCTTGCCCTCGGGCACCTCGATGAACAGCACGCGCTGCCGACCGTCGGCGGAGAAGATCATGCACTCCTCGTGACCGGGCTCGTTGGGGTCCTTCGGGTCCTCGCTGAAGCCCAGCACCTGTCCCCACCAGAGCGACTGGGCATGGGCGTTGCGGGAGTCGACGGTGGTGTGCGAGATCTGTGAGGGCATGTCGCCAAGCGTGGCCGACTCGGCGCCTCAGGTGCCACCTCTTTGCGGCTGGGTGAGGTAGACGTAGCTCGAGTGCTCCTCGAAGCCCATCCGGCCGTACAGCCGAAGGGCCGTCTCGTTGTCGTGCTCCACCTGGAGGTGGACGAGGTGGATCCCGTCCGCTCGGGCCGCCGCGGCGAGCCGCGCGGTGAGGTGCCCTGCCAGACCACGGCCCCGGTATGCCGGGTGCGTCCAGACCGCGCCGAGCCCCGCCCAGCCGTGGGCGATTCCCATGCGCCCCAAGGCGATCGGCGTCGTGCCCGCCGCGTCCGCTGAGCGCAGCCCCAGCTGCTGCGAGAGGCCACCGCCGGGCCGGACCTGCGCGAACAGCTGTCGCGGGCTCCCAGTGACGACCTGCTCGCTCACGCCCGGGATCGTGCGCCGGGTGGTGAGGTAGGTGGCCAGCCACTCCGGCGTCGCCGTCGACGACACGAGCACGGGAGGTCCACCCGGGTCGGCGGCGGCGACCGTCTCGGTCCGGGCGGTCAGGTTCAGGGTGAGGCTGGCCGCGGTGTACCCGCGCTCGAGCAGCAGGGCACCCAGGCGGTCGTCCGCGGGGTCGAACCCGACCGGTCCCGCGACGGCGACCTTGGCTGGGAGGCCGCGCGCGGCATACCACTGCTCCGTCGCCTCCACCGCCTCGGCGAGGGGCAGCCCGGGGTCGCCCACCGGCACGAGGGAGTTGCCGCGTTGGGTGAACCCGCTGGACGCGCGCAGCTGCCAGTCCCCGAGGGCCTCGCGCTCGACCGCGCCCCACGACGCGGCCATGACGCGCTGCAGGTCCTCGACCGAGATGGCCCGGTGCGGTGCGCCCCTCCGGGAGGGCTTGGGCGGCACCTCCTTGGCCGTGACCACGCGGCCGCGCTCGACGGTCACCGGCCCGGTCCGTGACTCGATCGTCAGGGCGTCGTCGTCGCAGGTCAGCAGCGTTCCGACGGTGTCGGTGAGGGTCGCTCCGGACGTGGGGTCGGGAGCGGCCAGGCGCCACCGCACGACCACCCGCGAGCCGATGGGCAGGCTGCCGACATCTGCGACCATGAGCCGAATAGTATGGGCGGCATGACGTACGTGATCGCCCAGCCTTGTGTCGACCTCAAGGACAAGGCGTGCATCGATGAGTGTCCGGTCGACTGCATCTACGAGGGTGAGCGCTCGCTCTACATCCACCCTGACGAGTGCGTCGACTGCGGCGCCTGTGAGCCGGTGTGCCCGGTCGAGGCGATCTACTACGAGGACGACGTGCCGGAGCAGTGGGCCGAGTACTACAAGGCCAACGTCGAGTTCTTCGACGACCTCGGCAGCCCCGGTGGCGCCGCCAAGCTCGGCCTCATCCCCAAGGACCACCCGATCATCGCCGACCTGCCCCCGCAGCCGCACGACGAGTGACGGCAGGCACGGAGGTGGGCCCGCGGGCTCTGCCTGACTTCCCCTGGGACTCGCTCGCTCCCTACAAGGAGCGGGCGAGTTCCGTTGCGGGTGGCCTCGTCGACCTGTCCGTCGGGACGCCGGTGGACCCGACCCCCCAGGTGGTCCAGGAGGCACTGCGCTCGGCGTCCGACGCCCCCGGTTACCCCCTGACGTGGGGCACGCCCGACCTGCGCGAGGCGGTGGCGGCCTGGTTCGCCAGGCGGCGGGGGGTGCCCGACGTGGACCCCGACAGCGTGCTTCCGACCATGGGCAGCAAGGAGCTGGTGGCCTGGCTCCCGACACTGCTGGGCGTCGGGCCCGGTGAGGTGGTCGGCTTCCCGGGCATCGCCTACCCGACCTACGACGTGGGCGTGCGCCTCGCCGGTGCCACCCCGCAGGTCGTCGACGGCCTCGCGGCACTGGGGCCGCTGACCCCGTCCACCACGCCGAAGCTGTTGTGGCTCAACAGCCCCAGCAACCCGACGGGCCGGGTCCT
>DASUKI010000200.1:0-5931 GCA_036278855.1 Pedococcus sp.
CTGAGCGGCAAGGTGGTCCGGCTGTCCACCAACGCCCGCTACTCGGGTCCGGGCGGCTCGTTCGAGGGCCTCGGGGTCTACTTCGCGGACGCCGGGGAGCACCAGGAGCACCGGCTGTTCGTCGACCACGGGGTGCCGCACTGCCACTCCAACGTCGAGTACAAGGGCGCCCTGCAGGGCGAGAGCGCGCACACCGTCTGGGTGGGTGACGTGCTGATCCGCGCCGAGGCCGAGGGCACCGACACCTACGAGCTCAACCGCAACCTCGTCCTGACCGACGGGGCGCGCGCCGACTCGGTGCCGAACCTCGAGATCGAGACCGGCGAGATCGTCGGAGCCGGGCACGCCTCGGCGACCGGCCGCTTCGACGACGAGCAGCTGTTCTACCTGCAGGCCCGCGGCATCCCCGAGGATGTCGCCCGTCGCCTCGTGGTCCGCGGCTTCTTCGCCAGCATCGTGCACCGGATCGGCGTGCCCGAGGTCACCGACCACCTGATGGCAGCCATCGACGCCGAGCTCGAGGGCGTCGGCACCGTGCCGGCCGGCACGCAGGGGGCGGCGTGAGCGCATCCGCCGAGCGACTCGACGAGGACGAGTACGTCCGCGTCTGCCGCGTCGACGAGCTGCCGACGGTGGGCGCCGCCGCGGCGGACGTCTACGGCCAGATGCTGGCGATCGTGCACACCCGCGACGGCGAGGTCTACGCCGTCGACGACACCTGCACCCACGCCAACGTATCCCTCTCCGAGGGCGAACTCGACGACCACACGCTCGAGTGCTGGCTGCACGGCTCGCGCTTCGACATCCGCACCGGCGACCCGTCCGGCCCGCCCGCGACCGTCCCGGTCAACGTCTACCCCGTGAAGATCCAGGACGGCGAGGTCTTCGTCGGCCTCACGCCCTTGAACGACTGACTGAGCTTTCGAACAGAAACCCGAGAAGGAATGAGCACACGTGTCCACCCTTGAGATCCGCAACCTGCAGGTCACGGTCAAGATCGACAACGGCACCAAGGAGATCCTCCGTGGCGTCGACCTCACGGTGAAGTCCGGTGAGACCCACGCGATCATGGGCCCCAACGGCTCCGGCAAGTCGACCCTCGCCTACTCGATCGCGGGCCACCCGAAGTACACGATCACCGGTGGCACCGTCACCCTCGACGGCGAGGACGTCCTCGCGATGAAGGTCGACGAGCGCGCCCGGGCCGGGCTGTTCCTCGCCATGCAGTACCCCGTCGAGGTCCCCGGCGTCACGGTCAGCAACTTCCTGCGCACCGCCAAGACCGCCATCGACGGTGAGGCCCCCAAGCTGCGCACCTGGGTCAAGGACGTCAAGGGTGCGATGGAGAACCTGCGCATCGACCAGGCCTTCGCCGAGCGCAACGTCAACGAGGGCTTCTCCGGTGGTGAGAAGAAGCGCCACGAGATCCTCCAGATGGAGCTGCTCAAGCCGCGCATCGCCATCCTCGACGAGACCGACTCCGGTCTCGACGTCGACGCCCTGCGCATCGTCTCCGAGGGCGTCAACCGCGCCAAGGCGACGTCGCCGGCGACTCCGGGCATCGTTCTCATCACGCACTACACGCGGATCTTGCGCTACATCAAGCCCGACTTCGTGCACGTCTTCGTGGACGGCAAGATCGTCGAGGAGGGTGGCCCCGAGCTGGCCGACCGCCTCGAGGCCGAGGGCTACGACCGGTTCGTCACCGCGAAGGCCTAGGTGGCCGTGCTGTTCAGCGACGAGGAGCTGGCCCGGATCCGGGCCGGCTTCCCGATCCTGTCGCGCACGGTGCGCGACGGGAAGCCGCTCGTCTACCTCGACTCCGGTGCCACCTCGCAGCGGTATGCCGGTGCGCTGGATGCCGAGCGCGCGTTCAGCGAGCAGGTCAACGCCGCGGTCCACCGCGGAGCGCACCAGCTGAGCGAGGAGGCGACCGACGCCTACGAGGGCGCCAGGGCCACGGTGGCGCGGTTCGTCGGTGGCGCGGACGACGAGGTGGTGTTCACCAAGAACGCCACCGAGTCGCTCAACCTGGTCGCCTACGCCTTCTCCAACTCCGTTGCGGGACAGGCGAAGGACCCCCGCCTCACGCTCGGCGAGGGTGACGAGGTCCTGGTCACCGAGATGGAGCACCACGCGAACCTCGTGCCGTGGCAGGAGGTCGCCCGACGCACCGGTGCGACGCTGCGGTGGGTCGGCGTGACCGACGAGGGCCGCCTCGACCTGTCGAGCCTCGAGGGCCTGCTCTCGGAGCGCACCAAGGTCTTCGCCTTCACGCACGTCTCCAACGTCCTCGGCACCATCAACCCGGTCCGCGAGCTCGTGGACGCCGCAGGGGCAGTGGGCGCGGTCACCGTGCTCGACGCCTGCCAGTCCGCACCGCACCTCGCGCTCGACGTCGCCGACCTCGGGGTCGACTTCGCGGCGTTCTCCGGTCACAAGATGTTCGGCCCCACCGGGATCGGCGTGCTGTGGGGGCGCGGCGAACTGCTCGAGGCGATGCCCCCGTTCCTCACCGGCGGCTCGATGATCGAGACAGTCCACATGGACCACAGCACCTACGCGCCGCCGCCGCAGCGGTTCGAGGCCGGCTCCCCGAACTCCGCGCAGGCCGTCGGCCTCGCCGCCGCCATCGACTACCTCGGCGAGATCGGCATGGACCGGGTCGCCGCCCACGAGCACGCCCTCACCGAGCGTCTCCTCGCTGGGCTGGCCGAGCGCCCCTGGGTGCGCGTCGTCGGACCCGCCACCCCCCTCGACCGCGTCGGTGCGGTTGCCTTCGACGTCGCGGGCGTCCACTCCCACGACGTCGGGCAGGTCGTCGACGACCAGGGCGTCGCGGTGCGCGTCGGCCACCACTGCGCGTGGCCGCTGCACCGCCGCATGGGGGTGACGGCGACCACGCGAGCCAGCCTCGCGGCATACACCACGCCCGACGAGGTCGACACGTTCCTCGAGGCGCTCGACAAGGTTCCCGAGGTCTTCGGGCTGGCGAGCTGATGGACCTCTACCAGGAGCTCATCATCGAGCACTCCAAGCGCCCCCACGGTGCGGGGCTGCGCGAGCCGTTCGACGCCGAGGTGCACCACGTCAACCCGACGTGCGGTGACGAGGTGACGCTGCGGCTGCTCCTCGAGGGGACCGGCGAGACCGCGGTCGTCAAGGACGTGTCCTACGACGCGCTCGGCTGCTCGATCTCCACCGCCTCCACCAGCGTGCTCACCGACGAGCTCGTCGGTCGCACGGTCAAGGAGGCCCTCGAGACCCACACCGCCATGCACGCCATGCTCACCTCGCGGGGGCAGGATGCCGGCGACGAGGAGGTCATCGGCGACGGCGTCGCGTTTGCCGGCGTCGCGAAGTACCCGGCACGCGTGAAGTGTGCTCTATTGGGATGGATGGCGTTCACGGACGCGTTGAAACAAGCCGAGGGAGTCCACGCTCTCGGCGCACCCCAGACGACGAAGGAAGAGTCATGAGTGAGACCACCACCGCCCAGCCCAACGTCGCGGACGTCGAGGAGGCCATGCGCGACGTCGTCGACCCCGAGCTGGGGATCAACGTCGTCGACCTCGGCCTCGTCTACGGCATCACCGTCGACGCGCAGAGCCACGCCGTCCTCGACATGACGCTCACCTCCGCGGCCTGCCCGCTCACCGACGTCATCGAGGACCAGACCGCCCAGGCGCTCGAGGGGCTGGTGTCCTCCTACCGCGTCAACTGGGTGTGGATGCCGCCGTGGGGCCCGGACAAGATCACCGAGGACGGCCGCGAGCAGCTGCGCGCCCTCGGCTTCAACCTCTGAGCCGTCCCACACCCCTCGAGTTGACCACCCGAGTCGTCGAGGTCCCGCCCGAGCGGCTCGACGGCTGGCTGGCGCGGTTCACCGCCAACAACCCCGGGCCGGACGCGCCCCAGCGCGTCGTGGGCACCGACCGGTTCGACCACTCACCGCTCGCCGTGGTCCTGGTCCGTCGCGGTGGGTATGCCGTGGGGCTGGCCCACGCGGGCACGTTCACCGAGTCCAAGGTGGGCACCCGGCACGTCCAGTCCCGGACCGCCGCCGGCGGCTGGTCCCAGCAGCGCTTCGCCCGCCGACGGGGCAACCAGGCCGACGAGCTGGTCCGCGCGGTCGCCGAGCACGCCGCGCGGATCCTGCCACGCGGCATACCCGCCGCTGTCGTGGTCGGCGGCGACAAGGCCATGGTCCGCGCGGTCCTGGACGACCCACGGCTCGCGCACCTGGGCGACCTCCCGCGGCGCGAGCTCTACGACCTGCCGGACCCGAGGCGCGCCGTGCTCGAGGACGCACTGCGGCGCGGCCGCTGCGTGCGCGTCACCATTGCGGAGGGGGCGTAGCTACTCGACGTTGTCGACGCTGAAGGTGTCGCACTGGTTGAGGTCGCCGGACTTGTAGCCGGTGGTGAACCAGCGCTGCCTCGCCTCCGACGACCCGTGCGTCCAGGTCTCGGGGGTGACCTGGCCCTGGGTCTTGGACTGGATCCGGTCGTCGCCGACCGACGAGGCGGCCGAGAGCGCGTCCTGGATGTCCTGCTGGGTGAGCGGCTCGAGCAGCGTGTTGCCTGCGGCGTCCTTGGTCTCGGTGGCGTGGTGGGCCCACACCCCGGCGAGGCAGTCGGCCATCAGCTCGGTACGGACCGAGCCGCTCTGCGCGCCCTGCGGGTCCTGCTGCGCCTTGTCGAGCAGGCCGAGGATGTCCTGCACGTGGTGGCCGTACTCGTGGGCCACGACGTACTCCTGGGCGAGCGGGCCGCTGCTCGAGCCGAACTGCTGGCTGAGGATGTCGAAGAAGCTGGCGTCGATGTAGACCTGCTTGTCGAGCGGGCAGTAGAACGGGCCGACCTGGTTGGAAGCGGTGCCACAGGCGGACTGCGTCGCGCCGTTGTAGATGATCGTCTTCGCCGGCGTGTACTCGCGCTTGTAGCGCTTGAGCTCGCTGGTCCAGAAGGCATTGACCGAGTTGACCGTGCCGATGATCCGGCAGACGTCGTTCTTGTTCGCGTCCGCGCCGGTCTTGCACTCCGAGAAGTCGCCGCCGTCCTCTGAGCCGCCCGGCTGGACCTGGCCCTGGTCGAGGCCGCCCCCTGGGGAGGTCCCCCCACCGGGGAGGCTGCCCGGGTTGATGCCGAAGATCAGGGCGATGATCAGCAGGATGATGCCACCGATCCCGCCGCCGACGACCATGCCGCCAGGGGTGCCGCCGCCACCGCCACCGCCCCCGACCTGTGAGGTGTCGAGCTGGGCGTTGTCGTTGAAGCTCATCCGGCCTCCCGCGTCCGTGGGCGTGCGCCCGTGTCCCTGCCAGCCTGCAACTGCTCGCTAGACTAGTGATCCCAATCCTGTCGCGGCGTCATCGCAACTCGTCGGTGCGTCCTCGTCCGTCCCCATGTCTGGAGCTCTGCTGTGATCGCCGCCCACGGGATAGAGCTGCGCGCGGGCTCGCGGCTGCTGCTCGAGGGTGCGAGCTTCCGCATCGCCGCCGGCGACCGCGTGGGGCTGGTCGGGCGCAACGGGGCGGGGAAGACCACCCTCACCAAGGTCCTGGCCGGGCAGGGGCAGCCCGCGGCGGGGTCGGTCACCGCCGGTGGTGAGGTCGGGTACCTGCCGCAGGACCCCCGCACCGGTGACCTGCACGTCCTCGCGCGCGACCGCATCCTGTCCGCCCGCGGCCTCGACCGGATCATCGCGCAGCTGCGCGAGGCCGAGGGCGCCATGGCCAGCGCCGACGACGACACCCGTGAGAAGGCGATGCGCCGCTACGCGCGGCTGGAGGGGGAGTTCACCACGCGGGGCGGGTATGCCGCGGAGTCCGAGGCGGCGTCGATCGCCAGTGCGCTGGGGCTCGAGGAGCGCGTCCTCGGGCAGCCGTTGTCGACGCTGTCGGGTGGCCAGCGGCGCCGGGTGGAGCTG
>DASUKI010000201.1:0-8363 GCA_036278855.1 Pedococcus sp.
CCTGATCGACCGCTTCTCCGCCTGATCCACAGAGCCTGACCTGAAGGGACACTGAGCAAACATGGCAGGTGGCAACGCAATCCGCGGCAGCCGGGTCGGCGCCGGACCGATGGGTGAGGCGGAGCGGGGTGAGGCGGCTCCCCGAGTGTTCGTGTCCTACTGGTGCGCCAACGGCCACCAGACGCGTCCGTCGTTCGCGGAGGAGCCCGGTCTGGCCGTTCCCGAGACCTGGGACTGCCCCCGCTGCGGTTTCCCCGCCGGCCAGGACGAGGCCAACCCGCCCGCGCCGCCGAAGGTCGAGCCCTACAAGACACACCTGGCCTACGTGAAGGAACGTCGCTCCGACGCCGATGGCGCCGCGATCCTCGACGAGGCGCTCGGGGCGCTGCGCGAGCGCGGCCTGATCCGGTAGTCCGGTAGGGGACCGCCTCAGGTCCGCAGGTCGACTGCCGCGTCCGCGTCGACGAGCCAGAGGGTCTGCTCGCTGCCGTGGACCTGTGCGGCGGAGGACACGTCCGGCGCCGCACCGCGCACGCCGTTGGCGACCGCCTCCGCCTTGTCGGCGCCTGCGACCAGGAACCAGACCCGGGTCGAGCGGCTGAGGCACTCGAAGGTGAGGGAGACCCGGTCCGGCGGCGGCTTGGGGGAGTTGTGCACGGCCACCGCGATCTCGTCCATGGTGAGCTGGGCGGGGTGGCCCGGGAACAGCGACGCGACGTGACCGTCCGGCCCGACACCCAGGACTATCACGTCGAACTCGCCACCCCCACTGCCCCGGATGGTGGCGGAGTACTGTTCGGCGCTGTCCTCGGCGGACTCACTGGCGTCCGGCCCGGGCACGCGGTGCACCCGCGAGGGGTCCAGCCCCAGGTCGCGCAGGCCGGCCTCGTCGTTCTGGGTGTCGTTGCGGTCGGGGTCGCCGGCCGGGAGGTAGCGCTCGTCGCCCCACCACACCGAGACCCGGGACCAGTCGACCGCGTTGCGTGCAGGCAGCGCGGCGAGGGAGGCGACGACTGCCGACCCCATGGAGCCTCCGGTCAGGGAGACGTGTGGCTCGCGGCCCCGGGACTGCGCGTCCAGGAGCGCGGTGACCAGCCGCGCTGCAGCGGCATCGGCGAGCGACTGCTTGCTCGGGTGCACGACCACCCTGCTCTCCGCCGGTGCCCCGTTCACGACTTCCCCCCGTCGCCCTCGGTCGTCTCGGAGAGCTTGCGGGCCGAGGCCTTCTTGACGGTCTTCTCGTCGGGCGCTTCGGGTGGGGGAGGCGTGGCGACCATGGTCGAGCTGCCGGTTGCCCGGTTCTCGCGCGCGATCCGGCGGGCCGCCCGCTCGGCCTCCTCGACCGAGGGAACGTCGCCCTCGCGCACCGCCTCACTGGCGGTCACGGTGCGCGACCCCAGCTTGGCGAGGCCCTTGCAGATCGCCTCGGCGTAGATCTCGTCGGGGTCGAGGCGGCGCAGCTCGTCGGCGAGGCACTCCGCCGTGCCCCTCCTTGGCAGGGAGATGCGTCGGGTGGGCTGGCCGGGTTGGGCAAGGGTGGCGGTGCTGCCGTCGGGCCGGACCAGGTCGATGGCGCCACTGCGACGCTCCAGGCGCACGCTGATCGTGCCGGTGCCCGCCCTGGTCCGGGCACGGGTCACCTTGCAGCGCAACGCCTCTGCGAGCCACGCGGCCAAGAGGTCGGTGGAGGGGGAGTCGGAGCCGCCGGTGACGCTCGCCTCGGTGACCGGCTCGTAGGGCGCCTGGTCGAGGGCCGCGGCGAGCAGGCCCCTCCAGAGGGTGATGCGGGTCCAGGCGAGGTCGGTGTCGCCCTCGGCATAGGTCTTGGCGCGGTTCTTCAGCGCGACCTTCGGCTGCTTGGCCTCGGCGGCGTCGGTGATGCGCCGTTGTGCCATGGCGCCGATGGGGTCCTGCGAGACGTTGCTGGGCGCCTCCGTGGGCCACCACACCACCACGGGGGAGTCGGGCAGCAGCAGCGGCGTCACGACGCTGCGCCCGTGCTCGGTGAGCGCACCGAAGAGCCGCAGCACGACGACCTCGCTCGCGCCCGCGTCGCCACCGACCCGGATCTGGCCGTCCAGCCTCGACTTGCCGCGCTTGGTGCTCAGCACCACGGCGATGATCCGGCACGGGTGCTGGTGGCTCGCGTCGGTCGCTGCGTCGATGGCATCCTCGGCGTCCTGCTCGTCGACGACGATGACCAGCGTGAGCACCCGGCTGAGCGCCATGGCGCCGGTGTCCTGGCGGAGCTGGACGAGCTTCTTGCTCACCGCCACCGTGGTGGTGCTGGGCAGGTCGACGATCACCGGGGTCCCCGTCCAGTATCGGAGCGACGAAGGAGCGCGGGTCCCACGCTCCGCGTGGGCGAACTGGGTGGGGTGGTCACGGGATCCTCCAGGTCCGGCCGTCACGGCGCATCAGCTGGTCGGCGCTGTCAGGCCCCCACCCGCCCGCGGGGTAGGCCTCCACGCGACCCTTCTGCCGGGCCCAGTGCTCCTCGACCGGGTCGAGGATCTGCCACGAGAGCTCGACCTCCTCGTGGCGCGGAAAGAGGGGCGGGTCGCCGAGCAGCACGTCCAGGATGAGCCGTTCGTAGGCTTCCGGGCTCGACTCGGTGAAGGCACGGCCGTAGCCGAAGTCCATGGTGACGTCGCGGACCTCCATCTGCGCCCCGGGCACCTTGGCCCCGAACCGCATCGTGATGCCCTCGTCGGGCTGGACGCGGATCACGATCGCGTTCTGCCCGAGCTCCTCGGTCGCCGTGTCGTTGAACGGCAGGTGCGGCGCCTTCTTGAAGACGACGGCGATCTCGGTGGTCCGCTTGCCGAGCCGCTTGCCCGTGCGGAGGTAGAAGGGGACGCCCGCCCACCGGCGCGAGTCGATCTCGAGCTTCATCGCGGCATACGTCTCGGTGCACGAGCCCTTGGCGACGCCGTCCTCCTCGAGGTAGCCGATGACCTGCTCGGCACCCTGCCACCCAGCGGCGTACTGGCCGCGGGCGGTGGACCGGGTGAGGTCTGGGGGGTGGCGCACCGCCGAGAGCACCTTCTCCTTCTCGGCACGGAGGTGCTCGGCGGCGAAGGACACCGGCTCCTCCATGGCGGTCAGCGCCAGCAGCTGCAGCAGGTGGTTCTGGATGACGTCACGGGCCGCGCCGATCCCGTCGTAGTAGCCGGCCCGGCCCCCGATGCCGATGTCCTCTGCCATGGTGATCTGCACGTGGTCGACGTAGTTGGCGTTCCAGACCGGCTCGAACATCTGGTTGGCGAAGCGCAGCGCCAGCAGGTTCTGGACGGTCTCCTTGCCGAGGTAGTGGTCGATGCGGAACACCGAGTCGGGGGGAAAGACGCCCTCGACGATCGCGTTGAGCTTCCGGGCGCTCTCGAGGTCGTGGCCGAACGGCTTCTCGATGACCACGCGGCGCCAGGCGTCGCGCTCGGGCTTGCTGAGGCCGGACCGTTCGAGCTGCCTGCAGACGACGTCGAAGAAGCCCGGCGGGATCGAGAGGTAGAAGGCGAGGTTGCCACCGGTGCCGCGTTCGTCCTCGAGGCGCTTGACCGTCTCTGCCAGCAGGTCGAAGGCGTTGGGGTCGTCGAAGGTGCCCGGCACGAAGCGCAGCCCTTCGGCCAGGTTGCGCCACACGCTCTCGCGGAACGGCGTGCGGGCGTGTGCCTTGACCGCGTCGTAGACGATCTTGCCGAAGTCCTGGTCCGCCCAGTCGCGGCGGGCGAACCCGACGAGGGCGAAGCCGGGTGGTAGGAGCCCGCGGTTGGCCAGGTCGTAGACGGCTGGCATCAGCTTCTTGCGGGCCAGGTCGCCGGTGACGCCGAACAGCACGAGCCCGCTCGGGCCGGCGATGCGGGGGAGGCGCTTGTCCCGGGGGTCGCGGAGGGGGTTGTGGTCCTGGCTCACCCGGGCTGGGCTCATGTGTCGCCCTGACCTGAGAGGGCAGCGATCACCTGTGCCAGGCCCGCGTCGTGGTCGACGAGGTGTAGGCGCAGCACCGGCCGGCCGTGCTCGGCCAGCACCTGCGCGTCACCGGCAGCCTGCGAGGCGATGAAGTCGCCGAACGTGAACTCCCGGCCCGGGATCGCCAGGTCCTCGTCGGGCACCGTGGTGACCTGGACGTAGACGCCGGTCGCCGGGCCGCCCTTGTGGAACTGGCCGGTGGAGTGCAGGAAGCGCGGGCCCCAGCCGAACGTCGCGGGTCGTTCGGCGCGCCGCGCGACCGCTGGCCGCACCTCGGCCAGGGCAGCGTCGGCGAGCCGGTCGAGGTAGGCCATCACGGCGACGTAGCCGCGGTCCGGGTCGAGCTGGGCGTAGAGGGCGCCCACGGCGTCCTGCACCGTCGTGGCACCGCCCAGCCAGTCGCCGCCGAGCGCCCGGATCTGAACCGCGCCGTCGGTGGCGGCGGGCTCGTCCGATTCGCCGATCCCCTTGTCCAGCAACGTCCGTGCTGCCTTCTTGGCGCTCTCGACGTCAGGCTGGTCGAACGGGTTGATGCCGAGCAGCCGCCCCGCTGCGGCCGTGGCCGCCTCCCAGAGCAGCAACTGCGCCCCCAGCGGCCCGCTCACCTGCACCTCGGACCGGCTCGCGTCGACCGGGGTGTCCGTGTCCTCCTCGTCGTCGGACTCGCCGACCAGCCGGGCGACGGTGACGTCGGCGGCCGGCCAGCGCACCTCGGGGGCGTCATCGCCCTCGACCACGACCGGCAGCACGCCGGTGCCCTGCTTGCCAGTGCTCTCGGCGATCAGCTGCTCCGCCCAGTCGGCGAACCCGACGTTGCCGGAGCCCTCGTCGACGATGACGAGCTTGTCGCGCAGCGGGTCGGTGCCCGCCATGGCGGCGCCCAGCCGCAGGGCCGGGTTGGCGTCGTCGTCGGCGCTGAGCACGTCGGCCACCGCCTCCGCGTCGTCGAGCAGCGCCTCGATGTCCGCACCGGCGAGACCCGAGGGCACCAGGCCGAACGCGGTGAGCGCCGAGTAGCGTCCGCCGACGTTGGGGTCGGCGTTGATCACGCGGTAGCCGCCGGCCCGCGACTCCTCGTCGAGCGGGCTGCCGGGGTCGGTGACGACCACTATGCGGCTCGTCGGGTCGATCCCCTTGTCGGAGAACGCAGCCTGGAAGGCGCGCCGCTGTGAGTCGGTCTCCACGGTGGAGCCGGACTTGCTGGACACCACCACCGCGGTGCGCTCGAGGTCGACGATCGCATCGCGGACCATGTCGGGCTGTGAGGAGTCGAGTACCACGAGGTCCACTCCGGCCGTCGCGCAGATCACCTCGGGCGCGAGCGACGAGCCACCCATGCCGCACAGCACGATGCGGTCCACCCCCTCGGCGCGCAGCTGGTCGCGCAGCGCCGAGATCTCACCCAGCAGCGGGCGGGAGCTGCGGGGGAGGTTCACCCAGGACAGCCGGATGGCTGCCTCTGGCTCCGCATCCGGGCCCCACATCGAGGCGTCCTGGGCGAAGAGGCAGCGCGCGAACCTCGCCTGCACCAGCGCGGGCACCTTGGCGGCGATGGCGTCGGCGGCGGCGCCCGAGGCGACCACCCCGAGTGAGCTCACTTGGCAGCCTTCTGCAGGTCGGCCTGCACCTCGGTCAGCAGGTCGTTCCACGACTTCTCGAACTTCTCCACACCCTCCTTCTCGAGGACCGCGGTGACGTCGGAGTAGGACACGCCGAGCGACTCGAGCTCGTCGAGCACCCGGGCCGCCTCGGCGTAGCCGCCCGTCACGGTGTCGCCGGTGATCTTGCCGTGGTCGATGACGGCGTCGAGGGTCTTCTCCGGCATGGTGTTGACCACGCCGGGGGCGACGAGCTCGGTGACGTAGAGGGTGTCGGGGTAGTCGGGGTCCTTCACCCCGGTGGAGGCCCACAGCGGGCGCTGCGGGTTGGCTCCGTCGTCCGCGAGGTTCTTCCAGCGCGGGGTGCCGAACACCTCCTCGTGGGCCTGGTAGGCGAGTCGCGCGTTGGCGACTGCCGCCTTGCCGCGCAGCGCCTTCGCCTCGTCAGTGCCGATGGCGTCGAGCCGCTTGTCGACCTCGGTGTCCACCCGGGAGACGAAGAAGCTGGCGACCGAGTAGATCTGGGACAGGTCCTTGCCGGCCTCGCGCGCCTGCTCCAGGCCGGTGAGGAAGGCGTTCATGACGCCGCGGTAGCGGTCGAGGGAGAAGATCAGCGTGACGTTGACGCTGATGCCCTCGGCGAGCACCTGCGAGATCGCCGGCAGTCCCTCGACCGTGGCCGGGATCTTGATGTAGGCGTTGGGGCGGTCGACCGCCTGGGCGAGCTGCTTGGCCTGCTCCACGGTCTTGGCCGTGTCGTTGGCCAGCCGTGGGTCGACCTCGATCGAGACCCGGCCGTCGACCCCGCCGGTGCGCTCGAAGACGGGACGCATGATGTCGCACGCGTTGCGCACGTCCTCGGTCGTCAGGTCGAAGACGGTGTCGTCGACGCCCGAACCCTTTGCGGCGAAGGCGCGCAGCTCGTCGTCGTAGGCGTCGCCCTTGGCGAGTGCTGCCTGGAAGATCGAGGGGTTGGTGGTCACGCCCACGACGCCCTTGGTGTCGATGAGCTCCTGGAGGTTGCCGGACTCGATCCGCTCCCGCGAGAGGTCGTCGAGCCACACGGAGACGCCGTTGTCGGCGAGTGCCTTCAGTGCGGTGTTGTCAGTCACTTCAGTTCCCCTTGCTCGCGGCGCTCTTGGTGGCCGCGCTCTTCCTGGTGGTCGTGTCGGTCGTGGTGTCCTTGGCGCGCTCGAGCGAGCCGGCGGCCCGAGGCCTGGTCTCGGTGACCCGCGCCGCCGCGCTGTGGTCCGCGGTCGCTCCGGCGGCCTTGATGGAGTCCTTGGCCGCCTTCACCACTGCCTCGGGCGTGAGGCCGAACTCCTTGTAGAGGGTCTTGTAGTCGGCGGAGGCCCCGAAGTGCTCGAGGCTGATGCACCTCCCGGCGTCGCCGACGATGTCGTGCCAGCCGAGCGACACGGCCGCCTCGATGCTGACCCTGGCCCGGATCGACGGGGGCAGCACCTTGTCCTGGTAGGCGCGGGTCTGGTCCTCGAACCACTCGCGGCACGGCATCGACACCACCCGGGTGCGGGTGCCGGCCTGCTCCAGCCGCTGCCTCGCCTCGAGGGCGATGGACACCTCGGACCCCGTCGCGACGAGGATCACCTCCGGCGCCTCCTTGCCGCTGGCCCCCCCGTCGATCAGCACGTAGGCACCCTTGGCCACGCCCTTGGTGCTCGCGTGGTGCCTGCGGTCGATGGTGGGCAGCGGCTGGCGGGTCAGCGCCAGGGCTGCTGGGCGCGCGTTGCGCAGCACCTGCCCCCAGGCCGCGGACGTCTCGTTGGCGTCGGCCGGCCGGACCACGTCGAGGCCCGGGATGGCGCGCAGCGCCGCGAGGTGCTCGACCGGCTGGTGGGTCGGGCCGTCCTCGCCGAGGCCGATGGAGTCGTGGGTCCAGACGTAGGTGACCGGCACCTGCTGGATCGCCGCGAGCCGCACCGCCGGGCGCATGTAGTCGGAGAACACCAGGAAGGTGCCGCCGTAGGGCCGGGTGAGCCCCTCGAGCGCGATCCCGTTGAGGATCATGCCCATGGCGTTCTCGCGGATGCCGAAGTGCAGGGTGCGGCCGTAGGGGCCGCCCTTCCACTCGCGGGTCTGCTTGGACGCCGGGATGAAGGAGGGCTGCCCCTCCATGGTGGTGTTGTTGGACTCGGCCAGGTCGGCGGAGCCGCCCCACAGCTCGGGCATCACGTCGGCCAGCGCCGTGAGCACCTTGCCGGACGCTGCGCGGGTGGCCATGCCCTTCTCGAGGTCGGTGGGGAAGGTGGGCAGCCCCTCGTCGAGGTTGTCCGGCACCTTGCCGGCGCGGACCCGGTCGAGCAGTTCGGCGAGCTCCGCGTGGGACTTGCGCCACGCGGCATACCCCTTGTCCCACGCCTGGTGCGCGGCCTTGCCGCGTGCCTTGACCTTGCGCGCGTGGACGAGGACGGCACGGTCCACCTCGAAGCTCTTCTTCGGGTCGAAGCCGAGCAGCTCCTTGGTGGCCGCGACCTCCTCGGCGCCGAGGGCCGAGCCGTGCGCCTTGCCGGTGTCCTGCTTGGTCGGCGCCGGCCACGCGATGATCGTGTGCAGGACGACGAGGGTCGGCCGCTTGGCCTTCTTGGACCTCTCGAAGGCCGCGAGCAGGGCGTCGACGTTCTCGACGTAGGTGTCGCCGTCACCGCTCTGGCGCCAGTCCACGTCGATCGTGTCCCAGCCGTAGGCCTCGAAGCGCTTCGCGACGTCCTCGGAGAAGGAGATGTCGGTGTCGTCCTCGATGGAGATCTGGTTGGCGTCGTAGAGCACCGTGAGGTT
>DASUKI010000202.1:0-7554 GCA_036278855.1 Pedococcus sp.
GGCCGCCGACGACCTCGTGGGCCTCGCCTCCGGGTTCTGCTGCGACGCGGTGACGGCCTCCGGGGCCTTCTGGTCGGGGACGGTCTCCCTGGCCGAAGGGGATGCCTCGAGCGCGCTCCCCCAGCTCCGGCGGGCCTGGAAGCTGTGGATCGACCTCGGCGCACGCTACGACGCCGCCTGGGCCCGCGCCCGGATCGGGCTGGCCCTGCGGGCACTCGGTGACGAGGGCTCGGCCACCTCCGAGCTGACCGTGGCCGCACGAACCTTTGCCGAGCTCGGCGCCGGCCCGGCCCGTCAGGCGGTGGCCGACCTGCTGGTGCCCGCGTCGCTGCCGGACGGGCTGACCGCGCGCGAGGTCGAGGTGCTGCGGCTGGTCGCGACCGGCCAGAGCAACCCGCAGGTGGCGGCGGCGCTGTTCCTGTCCGAGAAGACCGTCGCCCGGCACCTGAGCAACATCTTCGGCAAGACCGGCGTCACCTCACGCACCGCCGCCGCGGCCTACGCCCACCAGCACGACCTGGCGTAGGGCGGCTGGGGCGCCTGCGTCGCGCCCGGGCCGCCTGCGTCGCGCCCGGGCCGCGCAGCTCAGTCGCGGACCAGCTCGAGCAGGGAGTCGGCCTCCTGCGCGCAGGCCGCGCACCCGGCCAGGTGCTCCTCGAGCCCGAGCGGGGTGTCCTCCGGGCGGCCGGCAACGACCGACTCGACGTATTCGTCAACGAGGTCGAAGCACTGCTCGCAGGACAGGTACGGCTCGGTGGCCCGGGTCAGCGCCTCGACCTGCCCGGCGGTCAGCGTCGTCAGCCGACGGGTCATGAGCTCACCTCCTCGACCGGACGGGTGGTGTCGGCGGGGTCGCCGTGCGTGCGCCCGGCGTCCGCGCGCGCTGGCAGGTGGCCCGAGTCGGCGAGCGCGGCCCGCAGCCGGGACCGCACCACGTGGAGCGTCTTGTACAACGCTCCCCTGGTCGTCGCCAGCCGCTGGGCCAGCACGTCGATGGGCACCTCGTCGACGAGCAGGGCGATCGCGATCCTGCGTTGGTACGGCGTGAGCACCTCGGACATCGCCCGGCCGAGGGCCGCGGCCAGGTCGAGGGCCTCCAGCTCCTCGGCCGGTCCCACGCAGTCCTCGCCGCGGACACCGAGGACCACGGTCACGTCCTCGAACGACACCTCACGCCCGCGCCACGCCTGCCGTCGCACCTGCACGGCCGCCTCGAGCACCGCGAACTTGTACGCCCACGTCGTGAAGCGGCTGCGCCCCTCGAACGTCCCGAGCTTGGCGAGCAGGGCGACGAGGGCGTCGTCGGCCGCGCCGTTGGCGAGCTCGTCGAGGGCACCGGCCCCGATCCCCGGCACCAGGCTCCGCATCCGCCACACCTGGTGGCGGGCCGCCCGGACCATGAGCGCGTGGAGGTCACGAAGTGCCTGCTCGTGGGCCGGCCCCGGGACGCCCAGGGCCGCGACCCAGTCGAGGTTCGACCGCGGCGCGTCAACCCGGACGACCTGGGCCAGGGCCGGGCTGGTGGGGACGTCCTGAGGCGTCGTCACGCGGATGTCCCCGTCTGTGGGACGGCTGCTCGCTGCCGAGCCGGCTCGAACCGAAAACCGACGGGTGCCAGGATCCGCGCCGCGAGCTCGGGCGGGCAGCCGCGGTCGACGAGTTGGAGCAGGGCGTGC
The DNA here is from genome assembly GCA_036278855.1 of Pedococcus sp. Classification (GTDB taxonomy): domain Bacteria; phylum Actinomycetota; class Actinomycetes; order Actinomycetales; family Dermatophilaceae; genus Pedococcus. The sequence goes on from DASUKI010000202.1 coordinate 1,677, forward strand.
ACGTCGACGGCGGCGTTCGCCAGCCGGACCGCGAGCGTCTCGGGGAACCCTGCCTCGAGCAGCCGGCACCGCCGCCACGCCACGACGTCCACCGGCGGCCCGTCGAGCCGGCAGACCGGTGGCCGGAGCGGGTGGTTCGTCCTCATGCCTTCTTTGCGTATGCCGCGTGGTCGCGTCTTACCGCGCCCGCGCAAGTTTCGGTCCATTTGGGTGAGATACCTGCGCGCGCGGGGCTGGGCCCCGCCGCCCCGGTCGCCTCCGCAGTGCAAGTCTCGGTCCATTTGGGTGAGATACCTGCGGGGGCGGGGCTGGGCCCCGCCGCCTCCGTCGCCGCAGCGATGCAAGTCTCGGTCCATTTGGGTGAGATACCTGCGGGGGCGGCGCCACGCGGCATACGCGAGCAGGTCGGTAAGACCCACGACGGGGACGACGCGAACACCGTCATCGGCTCGCACCACAGGAGGCACGTCATGACCGGAACCCGCACCGCCACCCTGCGACGGCTGGGGGCACTGCCCGCCGCGCTCGTGCTCACCCTCATCGCCGCGCTGCTGCTCGCGCTGCCGAGAAGCGGCGCCGAGGCAGCGCCCGCGGACGCTCACTCGCACGGCGTCGTGGTCGCGCCGCGCACGGCGGCCCAGGTCGCGCTCCACGACCAGATGCGCAAGCTGTGGGAGGACCACATCACTTGGACGAGACTGGCCATCGTTGGGTTCGCCGACGGGAGCAACGGGTTCGACGCCACCGCCACGCGGCTGCTCCAGAACCAGGCCGACATCGGCGACGCGATCAAGCCGTTCTTCGGCGACGCTGCCGGCGACCAGCTCACCGCGCTGCTGCGCGACCACATCCTCATCGCGGTCGACGTGCTCAAGGCGGCCAAGTCGGGCGACTCGGCGGCGTTCGCGGAGGCGAACACCCGCTGGTATGCGAACGCCAACGACATCGCCGACTTCCTCGCCGCCGCGAACCCGCGGTTCTGGCCCGACGACGTGATGCGCGCGGCCATGAAGGAGCACCTGGACCAGACCCTGGCCGAGGCCGCGCACGAGCTGTCCGGCGACTACGCGGCCAGCGTCGCGGACTACGACCGGGTGCACGCACACATCCTCGCTATGGCCGACAGCCTCAGCTCGGGGATCATCGGGGCGTTCCCGTCCAAGGTCCGGTGAGGCCGCAGGGACCCACGGCCCCCACCGCTTTGCTTGCGTCTGCGAGTTTGCCCCGCTGGTGGGCAAATTCGCGGACGCAAGTGAGTTCGGGGCGGGGTGGCGTCGCGACTGGCCTCCGCGGCCCAGGAGCCGGTGACCGGGGTGAGCGGCGCGTTCAGCCCCGGTGACCGGGTGAGCGGCGGGCTCAGCCGCCGGTGACCGGGGTGAGCGGCGCGCCGCTCGCGAGGATCGCTGAGGTGAGCGCCTTCGCCGGCTCGGCCGGCGCCCGCTTCGTGGTGAGCAGCACCAGGTCGAGGTGCGGCAGCTTGGGGAGCCCGAGCGCCGTCGGCAGCTCGACCAGGTCGGACGGCATCAGCGTGCGGGCCATGACCGCGATCCCCAGGCCGGCGCGGACCGCGGCGAGGACGCCGTTGACGCCACGGACCGTGCACGTGATCCGGCTGCCGCGCCCCACCTTCTCCAGTGCCTGCACCGCGACCGACCGGCTCAGGCTCGGCGCCTGGTAGACGACCAGCGGGACCGGCTGGTCGGGGTCGAGGCGAGCCCCGTCCAGCCCGGTCCAGACCAGCTGGTCGCGCCGGACGAGCTGCCCGCGCAGCGACTTCGACGAGTCGGGACTGCGCTTGACGAACGCGACGTCGAGGTGTCCGGACTCGATGCGCCGCAACAGGTTCTCGTTCTGCAGCACGGTGAGCTCGAGGTCGATCCGTGGGTAGAGCTGGCGGAAGTCGCGCAGGATGCGCGGCAGCGGCGTCAGGGCCAGGTCGTCGGTGACGCCGAAGCGGAGCCGCCCCTGCAGGTGCGAGCCGGTGAAGAAGCCGACGGCCCGCTCCTGCGCCGCGAGGATCTCGCGGGCGAAACCGGCCATGGCCTCGCCGTCCGAGGTGAGCGCGACCCTCCGGGTGTCGCGCACGAACAGCGGTCGGCCGACCTGCTCCTCGAGCCTGCGGATGTGCTGGCTCACCGTCGGCTGCCGGATGCCGAGCGACTCGGCCGCGCGCGTGAAGCTCAGCGACTGGGTGACGGCGAGGAAGGTCCGCAGCAACTCGGGGTCGTACACGGGTCGTCCCTCCCGACGAGGCGGGCCTGCCGCCCGCCAGAGCAGTCATTGCGATAGGCAATGACACTTATATGACTGATTCTGGATGAGAATACCGCCTCGAGCCGTTCCGCAGAGGACACTGGAACCCGTACCCACCGCCCACCCACGACTCCACCCAGACGCCACCAGCCCAGGACGCACCTTGAGCTCCACCGACGCCGCTTTTGTCCGCATCGCCAGACCGCTACTCCCCCAACACTTCTCGCGCACGTTCCCAGCCCTGGAGAACCGCAACTTCCGCCTCCTGCTCGGCGGACTGCTGGTCTCGGGGACCGGTGGGTGGATCCAGCGCATCGCCCAGGACTGGCTGGTCCTGACCCTCACCGACAGCCCGACCGCTGTGGGCGTGGTCACTGCCTGCCAGTTCGTCCCGACCCTCCTGTTCGGGTTGCACGCCGGCCTGCTCGCCGACCGCTTCCCCAAGCGGTACCTCCTGCTCGCGACCCAGGTGGCGATGGCGGCCACGGCCGCCGCCCTGGCTGCCCTGACCCTGACCGGCCGGGTGCAGGTGTGGCACGTCTTCGCCCTGGCCGCGGCGCTGGGGGTGGTCGCCGCCCTCGACAACCCGGTCCGCCAGTCGTTCGTGTCCGAGGTCGTGTCCGGGCGGAACCTCCCCAACGCCATCAGCCTCGTCTCGTGCACCTTCCAGATCGGCGCGATGGCCGGCCCCGTGATCGGCGGTGTGCTGATGGGCACCCTCGGGGCCGGCTGGGCGTTCGCCGTCAACGCGGCAACCTTCGCCGGACCGGTCGTCGCCCTCCTGCTGATGCGCGGCACCCAGTCGCACCGCGCCAGCCGGGAACGACGCATCGCGGCGCGGTCGAGCAAGGCGGGAGCACCCGGCATACGAGAGGGCCTGTCCTATGCCCTGCGGACCTCCACCGTGCTGTGGCCGGTCGTCATGGTGGGCGCCTTCGGCTTCTTCACGATCAGCCTCCCGGTGACGCTCGCGGCCTTCGCCAAGAACGAGTTCCACTCCGGCGCAACCGGGCTCGGACTGCTCAACGGCGTCGTGGCCGTCGGCGCCCTCGGTGGCGCGCTGACCACCGCCCGCCGGACCAAGCCGCTGCGGCTGCGCACCGTGGGACTCGCCGGCAGCGCCCTGGCCACCGCCATGCTCGTCGCGGCGCTCGCGCCGACCCAGCCGGCCTTCATGGTGCTGCTCGTCGCGGTCGGCGCGGCCAACCTCGGCTTCCTGACGTCGGCGCAGTCGCTGGTCCAGCTCGCCGCGATCGACCACCTGCGCGGGCGCGTCGTGGGCATCTACATGCTCGTGTTCATCGGCAGCGGCGCGGTGGGCGGACCGGTGGTGGGGTGGCTGGCCGAGTCGTTCGGCGCGCGGACGGCGCTCGTCGCCTCGGGTGCCGTGCCCGCCGTGGTGACCGTGCTCGTATGCCGGCACCTCGCCAGGGCCGCGTCGCTGCGGGTGGGTCTGGGCTCGGTGTCGATCCGCGTGCCGCGGCCCTCCCTGGTGCCGCGCAGCCACTGAGCCGGGCGGGCTGGCTCAGCCGCCGCCGTAGGGCACCGTGATGGCCTCGAGGATGTGGCCGTCCGGGTCGTTCCAGTACAGCCCCCGACCCCCGTCGTTCGTGTTGATCTCGCCCTCGATGCGGTGGAAGGGATCCGCCCAGTACGTGATCCCCCGCTCGATGATGCGGCGGTGCACGTCGTCGAACTCGGCCTCGCTCACCAGGAACGCGTAGTGCTGCGGATGCGGCCGGCCGTGGTCGTCGGCGTAGTCCATCGAGACCCCGTTCGCGAGCTGCACAACGCGGAACGGCCCGAACTGCGTCGGCTCGTCGAGCCCCAAGATCTCGGCCAGGAACCGTGCGGAGGCCACCTTGTCGGTGCACCTGACGATCGTGTGGTTGAGCTCGGCGCTCATCGGGCGGTCTTTCGGCGTCCGCCCCACACCGCGAGCAGGACGCCCACCACCGCGACGATCGGCCCAACCACCGCCCACAGGGTGACGCCCGACATCGCGCTGCCCCCGACGTAGCCAAGGCCCTGCACCGTCCACAGCGCCCCCACCGCGACGAGCAGTGCCCCCACGACCACGGCGACCGGGCGTCTCATGCCCACAAGGCTAGACCCGCGCGGCCGCGTCGGACCCGGTCCTGCTCCCCGCCTTCGGACCATCCGACAGGATGGGTGGCATGAAGCTTCCACTCGACCCGGCCAAGGCCGCCCGCGGTGCCGCCCTCGCCCGCCTCCTCGTCCGGCACGGACGCTCGGACGTGGTGAGCGGCGTCGGGTTCGACGAGTTCCTGGTCGAGGACGAGCGCCCAGCCGGCGACCAGGATGGCGCGGCGTCGCTCGCCGACGACCTCGAGGCGATGGGGCCCACCTACATCAAGCTCGGGCAGCTGCTCTCCACGCGGGTGGACCTGCTGCCTCCCGCCTACACCGAGGCGCTGACCAGGCTGCAGGACGACGTCACGCCGTTCGGGTTCGAGGAGGTCAGGCGGATCGTCGAGGACGAGCTCGGGTTCAGCATCCGGCACGGCTTCGAGTCCTTCGACGAGCAGCCCTTGGCGGCCGCCTCGCTCGGACAGGTCCACCGGGCGGTGCTGCGCAGTGGACGCGACGTCGTCGTGAAGGTGCAACGACCCGGCATACGGGAAGTGGTCCGCGACGACATGGAGCTCCTCGGCACGCTCGCGGAGCTCGCCGACGACCACACCGACGTGGGCCGGAGGTACGGGCTGGGGCAGCTGCTGACGCAGTTCCGGCGTTCGCTCGCCGGGGAGCTGGACTACCAGCGCGAAGCCGCCAACCTGCGGCGGCTCGGCGAGCTCACCTCGTCGTACGCCCACCTGGTGGTGCCGGAGCCCGTCGCCGACTACACGAGCAGCCGGGTGCTCACGATGGACCACCTGCCCGGCCGGAAGGTCACCGACGTGGGTGCCCTCGGCCTGCTCGACGTCGACAGCGAGCCGCTGGTGCAGGAGCTGTTCGCGGCGTACCTGCGGATGATCCTGGTCGACGGGTTCCTCCACGCCGACCCGCACCCGGGCAACGTGCTGCTCATGCCCGACGGTCGGCTCGGCATCATCGACCTCGGCATGGTGGCCACGGTGCCGCCGCGGGTGCAGGACAAGGTCGTCAAGCTGCTGCTGGCCATCAGCGACGCCGACGGCGAGCAGGCCGCGGCAGTCCTGGCGTCGATGGGGCAGCCGTTGGAGGGGTACGACGCGGCGCGGTTTCGCGACGACGTGGCAGCGCTGGTGACCCGCGCGGTGTCGCTCGGGGGTGACGTGCAAGCCGGAGCGGTCCTCGTCGAGCTCAGCCGCCTGTCGGGCGTGCACGGGTTGCGGCCCCCACCCGAGATGGCGATGGTGGGCAAGGCACTGCTCAACCTCGACCAGGTGACCACCCACCTCGACCCGTCCTTCGCCCCGGCGAAGGCGATCCGCGACAACGTCGCCGAGATCATGGGCAGCGGGCTCAGCGTCTCGCCGGCGGGGATCATGGCTGCAGCGATCGATGCGAAGGACTTCGCCGCGAGCTTCCCGGGCCGCGCCAACCGGATCATGGACAACCTCGCGGACGGCAGGTTCTCGGTGCGGGTGGACGCCGTCGACGAGGCGCGGCTGCTGCACGT
>DASUKI010000203.1:0-11478 GCA_036278855.1 Pedococcus sp.
GCCCACACGAGGTGCAGCAGGCACAGGACGACGACCAGGGTGTTGTTGAGCGCCTTGGCGGGATGGGTCCAGTTCACCCGGTAGATCGCCCGGTCCACGAGGTAGAAGTAGTTCGGGCTCTTGATCCCGAACGGCAGGAAGGACAGCGACAGCATGGTGTCCACGACGCAGAACTGGAACAGGAAGATGCCGATCGGCAGTGCCGCGCCCGGCTCGACGGTCAGGAACGCGGCCGCCACGACGGCGGTGCAGGCCCGGTCGCAGACGATGTCGAAGACCGCCCCGATCCGGGTCTCCTGGTCGAGGTGACGGGCGGCGAAGCCGTCGGCAGAGTCGCCCAGCCAGTACACGAGGTAGGCAGCGACGAGGACCGGCACCGACCCGGTGTGGCCGGCCCACACCGCCAGCACCATGGAGACGCTGGTCCGGGCGACGGTGAGTGCGTTGGGTATGGACACCACCCGCTCACGCGGCCAACGGTCCGCCAGCCACCCGGCGGACCCAGGCGATCCCACCCTGGTCCCCACCCGCAGATCATAGGGGCCGAAGCGGCCCCAGCGCCCGGAACCGCGGCTTCCCGGCGCGGCAGCCACGGTTACAGCTTGCGGAGCCTGACGCGGCGCACGTTGTGGTTGCGGTCCTTCGCCAGGACCAGGGTCGCCCTGCTGCGTGTGGGCAGGACGTTCTCGCGCAGGTTCACCTCGTTGATCTCGGTCCAGATCCGCAACGCAGTGGCGCGGGCCTGCTCGTCGGACAACGCGGCATACCGGTGGAAGTAGGAGTTGGGATGCGCGAAGGCGGTCTCGCGCAGCCGCAGGAACCGGTCGACGTACCAGGCGCGGATGTCGTCGAGGTGCGCGTCGACGTAGACGGAGAAGTCGAAGAAGTCGCTCACCGCCAGGCCGGTGCGGCCGTCGGCGTGCAGCCGCGGCGCCTGGAGCACGTTGAGGCCCTCGACGATCAGCACGTCCGGCTGGCGCACGACGACCTGCTGGTCGGGGACGATGTCGTAGGTCAGGTGGGAGTAGACCGGCGCGGCCACCTCGGCCTTGCCCGCCTTGACCTCGGCCACGAAGCGCAGCAGTGCGCGCCGGTTGTAGGACTCGGGGAAGCCCTTGCGCTGCAACAGGTCGCGACGTTCGAGCACGGCGTTGGGGTAGAGGAAGCCGTCGGTGGTGACCAGCTCGACGCGGGGGGTGCTGGGCCAGCGTGAGAGCAGCTGCTCGAGCAGCCGGGCGGTGGTGGACTTGCCGACCGCAACCGACCCGCCGACCCCGATGACGAACGGGGTCTTGGCCGGGCGTTCGCCGAGGAAGTCACTGGTGATCCGGTGCAGGCCCGCGGTGGCGTCGACGTAGAAGCTGAGCAGCCGGGACAGCGGGAGGTAGACCTCCTCCACCTCGGCGAGGTCGATCCGGTCCCCCAGGCCGCGGATGCGCGTGAGCTCCGCATCGTCGAGGCTGAGCGGCTGGTTCTGCCTCAGCCGGGCCCACGCGGCCCGGTCGAGCTCGACGTAGGGCGAGGGGAGGGCGCCGTTGCCGCTCGCGGGGTGCGTCACGCGCGCCATTGTGTCCCACGCGCACGATGCCGTGAGGGAGCCGGTCCGCCGTTAGGCTGCCAGCCATGTGCGGAATCGTGGGATACGTCGGGCCGAACGCCGACGGCAGGGCGCTCGACGTCGTCATGGAGGGTCTGGCCCGGCTCGAGTACCGCGGCTACGACTCGGCCGGCGTCGCCCTGGTGACGAGCGAGGGCGTGGCCACCGAGAAGCGGGCCGGCAAGCTGGTCAACCTCCAGGGCGCGCTCGACGCCGAGGAGCTCCCCGGCGCCACCACCGGCATCGGCCACACCCGCTGGGCCACCCACGGCGGCCCGACCGACCAGAACGCCCACCCCCACCGCGGCGGCGAGGACGGCCGGCTGGCCCTCATCCACAACGGCATCATCGAGAACTTCCACCAGCTCAAGGGGGAGCTCCTGGCCGCTGGGGTCGACTTCCGCAGCGAGACCGACACCGAGGTCGCGGCCCACCTGGTGGCCCGTGAGCACGCCGCCACCGGTGACCTCACCGAGGCGATGCGCACCGTCGTCAACCGGCTCGAGGGCGCCTTCACGCTCCTGGCGGTGCACGCCGACAGCCCGGGAGTCGTCGTCGGCGCCCGCCGCAACTCCCCGCTCGTCGTCGGCCTCGGCGAGGGTGAGAACTTCCTCGGCTCCGACGTCGCCGCGTTCATCGGCCACACCCGCAACGCCCTCGAGCTGGGCCAGGACCAGGTCGTCACCATCACGCCGACGTCCTGCGAGGTGATCGGCTTCGACGGCGACCCCGCCGAGGGCAAGCCCTACGAGGTGACCTGGGACGTGGCGGCTGCCGAGAAGGGCGGCTACCCGACCTTCATGGAGAAGGAGATCCACGAGCAGCCGCACGCGGTGGGCGACACCCTGCTGGGGCGCACGGACGTCGAGGGCCGCCTCGTCCTCGACGACACCTCGCTGACCGAGGACCAGCTTCGCAACATCGACCGGATCATCGTCGTCGCGTGCGGCACTGCGGCCTACGCCGGCATGGTCGCCAAGTACGCCATCGAGCACTGGACCCGCATCCCCGTCGAGGTCTCCCTCGCCCACGAGTTCCGCTACTCCGACCCGATCGCCGACGAGCACACCCTTGTCGTGTCGATCAGCCAGTCCGGCGAGACCATGGACACGCTGATGGCGGTCAAGCACGCCCACGACCTCGGTGCCCCGACTCTGAGCATCTGCAACACCCACGGCTCGACCATCCCGCGCGAGTCCGACGCGGTCCTCTACACCCACGCGGGACCGGAGATCGCGGTCGCCTCGACCAAGGCGTTCCTCGCCCAGATCACCGCCTGCTACGTCCTCGGCCTCTACCTCGCCCAGCTGCGTGGGGGCACCTTCGCCGACGACGCCCAGGCGGTCATGAAGGAGCTCCACGAGGTCCCGGCCAAGCTGGAGGACCTGCTCGGCCGCATGGACCGCGTCAAGGAGATCGCGCGGTTCATGGCCGACACTCGTTCGGTGCTCTTCCTGGGCCGCAACGTCGGCTACCCCGTCGCGATGGAGGGCGCACTCAAGCTCAAGGAGCTTGCCTACATCCACGCCGAGGGCTTTGCCGCCGGTGAGCTGAAGCACGGCCCGATCGCGTTGATCGACGCCGGCCAGCCGGTCTTCATCGTCGTCCCCGGTCCCGGCACGCCGCACGGGCTGCACAAGAAGGTGGTCTCCAACATCCAGGAGATCCGCGCCCGCGGCGCCCGCACCCTGGTGGTCGCGGAGGACGGTGACGAGGACGTCGTGCCGTTCGCAGACGAGGTGATCCGCGTGCCCCAGACCTCGCCGCTGCTCGCCCCGCTGCTGACCGTGGTCCCGTTGCAGGTGTTCGCGCTGCACCTGTCCACGGCCAAGGGCCTCGACGTCGACCAACCGAGAAACCTGGCCAAGTCGGTCACGGTCGAGTGAGCGGGCGGCTGAGCCGGTGATCGTCGGGGTCGGGATCGACGTCGTCGACGTGGCGCGTTTCGGGCAGACCCTGGAGCGCACCCCGGCGCTGCGGCAGCGGCTGTTCACCGATGAGGAGCGCGAGCTGCCGCTCAACTCGCTCGCGGCGCGGTTCGCCGCGAAGGAGGCCCTCGCCAAGGCGCTGGGAGCTCCGCAGGGCCTGCAGTGGCACGACGCCACCGTGCGTCGCGGCGACGACGGGCGCCCGCACCTGGTCGTCAACGGCACCGTCGAGGCGCGCGCCGAGGCGCTCGGCGTGCACGCGATGCATGTCTCCCTGTCCCACGACGCGGGGATCGCCTCCGCCGTCGTCGTGGCAGAGGGCTGAGCGGTGGTCGGCGCGTTCTCCGCGGCGCGGGTGCGCGCCGCCGAGGAGGCGCTCATGGCGGGGCTGCCAGATGGGGAGCTCATGTCCCGCGCAGCCGCAGGCCTTGCTGAGGTATGCCGCGTGCGCCTGTCCGCGCGTGACGGCACCACCGTGGTGGGTCTGGTCGGCCCGGGCAACAACGGGGGTGACGCGCTGTTCGCACTGGCCCGCCTTGCGGCGGACGGGTTCGGCTGCGTGGCGGTACGGGGTGGGTGGCCGGTGCACGAGGAGGGGCTCGAAGCGGCCCGTGGCGCCGGGGTGCGCCTGGTTGACGGCACCGACGCCGGTGCCGCAGCCGCCGCGCTCGCCCACGCCGACCTCGTGGTCGACGGGGTCCTGGGCATCGGGGGCCGTCCCGGCCTGCCCGAGGTGGCCGCGCCCTGGGTCGACGCGGTCCCGGACGGCGCCTACGTCGTGGCCGTGGACCTGCCGTCCGGCCAGGACCCGTCGGGGGAGTCCGGCTCGGACAGCGGGGTCTTCGCGGACGAGACCGTGACCTTCGGCGTGCCGAAGCCGGTCCACCTGATGCCCGCCACCGAGCCAGCCGTGGGCCGCCTGACCGTGGTCGACATCGGCCTGGACGTCGAGGGGGCCCCGGATGTGGAACGGCTCGGCTGGGACGACGTCGCCGCGCTGTGGCCGGTGCCGAGTGCGGCCGACGACAAGTACTCCCGCGGTGTCCTGGGTGTCGTCGCCGGTGGTGAGGACTACACGGGAGCGCCGGTGCTCTGCTGCACGGCCGCGGTCGAGGCCGGCGTCGGCATGGTGCGCTACTGCGGCACACCCACGCCCACGGCGCTCGTCCGTGCGGCGGTGCCCGAAGCCGTCGTGGGGGAGGGCCGCGTGCAGGCGTGGGTCGTCGGGCCCGGACTCGACCTGGCCGCCCGCCCCACGGGCAGCAGGGCCCAGCTCGGCGTCGCACGCTCGGCGCTCGCGTCCGACCTGCCCGTACTCGTCGACGCCGGCGGCCTCGACCTGGTCACGTCGGCGAGGACGGGACCGACCTTGCTGACGCCGCACGCGGGCGAGCTCGCGAGGCTGCTGACCAGGCTCGAGGGCCACGAGGTGACCCGCGAGGACGTGGCTGCGAGGCCGCTGGCCAGCGCCCGGCGAGCCGCGGACGCGCTCGATGCCACCGTCCTGCTCAAGGGCTCGACCACCTTGGTCGTTCCCCCAACCGCGTCCGGACGACCGGTGCGCTCGCAGGCCGACGCCCCGCCCTGGCTGGCCACGGCCGGCGCGGGCGACGTGCTCGCCGGCCTCGCCGGCACGCTGCTCGCCGCGGGACTGGACCCGATCGACGCGGGCAGCCTCGCGGCGCTGGTGCACGGGGTCGCCGCCGACCGGGCCAACCCCGGTGGCCCACTGCGCGCGCTCGCGGTGGCACGCGGCATACCGGCCACCGTCGCTGCCCTGCTCTCCCGTTGACCCCACGCGGTTCCGACCCCCACTGCGGTGGATCGGGGCCGGAGTGGCACCTGGTGAGCCGCACGTCGGGAGGGGGTCCTGGGTGGGCGGTGTGGCGGGCGGCCAGGGCCGATCTGAGAGACTGAACGGCGATGACGAGCACACCCACGCACCGCAGTCCCGCCCCGGCCCCGCCGGGGCTTCCCGCGTGCGCCCAGGTCGACCTGGACGCCATCGCGGACAACGTCGCCGCCCTCAAGGCCCGGGCCGGCTCCGCGGAGGTGATGGCCGTCGTCAAGGCCGACGGCTACGGCCACGGACTCCTGCCCAGCGCGCGTGCGGCAGTCCGCGGCGGCGCCACCTGGCTCGGGGTGGCCCAGCTGCCCGAGGCGGTCGAGCTCAAGCAGGCCGGTCTCGACGTGCCGGTGCTCAGCTGGCTGCACGTGCCCGGCCAGGACTTCAGCGAGGCCGTCGCGCTCGGGGTCGACCTCGGACTCTCGACCCAGTGGGCGCTCGACCAGGTGCTCGCAGCGAGTGCGGCCACCGGCCGCACGGCCCGGGTGCACCTCAAGGTCGACACCGGCCTCGGGCGCAACGGCGCCTGGGGAGCCGACCTCGAGGCGCTGCTCGCAGGGTCCGCCCGGGCGCAGGCCGACGGCTCGCTCGAGGTCGTCGGCATCTTCTCCCACTTCGCCTACGCCGACGCACCCCAGCACCCCACGGTCCAGGCGCAGCAGGAGCGGTTCGGTGAGGTGCTCGAGCAAGCCGCGCGAGCCGGCATACGGCCGCAGGTGCGCCACCTCGCCAACTCGGCCGCCACGTTGACCAACCCCTCCGCCCACTACGACCTCGTGCGACCCGGGGTGTCGGTCTACGGCCTGTCGCCCGTGCCGGACCTGGGCTCGCCCGAGGACTTCGGGCTGCGCGAGGCGATGCGGCTGGTCGCACGGCTGTCGAGCGTCAAGGACTGCCCGGCGGGTCAGGGCATCTCCTACGGCCACACCTACACCACCACGGCAGACACCCGGCTCGGGCTCATCCCGATGGGGTACTCCGACGGCGTGCCGCGGCACGCCTCCGGGGTGGGGCCGGTGCAGGTCGGGGGCCGACGGCACACCATCGCCGGACGGGTCTGCATGGACCAGGTCGTCCTCGACCTCGGTGCCGACAGCACGGCGGTCGCCGGCGACGAGGCGGTCCTGTTCGGGGTCGGGGCCGACGGCGAGCCGACGGCGCAGGACTGGGCGGCGGCGGTCGGCACCATCAACTACGAGATCGTCACCCGGGTCGGGGCCCGGGTTCCCCGGGCCTACCTCGGCGAGGGAGCGCAGTGAGCCGCAACCGCGGTCTCGTCGGTCTCGGCATCGGACTGGCGGCCGCCGGGGTCGCGACGGCGGCCGGGGCCGCTGCGGGGAAGGCGAACCGCGATCGGATCGAGCGGCTGTCGGTGCTCACCCCCGAGGGCGGGTTCGCCCACACGCCCGACAAGCAGCTGGTCGTCGTCGCGGACGACGGCGTGCCCCTGCACGTCGAGATCGACGAGCCCGATGCAGCGACGGGGGGCGACGACAACCCGACCATCGTGTTCTCGCACGGGTACACGCTGAGCCTGAAGAGCTGGGTGCTGCAGCGCAAGGTGATGGCCGCTGGCGGGTACCGCTGCGTGTTGTGGGACCAGCGCAGCCACGGCCAGTCGGGCGAGGGCCCTGCCGACTCGTGCAACGTCGACCAACTCGGTCGCGACCTGCACCGCGTCATCGAGGAGGCGGCGCCCGACGGTCCGCTCGTGCTCGTCGGGCACTCCATGGGCGGCATGACCGTGATGGCGATGGCCGAGCAGTTCCCCGAGACGGTTCGCGAGCGCGCCGTGGCGGCGGCCTTCGTCGCGACCAGCGCCGGTGGGCAGGACATGGTAACCCTGGGCTTCGGCCAGTTCGTCGGGCGGCTGATCGGACGGTTGGGGCCGCGCGTCCTGAGCCGGTTGGGCACCCGCCAGGACTGGCTGTGGAGTGTGCGTCGCTTCGGTCGCGACGTCGAGGACCTCATCGTCGACCACTACAGCTTCGCCTCGCCCGTGTCCCAGGCAACGGTCCGCTACACGGGCGACATGATCTTCGGCACGCCCTTCAAGGTCATGGCCGACTTCCTGCCGACCCTCAATGTCCACGACAAGCAGGCCGCGCTCGCACAGTTCCACGGGGTGGAGACGTTGGTGGTCAACGGGATGCAGGACCTGCTGACGCCCCCGTCGCACTCGGAGGCGATCGTCCGGCTGGTGCCGGGTGCCGAGCACGTGGTCGTCGAGGACGCCGGGCACATCATCATGCTCGAGCACCCCGACGTGGTCGACGAGCAGCTGCTCGAGCTCGTCGAGCGCGGCATGCGCGCCGCGTCCGCCGGGGTGAAGGTCGAGCGCAAGCCTCGCGTCCGGCGCACGGTCACCGACCTCGCCAAGCGGCGCCGGGTGGCACGCCCGCGGAAGGCGCGTCGAAGTGCCTCCTGAGGCGCCTCCCGAGCAACGGCCCGGCCCCGAGTCCGTCGCCGCGCCGGTCGTGCTCGCGACCGCGGAGGACACCCACGCGTGGGGTGAGCGCCTCGGCCGCCTGCTGCGCGCCGGCGACCTGGTGGTGCTCTCCGGCGAGCTCGGAGCTGGGAAGACCACGCTCACGCAGGGGATCGGTGACGGCCTGGGCGTCCGCGGGCCGGTCACGTCCCCGACCTTCGTCATCGCGCGGGTCCACCCCTCGCTCGTCGGCGGGCCGGCCCTCGTCCACGTCGACGCCTACCGCCTGGGCGGCTTCGCCGAGCTCGACGACCTCGACCTCGACACCTCGCTCGAGGACTCGGTGACCGTCGTGGAGTGGGGACACGGGCTCGCCGAGGACCTTGCGGAGGACCGCCTCGAGGTGACCCTCAACGGTGAGGGGGCACGGACCGCCACGGTGACCGCCCACGGGCCCCGGTGGGCCGACGCCGATCTCTCCGCGCTGGAGGCGACGGCATGAGCCGCGTGGTCCTGGCCATCGACACCTCCACCTCCGTGAGCGTCGCCGTCTCGGCTGGTGCTGACTGGGCAATGGGCGGGTCCGACGACCCGCGCGGCCACACTGAGAGCGTCGCACCACTCATCCACGACCTCCTGGCCAAGGCGGGGGTCACCCCGGCAGACGTGACGGACGTGGTCGTCGGCAACGGCCCCGGACCATTCACCGGCCTGCGGGTCGGCATCGTCAGCGGTCTCGTCTTCGGCCACGCCCGCGGCATCCCGGTGCACGGGTTGTGCAGCCTCGACGCCCTGGCGCAGCAAGCGGTGGAGCGCGTCCTCGAAGGTCAGTTCATCGTGGCGACCGATGCGCGGCGCAAGGAGGTCTACTGGGCCCGCTACCGGGTCGACCCCGCCCGTCCCGAGCAGGACCGGGCAGTGCGGCTCACTGATCCCGCTGTCGCACGTCCTGCCGACGTTCCCGACGAGGCCCGGTCGCTCCCCACCGTGGGTCGTGGCCCGGTGCTGTACCCCGAGCTCTTCCCGCAGGCGGTCGACGTCCTCGACGTCTCGGCGGGTGTGCTGTGCGCCGTTGCGCTGCAACGCCTCGATGCCGGTGGCGAGCTGCCCGTCGAGCCGATGTACCTGCGGCGGCCCGACGCCCTCACCACTGCCGAGCGGGGTGCCCGATGAGGCCGATCCGGTGGACCGACATCGAGGACCTCGTGGCGCTGGAGCGCGAGCTCTTCCCGGACGACGCCTGGACGGCGCCGACGTGGTGGGCCGAGCTGGCCGCCCGGCCGCGCCGCGACTACGTGGTCGAGGAGGGCCCCGACGGGACCACGGTCGGCTACGCCGGTGTCGACCTCGGCGGTGAGGTCGCCGACGTCATGACCATGGCCGTGGCGCCCGGCGCGCAGCGCCGGGGGCTGGGTGGCCGCCTGCTCGAGGAGCTGGTGGCGCGCGCCGAGGGTGACGGCGCGGCATACCTCATGCTCGAGGTGAGGGACGACAACGTGGCGGCCCGGAAGCTCTACGAGACAAGGGGATTCGAGCTGTTGAGCACCCGTCGCCGCTACTACCAGCCCGGTGACGTGGACGCCCACGTCCTGCGGCTGACCCTGGGTGGTGCGCGCTGATGGCCGCCGACCAGCCGCTGGTGCTCGGCATCGAGACCTCCTGCGACGAGACCGGCGTCGGCGTCGTCCGGGGCGAGACGCTGCTCGTCGACGCCATCGCGAGCAGTGTCGACGAGCACGCCAGGTTCGGCGGGGTGGTGCCCGAGGTGGCCAGCAGGGCCCACCTCGAGGCGATGGTCCCGACGATCGAGCGGGCCACCCGCGACGCGCGGGTCCGGCTCGAGGACCTCGACGCGATCGCCGTGACCTCCGGCCCCGGTCTCGCAGGCGCGCTCATGGTGGGGGTCGCGGCGGCCAAGTCGCTGGCCGTCGCGCTCGGCAAGCCGCTCTACGGCGTCAACCACCTCGCCTCGCACGTCGCCGTCGACATCGTCGAGCACGGCCCGCTGCCGGAGCCGACGCTGGCGATGCTGGTCTCCGGTGGGCACTCCTCGCTGCTGCTCGTGCCCGACGTGACGCACGAGATCACCTCGCTTGGGTCAACGATCGACGACGCCGCGGGGGAGGCCTTCGACAAGGTGGCGAGGGTGCTCGGGATGCCGTTCCCGGGCGGGCCCTACATCGACCGGGCCGCGCGGGAGGGGGACCGGGTCGCGATCGACTTCCCGCGCGGGCTCACCGGCGGACGTGACATGGAGCGGCACCGGTTCGACTTCTCGTTCTCCGGGCTCAAGACGGCCGTGGCCCGCTGGGTGCACGCCCGCGAGCAGTCCGGCGAGCCGGTGCCCGTGGCCGACGTCGCGGCGTCGTTCCAGGAGGCGGTCACCGACGTGCTGACCCGCAAGGCCGTGCTCGCCTGCCGGGAGCACGGCGTCGCCAACCTCCAGATCGGCGGCGGTGTGGCGGCGAACTCACGGCTGCGTGCAATGGCGCAGGAGCGCTGCGACGACGCCGGGATCACCCTGCGGGTGCCGCGGCCCGGGCTGTGCACCGACAACGGCGCCATGGTGGCTGCGCTGGGGGCGCAGATGGTGCTGCGCGGGCGTGCGCCCTCGGACCTCGCCCTGCCAGCCGACTCCTCGATGCCGGTGACCGAGGTCCAGGCCCCCTGACCCCTTGCTTGCGTCTGCGAAGTTCCCCCGCTGGTGGGCAACTTCGCAGACGCAAGCAAGCGCGGGGGGTCAGTGGCAGCTGGCCAAGCCGAGGTCGGCCTTGAGGTCGAGCACGCGCGCTGCCGCCGCGTCGACCTGGGCCCCGAACGCCTTGCTGCCGGCACGCTTCGCCGCGATCGCCCGCAGCATCACCGGAGCCTGCGACGCGCTCGCCGTGAGCACGATGTCGCCCCCGGCCGCGATGAAGCGCGTGGCCCGCTGTCCGACCGGGACGGCCGCCACCGCCTTGGCGACGCCCACGTCGTCGGTGATGACCACGCCGTCGAAGCCCAGACGTCCGCGCAACAGGTCGGTGACCACCGCCTTGGAGAACATCGCCTGGTTGGTGGGATCGATCCGGGGATAGCGTGCCGAGGAGATCATCACCAGGGGTGCGCCAGCCCGTATGCCGGCCTCGAACGGTGCGAGGTACGGGTCGGTTGCGGTGGTGGTCCGGTCGGTGATGCCCGTGCTGGTCACGTCGGTGTTTCCGGTCACCCGCCCGAGGCCGGGGAAGTGCTTGAGGGTCGGGGCGACGCTGGCGGCGAGGGACCCGCGGACGAACGCCGCGGCATACCTGGCATTGGTCTGGGGGCTGCCGGGCGCGAAGTCGCGGCGATAGCGGCCGATCGGTGCGTTGCCCGCACCGAGCGAGGTGGGCACCGTGTCGGCCACCGGGGCCAGGTTGACGTTGACGCCGACCGACTTGAGCTGCTTCGCCCAGCCGCGCACGTCCTTCTCCTCGGTCGCCGTGCCGAGGGTGGCCTGGGTGCGCGCCGACGGGATGCGGGTGAAGCCCGCGCCCCGCAGCTGCTGGACCTGGCCGCCCTCCTGGTCTGCCGCGACGAGCAGGCCGGGGTGGCTGCCCTTCTGCAGGGTCGCCGTCGCGGCCGACACCGAGGCGGCGCCCGCGTGCCACCCCCCGAGGAGGACGACGCCACCAAGGTGCTGCGAGCGGGCCTGTGTCGC
>DASUKI010000204.1:0-14241 GCA_036278855.1 Pedococcus sp.
GGGGCCACCATCGGCGCTGCGAGGAGGTTGGCGACGACTCCGACCACGGACACCGACCCCTGCAGCAGCACCACGACCGGGGCGCACATCGCCTGCGCAGCAATGGGAATGGCGATGGCCGGCCCCCACGAGCGGATCCTCCGTGGCAGCCGGCGGCCGATGGCACGACCCCAGCTGCGGGTGAACAGCAGCAGACCGAGGGTGGCCAGCGTCGACAGCGCGAACCCGAAGGAGCGAGCCAGCCACGGGTCGAGGACGAGCAGCACCACCACGGCGGCGGACAGCACGGGGATGCCCGCGGAGCGGCGCGACCGGCTCAGGCCGATGAGCCCGATCGCGCCCATCGTGGCGGCGCGCACCACACTGGGCTCGGGACGACACAGGACGACGAACCCGGCCAGGACCGCCAGCGCAACTGCGGGTCTCCACCTCCGCCCCACCCCGCACAGGGACGCGCCACCCATCGCGAACGCCAGGACGACGGCGACGTTGCTGCCACTGACCGCCGCCAGGTGGGTCATGCCGGTGGTTCGCATCGCCTCGGTCAGGCTCGGCGGCGTCCGGCTCGTGTCGCCCACCACCAGCGCTGGAAGCAGGCCACGGGCGTCCGCAGGAAGCGGCGTAGCGGCGTCGCGCAGGCCGGCACGCAGGTGCTCCGCCGCCCGGGCGACCGGGCCGGGCTGGCGGACGACGATGGGCGGGTCCATGGGGCGAAGCACGGCGGACACGTCGTCGCCCGGCTGGGGTGGCACGAGCTTGCCTCGGGCCCGCACGCGCTCGTGCCACCGCACGCGGCTCCACGACTGATCGGCCACGACCTGGACCGGCGTGGCCACGTGGGAGCGCAGGCCGTGGCCAGTGACCTCGTGCACTGAGAGCCGGAGGCGCACTCCCGGGCGGTCCTGGCGGGCGCCCGAGAACACCATCGGGTCACTGGTCACGGTGCCGACCAGCTCGACGATCGCGTGGTCGTCGGCAAGGTCAGCGACGGGGCCCGCAGCCCGCACTGCCGAGTGGGCCGCCACCGACACCCCGACCAGCGCGAGGGCTGCGAGCGACAGCGCAACCAGTGGATGGGCCATGCACGCCAGGGCCCGGCGACGCGGCCGGCGCCTGAGCGGACCCTCGCGGTGCGGCCGGCGCGACAACGTGAGGGCGAAGAGCGCGAGCGTTGCGGCGACCCCGGCAACCAGGACCACCGGAAGTGCCGGGACGGTCAGCACCGAGGCGGCGGCGACCCACGCGAGCATGGCCGGGACGAGCAGGCGCAGGTCCGGTCCCGTCGTCGCCCTGCGCCTGTTGCCCAGCCGCCCTTGCGCCGCGTTTGGCCCTCCGTCGTCGGTAGCGCCCGGCGCGCCGCTCACACGGTCACCTTGGGCTGCAGCTGGGCGAAGGTCTTCTCCCCGATGCCGCTGACCTCCCCGAGCTCGTCGACCGTGGTGAACCGGCCGTGCTCGGTGCGCCAGTCGAGGATGCGCTGGGCCAGGACCGGCCCGACGCCCGGCAGCTCCTCGAGGTCAGCCTGCGATGCGGTGTTGAGGTTCACGAGGCCGCTCCCGGCGCCGGCCACGCCGGACGTCCCCCCGGGGGTGCCGGCCGCACCGGACGCACCTGGCGGCGGCACGGCCTCACCCGGCTTGGGCACGCGCACCTGCTCACCGTCGACGAGTGGGCGCGCCAGGTTGATGGCGGACAGGTCGGCGTGGGTGGTGGCTCCCCCGGCGCGCTCGATCGCGTCGGTGACGCGCGACCCGGCAGGCAGCCGCAGCACACCGGGATGGCGCACCTGCCCGACCACGTGCACCGTGAGCGCCTGCGCGCTCGTGGCAGGCACCGCGGACGCTGGTCCGTCCGCAGGCTGACCGCGTGCGGTCTGGGCGCCGGTCGTGAAGTTCGCCGTGGCCGAGCCACGCGCGGCCACCGCAGACCCGTGCTGGGTGGGAGCCACGACCCGGGGCTGGCTCGCTGCCCGGGCCCAGGCGACGCGCGCACCGAAACCGACCGCCGCCACGGCCAGGACGAGCAACAGGCCGACGGCCGCCAGCCGCGGTGCCGTGAGCCTGGCCCCGCGCAAGGACTCGGGGACGGTCAGCAGGCGCGGTCCCGGTGGCCGGGGTCGGCGGTGCCGACCGGGGCGGCGCAGGACCGGCTGCTCCGACGCCGCCTCGGACCCGTCGGCCGGGAGCTCGAGCCAGGCCCGCTCTGGCACCCACGGCACGACCTCGTCCGCCCCCGGGACCACCTCTCCCAGGGGAGCACCCACCTCAGGCACAGCGCCGGCGCCGTCGAGCAGGGCACGCAGCCGAGGCGACGGCTCGGACGGTCGGCGACGAAACGGCATACGGGCACGGTAGGAACGCCGCCACGCGCAGACGAGGGCGCGGGCACCCGCCTGTGGACGGGAAGGCTCGCGCTCCTCAGCTTGTGGACGACGCGTCGCGTCGCGCGGCGATCCACAGCTCGATGTTGCGGCGGTGGCGGTAGATCACGATGAGCGCCAGGACGACGCACCACGCCCCACTGTCCCGCGTGCCGAGCGGGATCCAGCGCAACCAGGTCAGCAGCCCCAGCACCAGCAGCACCAGGCACGCCGACACGGACGCGCCCGCGACCCAACGCAGCCGCCACACCAGCAGCCCGAAGACGACCACCATGACCAGCGCGAACCACGGCTCGACCGCCAGGATCGCGCCCAACGACGTCGCCACGCCCTTGCCGCCCTGCCCCTTGAGGAACGGGGACCAGATGTGGCCGAGCACGACCGCCAACCCGACGACGAGCGCCGTGACCGTGCCGAGGAGGTGCTGGGCCAGCAGCACGGGAACCAGCCCCTTGAGCACGTCGAGGACGCCGACGAGCACGCCCCAACGGGCGCCGAGGACCCGACCGGCGTTGGTGGCACCGGGGTTGCCGGATCCCACCCCGCGCAGGTCCTTGCCCAGGACCTTGGCCAGGATCGTGGCCGGGTTGACGGCCCCGATGACGAAGGCGACCACGGCCGCGACCGGCACCTCGACCAGCTTCCAGACCGAGTGCTGGCTCGCGGTCACCAGGGCGTTCACGTGCCACCCTCGGCTGGGCCGGCGCCCGGGCGCGGTGACACGGCCACTGCGATGGTGCCGGGGCCGACGTGGGCCCCCACGACCGCCCCCAGCTCGACCACCGAGACCGCTGCCGACCCCGCCAGCCGCTCCCCCAGCCGGTCGGCCAGGGTCTGGGCGCGGGCCGCCGAGTCGAGGTGGTGCACCGCGACGTCGACGCCGTCCGGTGCCGCCGCGCACGCCTCGGCGGCGAGCTCCTCGAGCCGGGCCAGCGCGCGGGTGGAGGTCCGCACCTTCTCCAGCGGCTCGATGCTGCCGTCGGACAACCCGAGGATCGGCTTGATGGCCAGGGCCGACCCGAGCAGCGCGGAGGCCGCCCCGATCCGGCCGCCCCTGCGCAGGTGCTCGAGGGTGTCGACGTAGAACACCACGGTGGCTGCCTGGGCACGCGAGCTCGCCTGTGCCGCAACGTCCTCGGCCGAGGCGCCGCTGGCGGCGAGCTCGGCGGCCGACACCACGGCATACCCCATCGCCATGCCGAGCGAACGCGAGTCGACGACGTGCACCGGCACCGGCGCGTGGCCCGCGGCGAGGTGCGCGGACTCGACGGTCGAGGACATGTCGGCGGAGATGTGGACGGACACGATGGCGTCCGCACCGTCCGCGGCGGCCTTCTCGTAGACGTCCAGGAACGCCTGCGGCGAGGGGCGCGACGTGGACACGGGCTTGAACGCGCGCAGCGCCGCCGCGACCTCCTCGGTGGAGACGTCGACGCCCTCGCTGAACTCGGTGCCGGCGATGACCACGTGCAGCGGGACGACGTGGATCCCGTGGGCGTCGACGACCGACTGCGGCAGGTATGCCGTGCTGTCGGTGACGATGGCGACGCTCACGAGCGCAGGCTATCCGGACGGCGTCGGTCAGGCGGGGACGACGTTGACCAGCTTCGGCGCGCGCACGATGACGGTGCGGATGCCGGCCTCGGTCGCCGCGACGACCTTGGGCAGCGCCAGGACCTGCTCGCGCAGCGCGTCCTCGCCGATGTCGGCGGGCACCTCGAGCCGGTCGCGCACCTTGCCCTTGATCTGCACCACGCAGGTCACCGTGTCCTCGACCAGCAGCGCCGGGTCGGCCACCGGGAACGGCTCGAACGTGACCGACTCGGCGTGCCCGAGCCGCGACCAGAGCTCCTCGGCGATGTGCGGCGCGACGGGCGAGACCATGTGCACCAGCGTCTCGGCGGCACCGCGCGGCACCGCGTCGAGCTTGGTCAGGGCGTTGTTGAGCTCGATCAGCCGGGCGATCGCGGTGTTGAACCCCAGGGTCGCGTAGTCGCGCGACACCGCGTCGATCGTCTTGTGCACGACCCGGGCGGTCGCATCGTCGAGCGGCTCGTCGACGACCCGCACCTCACCGGTCTCCTCGTCGATGACGTTGCGCCACAGGCGTTGCAGGAACCGCTGGGCCCCAACGACGGACCGCGTCTCCCATGGCTTGCTCAGCTCGAGCGGGCCCATCGACATCTCGTAGACCCGCAGCGTGTCGGCGCCGTACGCGTCGTACATCTCGTCGGGGCTGACGACGTTCTTGAGCGACTTGCCGATCTTGCCGAACTCACGGGTGACCGGCTGGCCGCGCCAGGTGAACACCGCCTCGCCGTCGGGACCGGTCCCCTCCTCGACCTCGTGGGCGTCGACGGGCTGCCCGCGGTGGTCGCGGTAGGCCGGCGCCTGGATGTAGCCCTGCGAGAAGTAGGTGCGGAACGGCTCCTCGCTGCTGACGTGGCCGAGGTCGAACAGCACCTTGTGCCAGAACCGCGCGTAGAGCAGGTGCAGGACGGCGTGCTCGACCCCGCCGATGTAGAGGTCGACGCCGCCGGGGTCGCGGGTGCCCTCCGGTGCGCCGTCAACGGGGGCCGCCTGCGGCCCCATCCAGTAGACCTCGTTGGCGGGGTCGACGAAGGCCTCGTCGTTGGCGGGGTCGAGGTAACGCAGGTAGTACCAGCACGAGCCGGCCCAGTTGGGCATGGTGTTCGTCTCGCGGCGGTACTTGCGGGTCCCCCGCCCGTCACCCAGGTCCAGCTCCACGTTGACCCACTCCTCGGCGCGGCTCAGCGGCGCCTCCGGCTCACGCGATGAGTCCTCGGGGTCGAACGTCTTCGGCGCGTAGTCGGGCACGTCCGGCAGCTCCACGGGCAGCATCGAGTCGGGCACCGCGTGGGAGACCCCGTGCTCGTCGAACACGATCGGGAACGGCTCGCCCCAGTAGCGCTGGCGGCTGAACAGCCAGTCGCGCAGCTTGTAGTTGACGGTGCCCTCGCCAAACCCCTTGTGCGACAACCACTCGATGATCCGCGCCTTGGCCTCGACGACGCCCAGTCCGTTGAGCGACACCTCGTCGTTGGCCGAGTTGATCGCCGGCCCCTCACCGGTGAACGGCGTCGACTCGTCGTGGTCCTCAGGGGGCTGCACGGTCCGCACGATCGGCAGGCCGAACTTCTCGGCGTACTCCCAGTCGCGCGCGTCCTGGCCGGGCACCGCCATGATCGCGCCGGTGCCGTAGCCCATCAGGACGTAGTCGGCGACGAAGACCGGGACCTGCTCGCCGTTGACGGGGTTCGTCGCCCAGGCGCCGGTGAACACGCCGGTCTTGTCGCGTCCCTCGGTCTGCCGCTCCACCTCGCTCTTGCGCGAGGCCGCGAGCCGGTATGCCGCGACCGCGGCCTTGGGGGTGGCCTCACCACCCGTCCAGACCGGGTTCACAAACTCGGGCCAGTCCCCTTGGGAGACAATGGTTTCCAGCAGCGGGTGCTCAGGTGCCAGGACCATGAAGGTGGCACCGAACAGGGTGTCGGGCCGGGTGGTGAACACCTCGATCGTGGCCTCGTGGCCGACGACGGGGAAGGAGACCCGCGCACCCTGGCTGCGCCCGATCCAGTTGCGCTGCATCAGCTTGACCTTCTCAGGCCAGTCGACCCGGTCGAGGTCGTCGGCCAGCCGGTCGGCGTAGGCCGTGATGCGCATCATCCACTGGCGCAGGTTGGTCTTGAAGACCGGGAAGTTGCCCCGCTCGGACCGACCGTCGTTGGTGACCTCCTCGTTGGACAGCACCGTGCCCAGACCGGGAGCCCAGTTGACCGGCGCCTCGGAGGTGTAGGCCAGGCGGTAGCCGTCGAGGACGTCGGCCTGCTCGACCTCCGACAGGGCCGACCACTGGCGGCCGTCGGGGGCAGGACGGGTGCCGTCCTCGAACTCCGCCACGAGCTCGCTGATCGGCCGGGCCCGACCGCGCCCACCGTCGGCGCGCTCGGCGTCCACGTCGTACCAGGCGTTGAAGATCTGCAGGAAGATCCACTGGGTCCACTTGTAGTAGCCGGGGTCGATCGTGGCGATCGAGCGCCGGTCGTCGTGGCCCAGGCCGAGGCGCCGCAGCTGGCGCTTCATGACGACCATGTTCTCCTCGGTCGTCTTGCGCGGGTGCTGGCCGGTCTGCACGGCGTACTGCTCCGCCGGCAGGCCGAACGCGTCGTAGCCCAGGCAGTGCAGGACGTTCTTGCCCGTCATCCGGTGGTAGCGGGCGAAGACGTCGGTGGCGATGTACCCGAGGGGGTGGCCGACGTGCAGCCCGGCCCCGCTGGGGTAGGGGAACATGTCCAGCACGAGGAACTTGTCCCGGCCGGCCACCTCGCCCGGCTGCGCCCACGGGCCGGCCGGGTTCGGGGCGTGGAAGGTGCCCCGCTCCTCCCAGCGGTCCTGCCAGGCCAGCTCGATCTGCTCGGCCAGCTCTGCGGTGTACCGGTGCGGCGTCTCGCTCATCTCGTCCTCAAGTCCTGGGTGCCTGCTCCTCACATGACAAAGCCCCTCGCACAGGAGGGGCTGCCGCGGTGGCCTCGGTAGTCCGTCGGGCCAGCGCGGCTAGGTAAGGAGGAGGCGCCGTGCCATGGCCCAAGGCTAGCGCAGCGCTCCCGGGCCCTCCCACGCGAGGCGGCCACGCGGCATACGGGCTCTGCTCGGGAGCACATTGCGTCAATTGCGTGATGCGCCGGAGCTCGGCGCATCGTACGTTTGGGGGATGGTGACGGGGACCGAACGGCTGATGGGCAGGCTCAAGGCGCGCGGGCCGCTGTGCGGGGACGTCGGGGGGCTGCTGTTCTTCGTGTTCTGGATGACCCGCGCCCGCCAGAGCGCGCTGCCGCCCGGGATCGGGCTCGTCGTCGACCTGGCCACTGTGGCGCTGGTGCTCGTGGCTCTGCTCGGGTACCAGCTGGCCCAGGCGTCCGCACCCGCGGCCTGGCTCGGCTGGGGCGGTGTGGCGGCCGTCGGCCTGGGGTTCGGTGGCTCGTTGGCGCTGATCTCGGCCGGTCTGGTGCTGTTCGGCATCTCCATCGTGCGCTGCGGCGTGCACCCCCGCCTGCCGGGGTGGCTGCTGGCCGGGGCCGGCTGGGTGCTCATGGTGAGCGTGGCCCTGGCGCCCGGGTTCGGGCGGGCCTGGGCCAACCTGTCGGTCGGCTGGTCGGTCGCCATGGGCGTCGCGCTCGTCGTGGTGGCGGCGGCGCTGGCCGACCTCGACGTCATCGAGCGCGCCGAGGCGCGCGAGCGCGCAGAGAGCCACGCGACCGCCTGGCGATGACCTGTCAGCGGGTCAGTGGTGGCACTCGTGCATCACTGCATGGCCCCTGCCGCGGCTGATCAGCCAGCGGTTCACCGGGACCGTGACGACGAACGCGAGCGCCAGCGACCCGGCCAGGGAGACCCAGAACAGCCAGCTGCCCAGGCCGGCGTCCATCGCCCCGGGCACGACCAGCATGACGGCGTTGTCGATGACCTCCATGACGCTGATCGACACCGTCTCGGCCGCGCCCACCACGACCAGCGCCGCCGCGAACGGGACACTCGCGCGGAGCACCGGGCGGATGGCCAGCGAGTAGCCGAACACGAACGCCAGCGCGATCGACAGCACCACGGTCGCGAGGTTGTGCCAGCCCAGGGCGGTGCCGACGAGCATGCCGAGCACCTCACCGATGGCGCAGCCGAGGAGGCAGTGGAGGGTGGCCGACATCGCCTGGGACCAGAGGCTGTCCGCTGCTCCGGCGTGCCCGGCGTGCTCGTGGGTGGGTGACGGGTGCTGGTGGGTGCTCATGGCGATGCCAACCATACCCCCTATGGGTATATTCCGATAGGTTGGTGGACATGCACTCACCTACCCACGCAGACCTGCGCGCAGTCGTCGACGACCTCCTGCCCCGAATCGCCGCCGTCCCCGACGATGCCTGGGACCAGCCGGCGCACCACCTGGAGTGGACCTGCCGCGAGACCATCGCCCACCTCATGGACGACTTCACGGCCTACGCGCTGCAGCTCTCCGGGGCCACGCCACCGACGAGCGACTACGTCCCGCTCGTCGAGGCGGCCCAGGTTCGCCCCGACGGGCCGCTCTTCCTCATGCTGCCGCAGCCCGAGGCGGGCACGGCCGCCATCGTCCAGGCCCTTGACGCGACGGGCGGGCTCCTCGAGGCGGTGTGCGCCACGGCTCCTCCCGAGCGTCGCGGCTTCCACCCGGCGGGCACGGCCGACGCCAGCGGCTTCGCCGCGATGGGGATCGCCGAGTGCGTTCTGCACGCCTTCGACGTGCTCACCGCGCTGGAGGTGCCGTATGCCGCGGACCCGGCTGTGTGCGCGAAGGCCCTGGACCGTTTGTTCCCGGGCGCCGAGCGCACCGAGGACGCGTGGCAGGACCTCCTCGCGGCCACGGGCCGCACCCCGCAGACCCGCGGTCGCAGCTGGCGCTGGGACTCCTCCGTCCGCGACTAGCCGCGCTCACTCCTGGGGTGTGCTCTGGTACCGGATGTAGGCCGAGGAGTCCTTGCGCCACAACAGCACCAGCGTCCACGCACCGAGCAGGAGCAGGGCCAGCGCAAAGACGCGCGCGAACGGGCCGGCCGTGGGCAGGGCGCCCGCGAAGAAGCCGCCGACGGCGAGCGCGAACAGCACGCACGCCACGATCCGTCCCCACTTCGATCCGCGAAGGGTCGCCCGTGACATGACGACCCAGATCACGGCGCTCACGACGGCCACCACCGTCGTGACGGTCAGGCTGACCTGCACCACCCGGTCGACCCCGGCGTCGGTCGCCAACAGCTCGCTCGACGTCGCCTCGGCGAGCACCGCGGCCCGCAGGTCGTCCCTGGTGAGGAAGGCGCGCACGATCTCGAGGAGGTTGAGGGCCGCGGCGAACTGCATGAGCCGGGCGCTGTCGACGATGGACCGCGGCGGCCGCAACGGCGTGGTGGGGCGCCAGACCGGGCGACTGGTATCCGGTCCGTCCGGGCTGAGCACACCCCGCCACGAGATGGGTCGTGCCACCTGTCCGGCTCCCTCCGCAGTTGTGAGGGACAGGATAGGTGACCGTCGCCGGGGCCGGAGCCCTACGTCAGGCAGCCGATGACGGCCGGTGCCCGCCGGCGCAATGGTGGGACCACGCCACCGCAACGGGCGGACTCCGACGCACAGGGAACGGACATGGACGCTGACCAGCTGGAATCGATCCCACTCTTCTCCGAGCTGACCGACGAGCAGCGCAAGCTCGTCGCCGACCGCCTCACCGAGACGAGGGTGGACGTCGGCGCGGTCCTCGCGCGAGAGGGCGACTTCGCCTACAACCTGTTCGTGGTGCGGGAGGGCCTGGCTGCGGTGGCCTCGCACGACACCGTCTACACGACGCTGCGGCACGGCGACTGGTTCGGCGAGCTCGGCCTGCTGACCAAGGGCCTGCGCACCGCCAACGTCGTGGCGCTGTCGCCGATGGTCCTGCTGACGATGCCGGTGTGGGACTTCTCCGACGTCATGCGTGAGGTCCCGGAGCTCGGCAGGCGGGTGCGGGAGCGGGCGGCGGAGCACCTCGAACGCGAGTAGCGCGCGACCCCGCAGGGGTCGTGCGTCGCGGTGGGCTGCGACCCCTGCGGGGTCGCCGTGCGCCGCGGTGGACCCCGCGAGTCGCGGTGCGCCGCGGTGGGCCGCGAACTGCCTAGTCATCGGTGCCTGGGTAGGTGATGTCCCTGCCGTCAACGACAGCGAACGAGGTCAGGGTGTGCTCGGCCGGCGCCCCTTCGGTGATGATGTCGCGCACGGCCAGCCCCCTCACAAGCAGGGCGTCGGCGACCAGCGAGCGGTGGCAGCGCCACGGCACCGCCTCCGCACACATGATCGCCGTGGTTCCGGTCCGGCCGAGCTCCACGAGGTCGTCGATGCCGGCCCGGAACTCGCCGGTCTGCATGTAGTCCGCGTAGTTGCGGAAGGACTTGTTGCGCCAGGCGGTGTTGGGCGAGTGGGTGCTGGAGGACCGCAGCCCGCCCAGTGCCTTCGAGTACGCGTACGCGACACCGGCGCGCTCGAGCGACTCCCGCAGCGCGTCCTGCTCGTACTGCGGGTTGTGACGTGAACGCGGGATCCGTCGGATGTCGACCAGCTGGGTGATCTGCTGCGCGCCCAACAGGTCGATGAGCTCCTCGATCGGTCTCGTCGAGTGCCCGATGGTGTAGATCGTCGTCATGGCAGCGTCCTTGTCGGGACCGGACACGCAGACGTACCGCACGCCCGTCGTGTCCGGTCCGGTCGGCGGTTCGGTGGAGATGAGGGGACTCGGACCCTGACCCCTCCTGTTCGCCGGTGCTCATCAACATGCTGCTTCCCATCGTGCACCCACCGATCTGACCGCTCTGAGGACGCTGGGGGCCTGCTCGAGATCGCGGCGAGCAAGGGATGGGCCCGTGGCATACTCGCCGGATGGGTCCGGGGGAGCCGGCGAGGACGTCGGCCAGTGAGTTGGTGGCCTTTGAGGTCGCGACCCGCGACCTGGTCGGGCTGGCTCTTCGGAGCGTCGAGGCACTGGAGGTCTCGCTGTCCCAGTTTCGCCTGCTCCTGGTGCTGCACGAGCGTGGGCGGTCGAGCTCGACGCAGTGCGCCCAGGCGTTGGGGGTGCAGGGATCCTCGGTGACCAGGCTGGCTGATCGGCTGCATGCTTCCGGACATCTGGTCCGGGGTACCGATCCGGGCAATCGCAGTGTCGTCACCTTGGAGTTGACCGACTCGGGACGTGGAGTCGTTCGGCAGGTCCGGACCCGCCGGCGCCGGGAGTTGCGCCGGGCGCTGGACCGCCTTGACCCGGCCGAGCGGGCTGTCTGTGCAGCCGCGCTCGAGGAGCTGCACCGGGTGGTCGACGCCGAGAACCCCGATCCGCACCATCGTCTGCCCCTGTAAACCGCGTCGCGAACCCTTGCCTGGATGACTCGTTACCAACAGCTTGCCTAAGACAAGACTTGCATTGAGCAATACTTTGGATCAAGATGAACTTGATCAGTCCAAGAGTTTGGGGTGGACGCATGGAACACGCCGCCGACGAGCTCCGGGCCGCGGGCCTGCGGGTCACCCGGCCCCGGCTCGCAGTGCTCGCCGAGGTCGCATCACACCCCCACGCCGACGTCGAAACCATCGCCACCGGCGCTCGCGCACGTCTCGGATCACTGTCGACCCAGGCGGTCTATGACGTGGTTCACGCGCTCAGCGACGCCAGCCTCTTGCGCCGGATCGAGCCGGCCGGCTCCCCGGCACGGTACGAACTTGCTCGCGGCGACAACCACCACCACCTGGTCTGCCGAGCCTGCCGCGACATCGTCGACGTCCCGTGCGCCACTGGTCAAGCACCCTGCCTCCGGGCCAGCAACGACGCCGGGTACCTCGTCGACGAAGCCGAGGTGACCTACTGGGGCCTGTGTGCCGCCTGCCGTGCCGCTCCGGCGGCGGCCGAGCCGGTCACGGCAACCACCGCATCACCAACCCATTGAGTGGAGAAGAGAACAGATCCATGAGCACGACTGCAACCGTCCCGGCCACCGCCCATACCGACACCCAAGCCCCACAGAAGCTGGGTCCTCTGACGGCCCTGGTCGGCCAGTGGGAGGGCAACGAAGGTGTCGACCTCTCGTACCACAACCAGGACGACGAGACGAGCCACACCCCGTACTTCGAGCACGCCGACTTCAAGCCGATTCCCCTCCAGGAGAACGGCCAGCAGAAGCTGTGGGGACTGAGCTACACCATGACGGCGTGGCGCCACGGCGAAGAGGCCATGGACCCCTTCCACGACGAGATCGGGTTCCTGCTTTGGGACAAGACCAACCGGCAAGTCATCCGCAATGTCGTCTTCGGACGCGGCATCGCGATCCTCGCGGGCAGCGACGCACAGCCGCGCGACCGGGTGCTCCACTTCAATGCCACACCCGGGGATCCGTCATACGGCATCCTGCAGAACCGCTACCTGATGCAGCGCGCAGAGATCAAGAACTTCACCAGCACCTTCACCTTCAACGATGACGGCACGTTCAGCTACACCTCGGACCTGCTGCTCAGGCTCTCGGCCACCGGAACAGAGATGCACCACACCGACCACAACATCCTCCACCGGGTGCACCGGTACCACCCGAGCGTCGAGATCAGCTGAGAACCCCTCGGGCAACACCCGTGCCCGTCGTCATCACCGCAACCGCGGAACAGGCGTGGGCTCCCCTTTCGCGGGACGACACTCTCGGGGCCGACGAGTCCGATCGAGCTGCGCCCGGCGCCGAGGTCATGATCCAGGAACAGGAGATTCACGATGACCGACTCCATGTATCACCCGACCACTTCCGCGATTGCGGCCCGTCGCAAGGAACTCGCGCCCGGGATCCACGACGCCTTCGAGGCGTTTAGCCGCGCCGTGTTCGACGACGGCGCGCTGCCTGAGAAGACCAAGCAGCTGATCGCCGTCGCGGTCGCACACACCACCCAGTGCCCGTACTGCATCCAGGGCCACACCCGTCTGGCCCATCGGAGGGGCGCGAGCGACGCGGAGATCATGGAGGCGATCTGGGTCGCTGCCGAGATGCGCGCTGGCGGCGCCTACGCCCACTCCACGCTGGCTCTACACGCGCTCGACGCCATGGCCACGCCTGGCCCCATGGAGGGGGAAGCGACGCCCGCGGCCACCGCCAGCGCCCCGCCCGGGTCCTAGCCCGCCCAGCACGAGCGCAAAGGAGGACCAAGTCGGCCAGATTCCCGACTCGTCAGCCGAGAAGTGGCACGTCGAGGTGGTAGGCCAGGACGACGGCGCGTGCGGGGTCCTGTTCCTGTGAGCCAGCCGGGCCCGGGTTGGCGAGGGTACTCCCTCAGATCCTGGGCCTGCTGGCACCGCCGACACGCACCGGGCTCGTGCAGCATGCCAAGCGCAGGGTCGTCGGTGGCCGGCGGCGGCAGGGACTAGGGAGCCGGAGTGCGTCGGCGATAGCCGCAGCGGAGTGTGCCGCGCGGGGGTGGGGTGTGGCAGGAAGGGGCCGGAGGAGTGGGACAGGGGGCTCTTTCAGTCTCCCCCTCGGGTGTCGAAGGTTCCGGTGGTAATCACCTGTTCGGCGAGCGTTGACACCCTGATGTTGCGGTTCATGCTCTCGCGGGACAGCAGTTCCCACGCATCATCTGGGGTGGCCTGCGTGGTCGCCATGAGGATCCCAAGCGCCATGCCGATGCGCCGCGAGGTCCGCAGCGCTCGCTCCAGGGACTCGGCTCGCCCTTCCTCACGGTCCGCGAGCAGCATGGCGGTGGCCATGGCACCCAGGAGCGAGATCACCGTCTCAAGTTCAGGGGTGAACGCTTGAGGACGGGCGGCGTAGACGTTGACACACCCACGGCCGTGCCGTCTACCGCCAGGACGTGCGACACCATGCTGTGCATGCCCGCCTCGGTTGTAGCGCGCGAGGCGAAGCGCGGCCATCGTTGGTCCATGGCGAGGTCATCGACCCGGAAGGTCGTGGCCTGGGTGAGGGCGTCGACACCAGGGCCTTGACCGGTTTCGTACCGCATCCCGTCGACGTGTACCGGCACATCGCTGGTCGCCGCCACGGTGGTGAACGTGCCTTGGCGGAGGCTGGTGACGGACGCGTGGTCGGCGCCACTGACCTTCACCGCCAGTTCGCACAACTCTGACAGCACTTCGCCCTGACGGTTGCCGTTGGCCTGCATCAACTGGGCCGCGTCTGAGAAGTCCTCCAACAGCTGCCAGGTCTCGTCCAGTCCGTGCGGCATCGTCGCATCCCGTCTCGCGCCCCGTAACGACCCGCTGCATGAAGCCAAGACTCGGCCACACAATCAACACCCTCCCGATCGGAACCCATCAC
>DASUKI010000205.1:0-3220 GCA_036278855.1 Pedococcus sp.
CGACGTGCAGGTCGTGGCCGCACGCGTGCATCAGGCCCTCGTGCTGCGAGACGTAGTCGAGGTCGAGGTCCTCGGTCACCGGCAGGGCGTCCATGTCCCCGCGCAGCAGCACCACGGGGCGTTCACCGTCACCACCCGCACGGTCACCACCCGCAGGGCCGCTCCCCCGGAGCACGGCGACGACGGATGACAGACCGCGACCGGTGGTGACTTCGAGGTCCAGCCCGTCGAGGGCATCGAGCACTGCTCGCTGGGTCAGGGGCAGGTCGAGTCCCAGCTCGGGGCGCTGGTGCAGCCGCCGCCGCAGGTCGACGAGCTCAGGACCGATGGACTGGGCGAGGTCGAGGGAGCGCATCCCCGCACGCTAGCGGGCCCAAGCCGCCGTCCGGTTTGCGACGGCTCCCTACGCGCCCAGGAAGGCGTGCCGGCGGGCGGACAACGTCTCCAGCAGCGAGCGCTCCGCCTCCAGGGCGCGGCGGTCGGCGGCGCTGTGGTGCATCCGGGCGCGCAGCAGCGCGAGCTCACTGGAGGCGTCCTGGAAGCTCTCCATCGCGCGCAGTGCTGACCGGCCGCCGTGCGCCCTGGCCCAGACCCGAGCGGCACGCCGTCCGGACATGGTCGAGAGCATCGTCACCTCGCTGGGCGCGAGCCAGCCCGCGTCCGCGTAGGGCGACAGGTACCTCCCGATGAGCCGGCCCTCGCGGCGCCGCACCCAGACGACGAGGACGAGGAAGCCGACGAAGATCGGCACCTCGACCACGAGATAGGTGGCCAGCATGCCCTGGCCGCCTGTCACGGCACCCAGGTTCCACAGGGCGTGCAGCATCGCGGCCAGCAGGTACCCACCGACCGGCGCGAGCACCTTCAGCACCCGGCTGCGGGTCGACGCGGCGATGCCGATGCCGATCCCCGTCATGACCGTGAACATCGGGTGGGCGAACGGCGTGAACAGGCACCGCGCGATGAACGTCCCCGTCAGCGCCTGTCCGCCACCGTGCTGGTAGGCGAGGCCGAGGTACTGGATGTTCTCGGTGAACGCGAAGCCGGCCGCCACGATCCCGGCGTAGACCATCCCGTCGGTGACCCCGTCGAACTCGCGTCGGCGGAACCACCAGACGAGCAGGACGAGCAGTCCCTTGGAGGCCTCCTCGACGAGCGGCGCCGAGAAGATCGCGGTCGCGAGCATCGCCTCGTCGGGGTTGCCGATGGCCGACTGGAAGGCGATGTTGGCCCCAGTGTTGAAGATCCCGGCGATCAGGGCCGCGAAGAGCGCACCCCACAGGAACGCCACGACGAGGTAGCGCGCCGGCTCGGCCTCGAACCGGTCGAGCCACAGGAACGTCGGGATCACGATGCCGAGCGGCAGGGCAGCGAGCAGGACCGCGAGCACGGTGGTCACCACGCCGAGGGTGGCGCCGTAGTAGACGACCAGCACCAGCGAGGCGAGCAGGAAGCCGACGACGACGAACCCGGTGACCAGCCACCGACGCAACGCGGTGCGCCCCGTCCTGGAGGCACGCGCCTGAGGCGCCCCCGCGGCATACGGCGGCGGTTGTCCCCAGGTCATGCCCGGAAGGCTAGTGCAGACGGACCGGGGCAATAGGGTGAGCGGGTGACCGAGCCACCCACGGAACGCTCCATCAACGACCGCATCGTCTGGATCGACTGCGAGATGACTGGGCTGTCGCTGCAGACCGACGCGCTCATCGAGGTGGCCGCGCTGGTGACCGACTTCGAGCTGAACCAACTCGGCGACGGCGTCGACCTCGTGATCAAGCCGCCGGCCGATGCCTTGGAGCAGATGGACGACTTCGTGCGGACCATGCACACCACCTCCGGGCTGCTCGCCGAGCTGGACGGCGGCACGACGATGGAGGATGCGCAGGCGCAGGTGCTGGCCTACATCCGCGAGTGGGTGCCCGAGCCGCGCAAGGCTCCGCTGGGGGGCAACACGGTGGGGACCGATCGCGGGTTCCTGGCGCGCGACATGCCGGAGCTCGAGGAGTGGCTGCACTACCGGATCGTCGACGTCTCCTCCATCAAGGAGCTGTCCCGCCGCTGGTACCCACGCGCCTACTTCAACGCCCCCGCCAAGTCCGGCGGGCACCGCGCACTGGCCGACATCCGCGAGTCGATCGCGGAGCTGCGCTACTACCGCGAGGCCGTGTTCGTGCCGCGGCCCGGCCCGGACTCCGCGGCGGCCAAGGAGATGGCCGCGCGTCACGTCATCGAGCACGGCTGACAAATCCCTGCCCGTATGCCGCGTGGCCGGCACCGCGGTCGCCGGACCGTCCATTCTGCTGGCGCCCAAAGGTGGTCACGAGCACTCCCACCGAGCGGGTACGATGGTCGTCGCTTGCGGCCGGCAGCGTCCGGCCGTGACGCATGGTGGGTGTAGCTCAGCTGGTAGAGCGCTGCGTTGTGGTCGCAGATGTCGCGGGTTCAAGTCCCGTCACTCACCCCACGTCCACGAGGCCCTCCGGAGTCGTCCGGGGGGTCTCGTGCCTTGCCGACAGCCTGGTGGGAGAGGATGGCGGACGTGTTCACCCAGCCTGGTAGTCGCCCACCGGAGCAGCGACGACGGGGCGCGGCGCCTCCGCGCTGGTCGGTGGCGCTCCTCGGGGTGCTGCTGGGGATGCTCGTCCCACTGCTGGCCGCGACGGGCGCCCAAGCGCACGCCGTGTTGCGGTCCATCTCGCCGGCCGACGGCGCGCAGCTGACCCAGGCTCCGACGCAGGTGGTCCTCACCTTCGACGAGCCCGTGTCGACCAGCTTCGCCACAGTGACGGTGACCGACGCCTCGGGCGCCTCGGTGGCGTCCGGGCGCACCAAGGTGGATGGCGCAAAGGTGACCCAGGCGCTGGACGGCGACCTCACCTCCGGGAAGTACACGGTCGCCTACCGCGTGGTCAGTGACGACGGGCATCCGGTGTCGGACAAGACCACGTTCACGCTCGCACTGCCCGCCGCTGACACCCCGACGTCGGGCGGCCCGACGTCGTCGGCCTCCCCGTCCTCCACGTCGGCGGCCACGCCCTCGAGCAGCTCGACGAGCCCAGCCACGGTTCCCTCGTCGGGAAGCGCTACCGACGCAACTGGTTCCAGCTCCGATGGTGGCGTCCCGGTGTGGGTCTGGATCGTCGTCGGAATCATCGTGCTGGCTGGTGTCGGTGGCACTGCGGCAGCCCTGGCGCGACGGGGCCCAGGAGGCTCCTAGCCC
>DASUKI010000206.1:0-3503 GCA_036278855.1 Pedococcus sp.
GTGCAGCCGCACGATTGGGTAACCGACGAGCTGCCCCGGTCCGTGCCAGGTGATCAGTCCGCCGCGATCGACGTCGATGACCGGGGTCCCGTCCTTCGGGCGCTGGTGCGGCTCGGTGCGCTTGCCCGCGGTGAACACGGGAGAGTGCTCGAGCAGCAGCACGGTGTCCTCACCGCCGTCGACGACACTGGCGTGCACCTCGCGCTGGTGCGCCCAGGCCTGCACGTAGTCGACGAAGTCGGGGTCGAAGCCGACGTGCTCGAAACGCATGGGCGTCAGGCTACGCCCGGGAGGTGTGCCGGCGTGGGGCGGCAGAGTGGGCCGCCGAGCGGCTAGTCGACGCCCACCTCGCGGGCGACGATCGCGGCCTGCACCCGGTCACGCAGCTGGAGCTTCATGAGGATCCGCGCCACATGGGTCTTCACGGTGGTCTCACCGATGAACAGCGCCTTCGCGATCTCGGCGTTGGACAGTCCCCGACCCAGCTGACCGAGCACGTCCCGCTCACGCGCGGTGAGTCGGTCGAGCGTTGCGTTCGCCGGGCGTTGGGGTGCCGTGGTGAACCGGTCCAGGAGGCGGCGGGTCAGCGCGGGTGCCAGCAACGCGTCCGCGCCGCGGGCCGCCTGCCGCACGGCGGTCACGATGTCCTCACCGGGCATGTCCTTGAGGAGGAAGCCGGACGCCCCAGCCTTCATCGACCGGTAGACGTACTCGTCGAGGTCGAAGGTGGTGAGCATCAGCACCCGGGTCCGCGCACCGGACACCGTGATCTGCTGCACCGCCGCAAGGCCGTCGGTGCCCGGCATCTGTACGTCCAGCAGGAGGACGTCCGGATCGGTGGCCGCCACCAGGGCGACGGCTGCGTCACCGTCCTGCGCCTCTCCCACCACCGTGAGGTCGGGCTCGCCCTCGAGGATCATCCGCAGCCCGCTGCGCACCAGCGGCTGGTCGTCGGCGACCGCGACGGTGACGGACCGTGGGTCCGGGCTCGCACTCACGACGGCACGCCCAGCGGGGCTGACATGGGCAGGCTGGCGCGAAGCTCGAAGCCGCCTCCCGCGCGTGGCCCCCAGACCACGCTCCCGCAGGATGCGTCGACCCGCTCGCGGATCCCGAGCAGCCCGCGGCCGTTCCCGCGCCCGGACGGCGCGCCCGTTCCGGGCGTGTTCGCCACGCGCACCTCGACGCAGTTCCCGACCCGTCCGACCCAGACCGTGGCCCGTGACCCGGGGGCGTGCCGGATCACGTTGGTCAGGGCTTCCTGGACGATGCGCAGGGCGACCAACCGCTCACCGTGGCCCAGCAGGGCCTCGTCGGCCAGCTCGGCGTCGACGGCGAGCCCGGCCTCCCGGACCCGCGCGACGATGTCCGACAGCTCCTCCGACGCCGACCCGTGCGTCAGGGTCGCGAGCCCGTCGTGCGCCACCGCCGCAATCGTGCCGACGACCTCTCGCGCCCGGCGTGGGTCGGTGGGGGTCAGGCGCCTGGCGGCGCCGGCCTGCAGGGTGATCACGGTCAGGGTGTGGCCGACGACGTCGTGGATGTCGCGAGCGATCCGCAGTCGCTCGGCGACCAGCGCGCGCTCGGCCGCCTGACCTTCCTGTTGTCGCAGCGTCTCGTTGTTGGCGCGGGTCTCCTCGAGCAACAGGCTGACCCGGTTGACGGCCCGGCCCCCGACCCAGGCGACCAGCAGGACCAGGCCCTCGCCCAGCCGGTCGTCGGTCCCGACGCCGAGCAGCTGGCCGAGCAGGCACGCAGAGAGCCCGAGGGCAGATGCCGGCCCGCGCGTCAGGGCGCCGACGGCGAAGGTCGTCCACATCGCGAACCCGGTCTCGCTGAGGCTGCCGTCGAGGGGAGCGACGAGGCGTGCCCACGCCGCCGTGACCGCGAATGCCACGACGGCCGCTGGGACGGGACGCCACCACAGCAGCGCCAGCGGGACGCCCACCGCGAGGGCGGTCGGCCCCAGCACCCAGGACGGCGCGCTCATGGGCAGCGCGGTGGAGGTCTCGAGGACCAGTCCGACCGTGATGGCTCCGGCCGCGAGCACCACCCAGCGCTGTGCCGTCAGCCGAACGGCAGGAAGGCGGTCAGCGGGCGGATCCTGCCCGGGAGGGGGAGCCACGGCGACGGGCGCAGTCAGGCCCACGATCTCCTCGCGGGTGCGGGTGAGCAGACTGCGCGCGGCGTCCTCGATGCCTGCCGGGTCGACACCCGACTCGGCGCGGCTGGCGAGCCGTCGCAGACCGTCGACCAGCGTCGGCTGCAGCCGTTCGGCGGTCCGCACCCGTTCGGCGAGCACCACCGACTCCTGGCGCTGCCGCTGGGCCGCCTCGATCTCGGCACGCTGGCGGCGCACCGTGGTCAGCGCCCGGTGTCGCACCCGGACCAGGCGCCCCACCCCGGTGGGCAGTCCGCCGACGAAGACGGTCACGAAGACGATGCCGCTGACCCGGTCCCATCCGCTGCGGGTGCCGAGGTCAGCGGTCAGCACCACGAGCAGGGGCAGCGCGGGGCCGAGGCCGACCGCCGGTCCCGAGGCGTGCGCGCCGACCGAGTAGGACGCCAGCATCAGGGCCAGGATCCACACGCCGCCGGTGTCTGCGGCGCCGGGCCAGAGCACCGGAGTGAGCACGGTGCCGAGCACCCCGAGGCCGGACAGGACGCCGAGGGTGAGCACCGGCCGGTGCCGCCGCACGGCGAGGCTGAGCAGGCCGAGGGCACCCACGATGTCGAAGACGAGCAACCCGGGGTCTTCGTGCTGGCGCACGACGGCCTCGCCGGCCGCCGCCAGCACGAAGCAGAGGGCAACCGTCAGGTCGAGCCGGTTCGCACGACGCACCGGCCCAGCCTAGGAGGCGCCCGTCGCCGTCGCGTCCTCCTCGCGGAGGAGGCCGAACGGGCGAGGCGGGGTGGGTCCGGGGGCGGACGACGCTGCCACCGTGCGACACCTAGCGTCCTGGGCACTGCCCTTTGAGAAAGGACGCCACCATGGCAAGCACCACCACCTCAACCTCGTCGATGCCACGGGTCGCCACCCTGAGCGAAGCGAGCTGGCTGCGGCTCCTCCAAGGCTCGATCGCGCTCGGAGTGGCATCGGTCGTCGTGCTCGGCTACACGATCCTGTTCACCACCACCGTGGACCAGGGCGACTTCCACTACGCCGCCGACTACTGGCTCACCGCCACCGGGCTGCCGCTCGCGATCGCCGGGATCGGCATCGCACTCGCGGTCCACCGGCTGCAGCACGGGTCGGACGGTCGGCTGGGCACCATCGGTGTGTGGATCAACACGCTCGCCCTCGCGGAGCTGTTCGTGCAGCTCGCGGCATCTGTCGCGGTGGGCGCCGAGCTGCGCTGGGGACCGATGTACATCCTCAGCACCGCCCTCACGTTCCTCGGCACCGCGCTGCTCGCCGCGGGATCGTGGCGCAGCGGTCTGGCGCCCCGCTGGATGCTCGGCGTCTGGCCGGTCCTGTGGGTGCTGGGCTCCTTCGCCGGGAC
>DASUKI010000207.1:0-3842 GCA_036278855.1 Pedococcus sp.
GCTCCACGAGCCGACGACACCCACCTCGGTGCGTGTGCTGGCGGCCAGGGTTGCCTATGGCTGGGCGGACGCGGGCGCCGACCTGGTGGCACTCGAGCGCTCACCCGACCCGAGGCTGCACGCCAGCGGAGTCGTCGGGGCACTGCACCGAGCCGCCTCCGACCACGGCAGCGTGACGCCGGAGCAGGCGGCGGCGGTCCACGAGTTCGTCAGGGGGCTCGCGCTGGGCGACGCCGTACGGGACGCACTGCTCGCGGCCGCCACCGAGGCCCCGCACCCGCGCCTCGCCCCGACCCTGCTGGGCCTCACCGAGGTCGCTGGCCCCGAAGGGCTCGAGGAGGTGCTGGTGGCCCACGCCACCTGGTTGCTCCCCCACGCGCTCGACCTGCTCGAGGAC
The DNA here is from genome assembly GCA_036278855.1 of Pedococcus sp. Classification (GTDB taxonomy): domain Bacteria; phylum Actinomycetota; class Actinomycetes; order Actinomycetales; family Dermatophilaceae; genus Pedococcus. The sequence continues at coordinate 398 of DASUKI010000207.1, forward strand.
CCTGACCACATCCCGACGCGGGGCGACCTGGCCCTGCTCCGGGCGCTGGGCACCTCCGGTGAGCCGGTCTGTCGCGAGTCGCTCGTCCCCCACCTGCGACACCGCCGGTCGGAGGTCGCGGACGCCATCCGCACCGGCCTGGTCCTGGGCGCCGAACCCGTCTCGGCGCAGTCCCGTCCGCTCGTCCTCGCGCAGGTGGTCCGGTGCTGCGAGCGCGCCTCCCGGGCCGAACGGACCCGGCTGGCCCTGGGCGGCGCCGGGAGCGCGCACACGCTGCTCGGCCACGCACTGACCGACGAGGTCGCCGCCGCGCGCTCGGACGTGGCCGAGCTGCTCCACATCCTTGCGCAGGGCACCGCGCTGGTCCGCCTCCTCGACCGCCTGGCCGACCCGGACCACTCGGCCCGCGCCCTCGCCACCGAGACCCTGGAGGTCAGCCTCGGCCGCGACCTCGCCCTCCGCCTGGTCGACCTCTTCGCTCCCCGCGAGACGGACGACGCAGACGAGGCGGAGGACGCCGGCGACACCCCCACCGGGCCGCCCGACGCAGCGGCCGGCGCCGACGGCCTGCAGGTGCAGCCGCTGCAGCCGGTGCAGCCGGACCGTTGGCCCATCCAGCCGGACCCCTACTCGGCCGAGGCGCTGCTGGAGCGCGACACCGTCCGCGCCCTCGTGCGCGACCCACACCACGAGTGGGACGAGCCGTGGCTGCGCGCGTGCGCCCTGCACGTGGCCGCCGGCATCTGCCCGGACGTCCGGGACCTTGCCGCGCCCCTGACCATGGACCCCGACCCGGTCGTGAGCGAGACCGCGCACTGGGTGCTGGCGCACACCCGCGCCTGACCGGCGCGCCCGCACACCCGCGCCTCGCTCACCACCCTGAGCCGCACCACAGCGCCGCTGTCGGCACCCCGGGCGAGCCACCCCGGGCGCCGGCCACGCGGCATACGACTCAGTCGGTCTTGGCTGCGGTGAACCCCTGCTCGAGGTCGGCGATGATGTCGTCGATGTGCTCGATGCCCACGGCGAGCCGCACGAGTCCGGGTGTGACGCCGGCAGCCAGCCGGTCCTCCTCGGGACCCTGGGAGTGCGTCGTCGATGCGGGGTGGATCACCAGCGACCGCACGTCGCCGATGTTGGCGAGGTGGCTGTGCAGGGTCAGCGCCTCGACGAACTTCCTGCCCGCCTCGACCCCGCCCTTGATCTCGAAGGAGATGACCGCGCCCGCACCGGCAGGCACGTACTTGCTCGCCTTGGCGTAGCTGGGGTCGTCCGGCAGCGACGCCCAGCGAACCGACTCGACGCCGTCGTGGCCCTGGAGGTACTCGGCGACCTTGTGGGTGTTGGCGATGTGCCGCTCGATGCGCAGGCTGAGCGTCTCGACGCCCTGGCCGATGAGGAAGGCGTTGAACGGCGAGATCGCCGGGCCGAGGTCGCGCAGCAGCTGCACCCGCGCCTTGAGGATGTAGGCGAGGTTTGCGCCGAGCGGGCTGCCGACGCCGAGGTCGCGGGCGTAGACGAGGCCGTGGTAGCTCTCGTCCGGGGTGTTGAACCCGGGGAACCGCTCGGGGTCCTGGGCGTAGTCGAAGCTGCCCGCGTCGACGATGACGCCGGCGATCGAGGTGCCGTGGCCGCCGAGGTACTTCGTGGCCGCATGGACGACGATGTCGGCGCCGTGCTCGATGGGGCGCAGCAGGTACGGGGTCGCGATGGTGTTGTCGACGATCAGCGGGACTCCCGCGGCGTGCGCGACGTCGGCGACGGCCTCGATGTCGAGGATGTCGGACTTGGGGTTGGCGATGCTCTCGCCGAAGAAGACCTTGGTGTTCGGGCGGACGGCGGCCTTCCACGACTCGATGTCGTTCGCGTCCTCGACGAAGCCCACCTCGATCCCGAGCCTGGGGAGGGTGTGCTGGAAAAGGTTGACCGTGCCGCCGTAGAGCGCCGGGCTGGCGACGACGTGGTCGCCGGCACCCGCGAGGTTGAGGATCGACAGGAACGTCGCGGACATCCCCGAGCTCAACAGCAGGGCCCCCACGCCACCCTCGAGCGAGGCGATGCGCTGCTCGACGGCGTCCTGCGTCGGGTTCATGATCCGGGTGTAGATGTTGCCGAACTCCTTGAGCGCGAACAGGTTCGCCGCATGCTCGGTGTCGTTGAAGACGAACGACGTCGTCTGGTAGATCGGCAGCGCGCGGGCGCCGGTCGTGGGGTCCGGCACCTGGCCCGCGTGGACCTGGCGCGTCTCGAAGGACCAGTGGGGTTCCTGGCTCATGATGACCTTCCTCGTATGCCGCGTGGCCACGGCCCGGTGGTTCGTCACCGACGGCGGTTGTCACCGTCGACGACGGTGCGGGAAGGGCTCCCGCGCTTGCGGGGCAGCGGCGTGGTGCCGGCGTCCCGCCAGGTCCTCACCCGGGGCACCCCACCGCGGTGGAGGGTTGCCGGCCAGCGAGCCGGGGCTTTGCGCTGGCGCTCTTGACCTGCGGTCAGGCTACGCCGGCGTCTCGGGGAATGGCACGCCTGTCTCCCATGCCGGACAGCGCTCGGCCGGAACGCCGACCCGGAACGCTCGAGAGGCCACGACACGCTGAAGGATCGGCAGAGTCCTCAGCGCGTCGTGGCCTCTCGACGGCCGCGGCGCAACCATGGGCGCCGCTCGCTGCTCGGCGCTACGGGATCATCCAGCTCAGCACCGCGGTGGACTGGAGGAACACCAGCACGCACATGAAGGCCAGGAACACCAGGCTCCACCCGATGGCCTTGCGGAAGATGTCGCCCTCACGCCCCGACATGCCGACCGCTGCCGCGGCGATCGCGAGGTTCTGCGGCGAGATCATCTTGCCGAGGACACCACCTGAGGAGTTGGCGGCGGCCATCAGCGCCTGGTGCAGCCCCGCGTCCTTCGCGGCGGTCACCTGGAGGGCGCCGAACAGCGAGTTGGACGAGGTGTCCGAGCCGGTCACCGCGACGCCGATCCAGCCGAGGATCGGCGACAGGATCGCGAAGGCGCCACCGGCACCGGCCATCCAGGTGCCCAGGGTGGTGGTCTGCCCGGAGGCGTTCATCACGTAGGCCAGCCCGAGCACCGCCATGACGGTGACGATCGCCGCTGCGAGCTGCCTGAACGTCCTGCCGAACGCCCTGAGTGCCTGCGCAGGGGAGCAACCGATGACGGGGATGGTCACCAGCCCGGCGATGAGCATCAGCGTGCCGGCCGCGGCCAGCCAGTTGAACTTGAAGCTGGGGATCGTCGACGGCTTGCCCGACGCGCTCTGCAGCCCGTCCATCCCGAACCACTTGAACACCTTGGTCGGGGCGTCGAGGGCGTCCTTGATGCCCGGCAGCTGCGCCAGCACGAAGACGAGGATGATGATGAGGTACGGCGCGTAGGCCTTGAACACGTCGCCACCGGTGTCGTGGGCCTCCTTGTCGTGACGCACCA
>DASUKI010000208.1:0-2225 GCA_036278855.1 Pedococcus sp.
AACGCGCTGGCCGACCGCGCCGTCACCGAGCGCGGCTTCTTCGTGTGGTTCGTCAACGCCCTGGCCAGCCACCCGGTCCTGGTGTGGCGCTCGCACGCGCTGCGCGACCGCCGCCGACCCGGCCGCCTGCTCTGGCGGCCCCGGCAGGCGTCATGACGACGGACCGAGCGCAGCACGGGATCGCAAGGCTGGATCGGACGAGGAGGGCCTGTGTGCCACTACTGCGGGTGCCGTGACACGCCGCTGCTGCGCGACTACATCGCGGAGCACGAACGCGCCACCAACCTGGGTGGCGACGCGGTGCGTGCCTTGGACCGCGGCGAGCACGCCCGGGCCAGGGAGCTGCTGGCAGCGATGGGCGCTGAGCTGCGCTCGCACTGGCAGGGTGAGGAGAACGGCATCTTCGCCGTGATGGGTCGTGAGGAGCTCTACGCCGAGCACATCGGCCCCCTCGTGCGCGAGCACCGCGAGCTCGAGGAGCTGCTCCAGACCGTCGACCTCGAGGACGCCGACGGCCGGGACAGCGTGCGCAAGGCGGTGTTCGACCTGCACGAGCACATCGCCAAGGAGGAGGACGGGCTGTTCCCCGCCTCGCTCACCGCCCTCGGAGGCGCCGACTGGGACGACGCGATGGCAGCCTGGCAGGACGCGCACCCCGGCCAGCACCTGATCGGCGACTGAACGCTGCGCGCCCGATAGCGTCACTCGCATGGCTGCACTTCGCGAACGCCTTGCCGCACTGGTCAGTGTCCGGACCATGCGCCGTCGGACGCGTCCTGGGCGCAGCGACCAGGAGGCCCCCGCACGCGCCGGCTACCGCGGCGACTTCCACGGCGTGCCGGACCTGTCGTACAACCCGATCCCGGACGGGCGACCCGATCCCGGCGAGATCGTCTGGACGTGGGTGCCGTTCGAGGAGGACCACCACCGGGGCAAGGACCGCCCGGTGCTGATCGTGGGACGTGACGGCGACCAGCTGCTTGCGCTCATGCTCACCAGCAAGGACCACGACCGCGACGCCGCCCAGGAGGCGCGCCACGGCAGGCACTGGGTCGACATCGGCTCGGGTGCCTGGGACCGCGAGGGCCGCCCCAGCGAGGTGCGCGTCGACCGGGTCGTCCGGGTCGACCCCCACGCGGTGCGCCGCGAGGGGGCGGTCCTGGGCCGCGAACGGTTCGAGCAGGTCGCGACCGCGGTCCGGGCTCGGCACTGATCCGGCCACGCGCACACGACCAAGCCGAAGGGCCGGCCACCGTCACCGGTGACCGACCCTGTCGGAGGTTCAGCGGGGCCTCAGAGCGAGGCGGCCTGCTTGGCCATGGCCGACTTCTTGTTGGCGGCCTGGTTGGCGTGGATGACGCCCTTGCTCACGGCCTTGTCGAGCTTCTTGCTCGCGGTCGCGAGGGCGTCCTTGGCCGCAGCGGCGTCGCCGGCGTCGGCGGCCTCACGGAACTTGCGGATCCAGGTCTTGAGCTCGCTCTTGACGGCCTTGTTGCGCTCGGTCGCCACGCGGTTCGTCTTGATCCGCTTCAGCTGGGACTTGATGTTTGCCACAGGTGGTTCTTCCTTGGTTGGTCGGGTGTGCCGTTAGAGGGCGGCAGAAGCCGCTCGGGACCAGGCGTGGGGCACCTGTGGTTGAGAGGCTCTGGGTGGTGCGTCGTGCGCGCACGACCATGCGGGCACGCAAGCAACAAATCTACCAGCGAGTGGGCGGCGCCCACAAAACGTCGTGGTATGCCGCGCCGTCGCCGCGCGGCCGTGCGTCACCGACCGGTGCGGGCCCGGGTGATCGTCAGGACGGCCCGCTCGACGGCGTAGACCGGGTCGCGGCCGCCTCCCTTGACCTCGAAGTCCGCCAGCGCCACCGCCTGGATCGACTCGGCCAGGCCCTCCGGACCCCACCCGGACAGGCTGCGTCGCGCCTTGTCCACCTGCCACGGGGCCATGCCCAGGTCGCGCGCCACGTCGGCGCTGCGCCCCCGTCCGGTGGAGCCGACCCGCACGAGCTGGCGCAGCTGCTGGGCGAGCACCGCCACGATGGGCACCGGGTCGACGCCCGTGGCGATGGCATGGCGCAGCAGGCGCAGGGCTTCGCCCGCGTCGCCTGCTACGGCAGCATCGGCCACCTTGAAGCCGGTCGCCTCCACCTTGCCGCCGTGGTACCTCGCGACGAGAGCCTCGTCGATGGTGCCGGTGGTGTCCGAGACCAACTGGTGACACGCGGC
>DASUKI010000209.1:0-15721 GCA_036278855.1 Pedococcus sp.
CCGAAGTTGTGCCACAGGCCGAGGCTGACTGCCGGCAGCCGCAGGCCGGACTGGCCGACCCTGCGGTAGGGCATCGGTCCGTAGCGGTCAGGACTCGGGACGTACGTGGGCAGCCAGGTGTCGACCATGGCCCCAAGACTATGAGTGGCCGGGCATCAGGGCTGCTCGGGCTCCTCGAGCGGGTTCGCCGCGAGGAACTGCCCCGCGACCTCGATCAGTACGTCGTTGGCCTCGGTCTCGCCGATGGTGGCGCGCACGCCGTCGGTGCCGTACTGACGCAGCGTGAGCCCGGCCTCCTGGGCGGCCGCGGCGAAGTCGGCAGACCTCTCGCCCAGGCCGAACCAGACGAAGTTCGCCTGGGTCTCGGGGATGAACCAGCCCTGGCCGCGCAGCGCCTCGACCACCCTCGTCCGCTCGGCGATGAGGGCGTCGACGCGCTCCTTGAGCTCGTCGAACGCCTTCAGCGACGCGACCGCAGCCGCCTGCGCGATCGAGCTGACCCCGAACGGGACCGCGGTCTTGCGCAGGGCGCCGGCGATGGGGGGGTGCGCCACCGCGTAGCCCACCCGGAGCCCCGCCAGGCCGTAGGCCTTGGAGAAGGTGCGCAGGACCATGACGTTCGGGCGGTCGCGGTAGAGGTCGAGGCTGCGCGGGGCGTCCTCGTCGGTGACGAACTCGAGGTAGGCCTCGTCGATGACCACGAGGACGTGGCGTGGCACGTCCTCGAGGAACCGCTCGAGGTCGGCGTGGGTCACGATCGGCCCGGTGGGGTTGTTGGGGGTGCAGACCAGGACGACCTTGGTGCGGTCGGTGATCGCCGCACGCATGGCATCGAGCCGGTGCCGGGCGTGGTCGTCGAGCCCGACCTGGACCGACTTGGCGCCGGCGAGGGCGGTGACGATCGGGTAGGCCTCGAACGAGCGCCAGGCGTAGACGACCTCGTCACCCGGGTCGCACGTGGCCTGGATGACCTGGCCGAGGACCCCCACCGAGCCGGTGCCGGTGGCGAGGTGCTCGACGGGCACCCCGAGGCTATCGGCGAGCGCCTGGGTGAGCTCGGTGACCGCCATGTCGGGGTAGCGGTTCATCGCGCCCGCGGCGTCCCGGACGACCTCGAGCACGGACGGCAGCGGTGCATAGGGGTTCTCGTTGGAGGACACCTTGTAGGCGGTGACTCCCTCGCGGGGCGCCGCGGGCTTGCCCGGGACGTAGGCCGGCACCTGGCCGAGGGCCTCGCGGAGCCGGACTTCGTCGCCGCTGGTCGGACCGTTGCTCATGCGCCTCACTCTAAGCGGAGGCCACGCAGGGGCGCTCGCGGTCCACCCCTGGCGTCAGCGAAGTCGCTCGAACAGGTCCTCGCGCAGGTCCTGCGCGATCTCCTCGTCCACCGCCGACACCGGCGACACGGTCGGCCAGAACCGCCCCTGGATGTGCAGTTGGATGGCTCCGCCCGGCTGAAGGTCGCCGCGGACCCCACACCGGCCGACCGGCACCGGGTGTCCGGGGCCGTCGAGGACGACCAACCACTGCGGCGTAGTGCCGAGGAAGAGCAAGGCGAACCACTCGTCCTCGACGTCTCGCACCAGGCGGTACTCCCATTCGCTCGTGACCGGCCCGGTGTACGCACGGCGGATCGCCAGCCAGGCCGTCAAGGCTCGGAAGGCGGCCCAGAGAGCGGCTGCGGCAGCGCCGGCGAGCAGGGCCGCTCGCACGGCCCGGGGGATCTCCTCGACCAGCAGGGCCACACCTGCCATGACCAGGCCGGGCCACCAGCGGCCGGCACTGAGCGCCAACAGGTAGCGGGCGTACCAGGGCTGGGTGGGTGGCTGCGAGTCCGTGCCATCGTCCCAGCCCTCCCTGCTGCCGACCGCGTCGAGCAGGGTCGGCAGCGGTGCGTCCCGGGCGACCTCGACCGTCGACGGGGTAGCGGGTACGGCCGCCACGTGGGTCACGGCCGGAGTCGCCACCGGCGACAACGTCAGCGGTGGGCGACGCAGTCGGGACCACCCCAGGGCGGCGGCGACGACGGCCAGCGCGCCGGCTCCCCCACCCAGGAGCGCGGTCAGGATGGGCCAGCTGTCCTCGTGGTCCATGGCGCTCTCGTCGAACGGCCAGGCCAGTGCCCGGATCACGACCACGTCACCGGGTTTGGGGAAGGGTGCGTAGCAGTCCACTTCGGCGTACTCGTCCCGCCCAGCCTCGTGCCACCGCACCCCGCAGCTCTCGAGCCCCTCGTCACCGACGACCCGCACCATCGTGGCCTGGACGTCGTGACCGCTGAACCAGATCCCCTCGAAGGACACCAGGGCCAAGAGCGCGAGGGCGAGCGCAGCCAGGACCTGCCGCGGCGCGGCGGCGACCAGCAGGCGCAGCCGGCTGGCGGGCCGAGGAGTTTGCTGCAACGAGGCGGTGAAGGCATCGTCCCACTCCTCGACCGGACCCAGGAGGTAGCGCGTCCCGGACGCGTCGCTGAAGGCCCGCTGCTCGGCATACTCGAGCAGCTCTGAGTCGAGCCGCCCCCGCCGCAACTGCGCGGACGCGTAGTCGCGGCGGCGGACCAGGAGGTTGACACCCTTCCCGACCACCCGCACGGCCTCACGGTCGAGCACCGCGCGCCCGCGGCGCTGGTGCCCATTGATCGTCACCAGCATCGGCACGGTGACCGCCTTGCCGCGCTCCACGACGCCGACACTGCGGTCGGCCATCCGGCCGGTCAGCCAGGCGTAGGCGAAGCCCCCGGCGGCACAGATGACGATCATCGTCACGGGGAATGCGAGGGCGGACCACGGAATCACGGCCGAAGCGTATGGACCGCGCAGTCAGCAGCCCTGCGCGTCGCCGGTGCTGATGCCGATTCGTGATGCGTCGTGGCGAACGATCAGTCGTCGTGGTCGGGGATGACCCAGCCCAGGACCATGGACACGATCGTGATGATCAGTGCTCCGAGGACTGCGTCCCAGAAGAAGTGCGCGATCGTGAACGACAGGCCCAGCGGGTCCGCCACCCACTCGGTGAGCTGGAGCATGAACGCGTTGACGACGAACGTGAACAGCCCGAGCGTGAGGATGATGAACGGGAAGCTGAGCAGTTTCGCGATCGGCTTGACGACGGCGTTGATGACGCCGAACACGACGGCGACGAGGACGATGGTCGCGAACTTCGACCCGAACTTCCCCTCACCGAACGTGATGCCGGGCACCAGCCAGGCCGCCACCCACAGCGCCACCGCGTTGACGCCCACCTTGATCAGGAAACCCATGGGCACTGATCGTGCCAGAGCGGATGCGATCCTGCCCGCAGGCAGGGCCGCCGGCTGGCAGCTGCGGCGAGCGACGGTCCGACAGCGGCTGCGGCTCAGACGTGACGACGCGAGGTGACCACCCGGAACCGGTTCGCCACGAACGCCGCGTCCACGTAGGCCGCGTTCGCCGCAGGGTTCGCGCCGGTGCCGTGGTAGTCCGAGAACGCCGCAGTCTGGTTGACGAAGACCTGGCCGGTGAGGTTCTCCGACAGCGCCACCCCGGCGTCCGCAGCCGCCTCACGTGCCGAGTCCAGCACCTCGTCGGACGTGGAGTAGACCGATGCCGTCATCGCGCCGTGCTCGCGCACCGTGTCACGGAACTGCGCCAGCGACTGCTCCGTCCCCGACGTACCGATGAGGTAGGTCACCGGGCCGAAGCACTCCTGGGTGTACACGTCCTCACGGCTGGCGTCGATCGCCACCAGTCCCGGGGCGCGCACCACCGCCCCGGGGTATGCCGGGTGGCTGACTGCGCGCGAGTCGAGCAGCACCGTGCCGCCCGCCTCGGCCGCCAACGCGTCGAGCCCGGCCGCATTGGCACGCACGCCGTCGTTGACGGTGGCCCCGAGCAGCTCGACCGCCTTGGCGTCGTCGCCGGTGAGCTTGCCGATGGCCGCCCCGAGCCGCTGCCCGAAGTCCTCGAACGACAGGTGCCCCTCGTCGGTCTGGACGCCCTCGCGCGGGACGTAGACGTTCTGTGGGGTCGTGCACATCTGGCCCGAGTAGAGCGTCAGGGAGAAGGCCAGGTTGCCGAGCACCCCGCGCAGGTTGTCGGTCGAGTCGACGACGACGGTGTTGACGCCGGCCTTCTCGGTGTAGACGAGCTGGCCGCGCGCGGCGCCGTTCTCCTCGAGCCAGGTCCCGAACCCCGGGCCGCCCGTGTAGTCGACGATCTTCACCTCGTCCCGCTCGGCGAGCACCTTGGCGAGACCCTCACCGTCGGCCTCCGGCGCGAGCTGGACCAGGTCGGGGCTGAACCCGGCCGCGCCGAGCACCTCACGGGCCACCGCCACCGAGATCGCCAGGGGGAGGATGGCGCGCGGGTGCGGCTTCACGACGACGGGGTTCCCGGTGACGAGTGAGGCGAACAGGCCGGGGTACCCGTTCCACGTCGGGAACGTGTTGCACCCCACCACCAGCGCCACGCCGCGCGGCACGACGCGGTAGTCCTTCTGCATCCGCAGTGGCGCCGGCTTCCCCTCGCGGTCCCTGCCCGGCTTCTCCCACAGCACCGAGGCGGGCACTCGCTCCTGCTCGACCAGCCCGGCGACGACCGACTCGAGCGCCCGGTCCTGGGCGTGTGGCCCGGCGGCCTGGAACGCCATGACGAACGGCTGCCCCGTCGTGTGCATGACCGCGCTGGCCATCTCGAACGACCGCGAGTTGATCGCGTCGATGACCTCGAGGCACACCGCGGCCCGGGTGCGCGCGCCGGCGTCCCGCCACTGGGGCAGCGCCGCGAGCGCCGCCTCCATCGCGGCGTCCACATCCAGGTGGGGATAGGTGATGCCCAGCCGCGGGCCGTACGGCGACACCTCTTCGCCGACCCACTCACCATCGGTGCGGACGTCACCCAGGCCACCAAAGGCCTTGTCCAGCAACGCCTCGTATGCCGCCTTGCCGGCTCCCGCGGCTCCCTCGCCGTAGACGCGGGGCGAGGGTGACTCCGGGTAGCGCGAGTAGTAGGACCGGGCGGCGAGTGCCTGCGCCGCCTCGTCGAGGGCGGCCGAGTGCTTCTCGACGAGTGGGTGGGTGGTGGGCGGTGCTGCCGGGGTCATGACCTCATCGTAGACGCGGCGATGTGACACCTTCGCTGCGCGACGGCGGGCTCACGTCACACGTGACCGACCGGCACGATTGAGCGCGCCGCCCTCCGACGTGGCCACGACGAGCGCCACCAGGGACAGGCCGAACGCGCCGCCCCAGAAGCGCAGCGCCCACGCCCAGTCGGCGTCCCCGTCGATCGGAAACATGGCCAGGTTCGCCCATAGGTGCTTCGGGAAGGCCCCGAGCGCAGCGACGACGAGGCCCACGCTCACGGCGACCTGCTGGCCCGGAGCCGCCCAGCCGCGGCGACGCAACACCGTGGCCAGGCTCGCGCCGACGAGCACCGCGCCCACCCCGGTAGCCGCGAGCGGCCAGCCGCGGCCCGATCCCGGGAGCGGCTGGGACTGCCCCGATGCGTGGTGGGCGAAGACCAGCCACGCGGTCGAGACCGGCGCCAGGGTGAGGACCCGCGCCACGGTGCGCCACCTCAGCGACCGGGGGACGGCGTCGACGACCCGCGCGGACGGCTCGTCCATCGCCCAGGCACCCACGCCCACGCTCACCGCAGCGGCCAGGCCCAACGCCCGCCACAGGTGGACCGACTCCGCGACTCCGAGCAGCAGGACCGCGACCAGCCCCGTGCCGGCGGCCACCTGGACACGCCCGGGCGACCACGCGGCATACCGCAGCATCAGCTGCCCGAGGCGGTGGTGACCGGCAGGTAGCGGGTGTGGTCCACACCCGTGGTCGCCGCGAGGGAGACCGACACGACTGCGACCAGCACGACCACCGCGGCGGCCACGCGATAGCGCGGGCGGTCGGCGTCGGGGTCGCGGTACATGGCGGCCACGACGGCGAGCACGCACAGGGCGAGCGCATAGAGCAGCCACCACTGCGGGGAGCCGCCGTAGTAGACGGCGCGGCCGTCGGTGACGCCGGCGGACCACTGGGTCCACGGCATGAGCAGCCCGACCGTGCGCGGGAACGTGTCCGAGCTCTGGGTCAGCATGCCGGCAACCACGAGCAGCACGGCGGCCACGAGCGGTGCGGGTCGCCAGCGCACCCAGCGGGCCACGAGCATCCCGAGCGCGGGGCCACCGAACCCGCTGACCACGGTGGTGCCGACCAGCATGCTCAGCACATGGCCGGACGAGAGCGGGCCGAACCACCAGACCCCGTCTGCCGGCGGGTTGACGTGGTAGATCACGAGGAAGGTGGCGAGCCACGCAGCCGCCGTCAGCACCGGCACGACGAAGGCGACGGCCAGCGCCAGGGAACGGGTGCGCTCCGGCAGTGGCACGGCGCCGGCCCCGCGACCCAGCCGGCGACCGGAGGCCGCCAGCTGGGCGGCGACGACGACCCCGAAGACGCCCATGAGGAACGCGGGTGCGATCGGGGCGGACAGGGGCGACTGGTCCGAGCCGGAGGACGCCACCATCCCCGCGACGCTGAGCAGGAGGAGCGCGACCCCCAGCAGGTAGAGGGGGTGGCGCAGGTACCGACGGATCTCCAGCCGGGCGAGCTGCCACAGCACGGCCTCGCGCCGGGCGAGCCGGGCCGGAGCCGTCACGGCGGTCATGCCGCCACCGCCTCGGCCTTGGCGGGGGCACCCACGAGCAGCAGGTAGGCGTCCTCGAGGGTGGGCTCGGCGGGCTCCGCGTCAGCCGGGGGCGCCTCGCCGCCCACGCAGCGGTACCGGCCGGTGCCGGTCCGCCAGGACACCCTCGCACCCGGGCACTCGCGGTCGCTGAGCCACACCCGTCCCCGGGCGCTCTCGACGAGCTCGCGCACCACCCCGTCGAAGCGGACGCTCCCGCCGGCGAGCACCACCACCCGGTCGCACAGGGCGGCGATGTCCTCGGTCTGGTGCGTGGCCAGCAGCACGGCAGCGCGCTCGCCGCTGCGCGAGAGGACCTGGCGCAGCACGGCGCGCTGCTCCGGGTCGACACCGGTGGTCGGCTCGTCGAGGACCAGCAGGTGCGGGTTGCCCAGCAGGGCTTGGGCGAGTGAGAGCCGGCGACGCTGGCCGCCGGAAAGTGCCCGGACCCGGGTCCGGCCCCGGTCGGCGAGGCCCACCAGGTCGAGCACCCGGTTGACCTCGGCCCCGCGAGCGCGCGGGTCGTCCCACTCCTTGAGGACCGCGATGTACTCGACGAAGCCGAAGGCGGTCATCGACCGCGGGAAGCCCACCTCCTGGGGCAGGTAGCCGAGGCGGCGCCGGATCTCGATGCGCTCCCCGGCGGACCCGTAGGCGTCCCGGCCGTCGACCGTGACCCGTCCGGTGTCGGGGCGCAGCACGGTGCCGAGCGCACTGAGCAGGGTGGTCTTGCCGGCGCCGTTCGGCCCGAGCAGGCCGGTGATGCCGGTGTCGAGCCGCAGGCTGACGTCACGCAGGGCGTGGACGGAGCCGTAGGACTTCGACACGGAGTCGACGATGACGGTCATGCGATCCCTCCTGGGGTGTGGCCGCGGCGGACCTGGACGGCGACGACTGCCGCCGCGCCTGCCGCGAGGACGAGGTAGAGCGGTTGGACGGCGGCCGAGACGACTGCCTGGGCGGACTGGTGGAACGCGGCCGCGCAGACCGTGCCGGTCCACAGCAGCGCGACAACGGGTGCGGCGACCTCGACGGCGAGCCAGGTCGACAGGGCGAGCACCGCAGCCGTGAAGGCGAGCGACGGGAGCAGCCAGCCGACCATCGCCCACCCAGCCCCGCGGGCGAGCAGCGCCGCGAGCGCGACGAGCGGCAGGGTCGTCACCAGCACGGCGACGGTGCGCAGGAGCAGCAGGCGCAGCTGGCTGTAGGGGGCCGCGCCGGCGATCGCCTCGATGGTCGGCTCGGTGCCGGCGTAGACGAGCGCCACCCCGACGACGGGGACGAGCGGCGCGATGACGAGGAAGGCTGCGTCGCCCAGGCCGCCGGCAAAGCTCGGCGCGGCGGCCGCGAAGCCGAGCACCACGACCACGGACACGATCCACGAGTCGCGCAGGGCGGAGGAGGCCGTGAGCAGGACGGCGCCCGGGTCGGACAGGCCGGCGCGCCGCGCCAGGCGGACCGCCCACGGTGCTCGTGGACGCTGCAGGGCGGAGCGCAGCCCGACCCGGCCCGCCTCCACGACGGCGCTCGGCGCGAGCGGCGCCACGGCTCGACGACACTCGGCGCAGGCAACCAGGTGGGCCTCGACGGACGCGGCGGTCACGGCGGTGGGCCTGCCGGTGGCGTACTCGGCCAGCGAGGTCGACGGCGGGTGCCAGGAACTGCTCGGGGTGAGGGTGCTCATGCCCATCCCTCCTTCAGGGAGTGGCGGTCGGCGAGCTGCGCGGCCAGGACCTTCTTGGCCTTGCGGATCCGACCCTTGGCAGTGCCCAGCGGCAGACCGAGTGCGCGGGCGGTGTCGCGGTCGCTCAGCCCGTCGAGGACGGTGAGCTGGATGACGGCACGCAGCTCCGGGGAGAGGGCGGCGAGTGCGGCTCCCACGTCGCCGTACTCCACCGCCAGCAGGGTGGCCTCCTCGGCGCTCGGGACGCAGGGTTCATGGGCCGGCACCAACGCGGCCACGAGCGCCGTGCGACTGGTGCGACGCAGCCCTGAGATGAGGCGCCGGATGGCGATGCCCCACAGCCACGCGGCGACCTCGCCGTCCCCCCGCCACTTGCCCGCCGACCGCCACACCGTCAGGAAGGTGTCCTGCAGCGCCTCTGCCACGGCGTCCCCGTCGTTGCAGCGGCGCACGAGCCGCAGTGACAGCCACGGTGCGTGCCGGTCGTAGAGCTCCGCAAGGGCCGCCTCGTCGCCGCGCGCGACAGCCCTGATGAGCTCGCCGTCCGTCGGCACCGGAAGTCCCTGCACACCCCCACTGTCGCGCCGGGACCCGGATCCGGATCACGGTTTGCCGACTTTCCCTGCCTACGATGGGCCGCATGCCGCCCGCGGAGCGCACCGCCGACCCCGACCTGCTGCCCGTCTCCGTGGTCGGAGCGGGAGCAATGGGAGCCGGGATCGCGCAAGTGGTCGCCATGGCCGGGCACCCGGTGACCCTGGTGGACGCGGTCACCGGTGCGGCTGAGGACGGCGTCGCGCGGATCATCGCCAGCCTCCAGCGGCTCGAGGCCAAGGGGCGGATCGACTCCGCCCGCCTCGAGGCGGTCGCCGAGCGGCTGCGCACCGTGACGCACGTCGAGGACCTGCCGGCCTCGGCACTGGTCGTCGAGGCGGTGCGCGAGGACCTCGGCACCAAGCGCCAGCTCTTCGAGGTGCTCGCCGAGCACCAGCCGGCCGAGACGCTGCTGGCCACCAACACCTCGAGCCTGTCGATCGACGCGATCAGCGAGGGCGTGCCACGCCCCGATCGTGTCCTCGGGCTGCACTTCTTCAACCCACCGCCGGTGATGCGCCTCGTCGAGGTCGTGCACGGCGGGGCGACCAGTGACGAGGCCCTCACTGCGGCAACGGAACTCGTGCAGGCGTGGGGCAAGACGCCCGTGCGGTGCACGTCCACGCCCGGGTTCATCGTCAACCGGGTGGCGCGGCCCTTCTACGGCGAGGCGCAGCGGATGCTCATGGCCGGGGTCGCCGACGCGGCAACGCTCGACGAGGCGCTGCGCCGGGCCGGCTTCCGGATGGGCCCCTTCGAGCTCACCGACCTGATCGGCCAGGACATCAACCTCGCCGTCGGCGCCTCGGTCTGGGAGCAGACCGGGCGCGACCCGCGCTACGAGCCCGTGCAGGTGCAGCGTGACCTCGTCGAGGCCGGTCACCTCGGGCGCAAGACCGGTCAGGGCATCTACCGGTATGCCGCCGACGGACGGCCCGTGGGCGCCGTCGCCGACGAGGGTCGGCTGGCCGAGCTGGTGGGCGGTCCCGTCGAGACCGACCCCGTGGCACGCACGGTGGCCATGCTCGTCAACGAGGCCGTCGACCTCGTGCACCGGGGCGAGGCCAGCGCCGAGGACGTCGACACGGCGATGCGGCTCGGCACGAACTACCCCCGCGGGCCGCTCGAGTGGGGCGCCGAGATCGGGTACGCCGTCGTGGCCGACCAGCTCGCTGCCCTCGACCGGGCGTTCCCCGGCGGTCGCTACCGGCCCAGCCCGGCCCTGCTCGAGCGCCAGGAGGTGGACCGGTGAGCGAGGCCACCGTCGACCTGGCCCATGTGCGCCGGATGTGGGACGACGACCGGGCCTCGCGTGCCCTGGGCATGCAGGTCGACGTCATGGAGGTCGACCACGCCGTCGTGCGGATGACGGTCACCGAGACCATGGTCAACGGTCACGACATCGTCCACGGTGGCTACCTGTTCACCCTCGCGGACTCGACGTTCGCGCTGGTGTGCAACTCCCGCGGTGAGCTGACCGTCGCGGCGGGAGCCGACATCACCTTCGTCGCGTCGGCGAGACTGGGCGACGTCCTCGTCGCCGAGGGAGCCAGCCGCGCGGCATACGGACGAAGTGGTCTCACCGACGTCCGGGTGACGCGCGAGTCCGACGGCGCACTCATCGCCGAGTTCCGCGGCCGCTCCCGCAGCCTGCGGCGCTGACGCGTGAATCTCGGTCCGTTTGGGTGAGATGCCTGCGCTCGGCATACGGTTTGGGCCATGCGCGTCCTCGTCACCGGCGGTGCCGGGTTCATCGGGTCCCACACCGTCGTGCAGCTCGCGGCCGCCGGGCACGACGTGGTGGTGGTGGACAACTTCTCCAACGCCAAGCCCACGGTGGTCCCACGCCTGGAGGACCTGATCGGCGGCCCCCTGGAGGTGCACGCGTTCGACCTGACCGACCGGGACAAGACCGAGTCGCTGTTCGCGGAGCGGGCCTTCGACGCGGTCATCCACTTCGCGGGGCTCAAGGCCGTCGGCGAGAGCGTCGACGTGCCGCTGGAGTACTACCAGAACAACCTCGACTCGACGTTCGCGCTGGTGCGGGCGATGCGCAACCACGGCTGCTTCAAGCTGGTGTTCTCCTCGTCGGCGACGGTGTACGGCGAGAGCGCGGAACCGCCGTTCACGGAGGACCTGCCGACCTCGGCGACCAACCCGTACGGCTGGACCAAGGTGATGCAGGAGCAGGTGCTGCGCGACGTCGCCGCGACCGACGAGCGGTGGCGCGTGGCGCTGCTGCGCTACTTCAACCCGGTGGGCGCACACGCCTCGGGGACGATCGGTGAGGACCCGCAGGGGATCCCCAACAACCTCATGCCGTTCATCGCCCAGGTCGCCGTGGGCAAGCTGCCGGAGCTCAAGGTGTTCGGCGACGACTACCCCACGACGGACGGCACCGCGCTGCGCGACTACATCCACGTCGAGGACCTCGCGGCCGGCCACCTCGCGGCCCTGACCCGGCTCGGGTCGACGCAGGAGCGGGTGTCGACGTGGAACCTCGGCACCGGCCACGGCAGCTCGGTCCTGGAGGTGCTGCACGCGTTCGAGCGTGCCTGCGGCCACGAGCTGCCCCACTCGGTCGTGGGACGGCGCGCGGGTGACATCGCGGCCTCCTACGCCGACCCCTCCCGCGCGGAGGCGGAGCTCGGCTGGAAGGCGGCCCGCACCCTCGACGACATGTGCGTCGACCAGTGGCGCTGGCAGAGCCAGAACCCGCTGGGCTACCCCGACTGATCGACCACCCTCTTGTCGATTCGATGTGAACCCGCCGGCGACCACCGGCGAGTCGGCGTCTACTCAGGCGGTCCCACGTGCGGCCCCGACCAGCCAGTCGAACAGCGCCTGGTTGTGCGGCACCGTCTCCGCGTCGACCTCGGGGTGCCACTGCACCGCGATGGTCCGCCCGTCCACCGACTCCATGGCCTCGACGCAGCCGTCCGAGGTGGTCGCCGCCAGGAGCATCCCGTCGGCCAGGCGGTCGCAGGCCTGGTGGTGGTTGGAGAAGCCGGTGCGCGTGCCGTCGCCGACGACCTTCTCGAGCAGCGTGCCGGCGACGACGTCGACGTCGTGCGGGTTGCTGGCGTGCGCGACCGAGCTCTCCTCGAAGTGTTGGTGGATGGTGCCACCCAGGACCACGTTGAGCACCTGCATGCCGCGGCAGATGGCGAGGACGGGCCGCTCGGCGCGCAGAGCGGCGCGTGCGACCGACACGTCGGCGGCGTCCTGCTCCGGCGGTGAGTGCTCCTCGCGCGGGTGGACGTCGGGGACGCCGAACGGTCGCAGGTCGAGGTCGTTGCCACCGGGCAAGATGACGCCGTCGGCGAGGCCGACCAGGCGCTCTGCGCGCTCGAGGGTGTCCGGCCAGGCGAGCACCGGCTCACCGCCGGCCCGCGAGACCGCATCCATGACCGTGCGGGTCGAGAAGATGCCCTGCCGGCCGGGCTGCCCCTGCTGGTCGGTCCAGCGGCCGACGAGGAGGATGAGCGGTCGCGTCACTCCTCGACCCTAGCCGCAGGCCCCGGTTCGTCCGCGCGCTGCAGGGTCGGTTGAATGGGGGCATGGCCAGTCCCGACCCCTACCGCGTCCTGGTGGTCTGCTCCGGCAACATCTGCCGCTCACCGATGGCGGAGTTCGTGCTTCGCGAGAAGTTCGAGGAGGCGGGGCTCGGTGACCGGGTGAGCGTCGACTCGGCAGGCACCACCTCGTGGGAGGTGGGCAGCCCCGCCGACCGGCGCACGCTGGCGGTGCTCGAGCGGATGGGCCATGGCGACTTCGGCGGGACCGAGCACGTGGCGCGCCAGGTGGAGCGGAGCTGGCTCGACGAGCGGGACCTCGTCCTGGCTGCCGACGCCGGCCACCAGCGAGACCTGCACCGCCTCGCCCGGACCGACGAACAGCGCCGCAAGGTGCGCCTGCTGCGCGAGTTCGACCCTGCAGCCGTGGCCGCGGGTGAGCTCGAGATGGACGACCCGTGGTACGGCGACGACGCGTCGTTCGACCAGACCTATGCCGAGATCATGGCGGCAGCCGACGGCGTGGTCGAGCACGTCCGCCGCGCCCTCGGTGGCCGCTCGCGACCGGAATAGTTGAAACTGAAACTAGGTTCCACGGACATGACCGCCACCGCCTCCGCCCCGTTCACCCTGCGGCTCGCGTCCGCCACGAGCCTTTTCGACCGCCGTGACTACCTGGACGCGTCCCGCGCCCTCGCCGAGCTCGTCGAGGAGGCGGAGCTGACCGACCCGGGACACGGCATCACCGACCTGCGGCTGCTCCTGGCCCGGGCCTACTACCACTCGGCCCAGCTCGGAAGGACCGAGCAGGTGCTGCGCACGGTCCTCGAGGAGGACCCGACCGACGGCTACGCCCACCTGCTGCTCGGACGCACGCTGCAGCGTGCGGCACGGCACGACGAGGCCAGGCGCTCGCTCGCGCTCGCCGAGGTTCTCGGCGACCACGAGCGGCCCACCACCTACGCCGGGACCGCTCGTGAGGGCGCGGCCGAGGAGGCCTGAGCATGCCGGACTACGGGCACGAGCTGCAGTTCGGCATCTTCCCGACCCCGAACGCGTCCGCCGCGGACCTCGTCCTCGAGATGGGGGAGGCCGCGGACGTGAGCGGGCTGGACCTGGTGACGATCCAGGACCACCCGTACAACTCCAGGCACCTCGACGCCATGACCCTGCTCGCGGTCATCGCCGGACGGACCACGAGGGTGCGGCTCGCGCCCAACGTCGCCAACCTGCCACTGCGCCCACCGGTCGTGCTGGCGCGTACCGCTGCCACCCTCGACCTGCTGAGCGGTGGCCGAGCCGAGCTCGGCATCGGCGCCGGCGCGTTCTGGGACCCGATCGTCGCCGCCGGTGGGCCGAGACGTTCCCCCGGAGAGGCGGTCGCGGCACTCGAGGAGGCCATCGACATCATCCGCGGCGTCTGGGCCGGCGAGGGATCCGTGTCGGTCGAGGGCGAGCACTACCGGGTCAAGGGCCTGCACTCAGGGCCGGCCCCGGCCCATCCGGTGGGCATCTGGGTCGGCGCCTACGGGCCACGGATGCTGCGGCTCACCGGCCGGCTCGCCGACGGCTGGCTGCCCTCCATGGGGTATGTCGGTCCCGACAAGCTGGCGACGATGAACGCCACCATCGACGCGGCCGCCCGCAAGGCGGGACGCGAGCCGTCACACATCCGCCGGCTCTACAACATCAGCCCGGGCGTGGGCGCGGAGCAGCTCGCGGCGCTGGCGCTCGAGCACGGGATGTCGACGTTCATCCTCCCGGTCGACAGCCTCCGCGAGGTCGAGCGGTTCGCCGCCGAGGTGGCCCCTTCGACCCGCGAGCTGGTCGACGCCGAACGCGCCCGCCGCGCCACGACGCCGCAGGATGAGCCTGCACCCGCGGAGGTGGGCAGCAATACGGAGCCCGCTCCGCGGCATACGGAAAGCGTTGCGGCACAGCCACACACGGGCGCCGGCGCCCACCTCGTCGAGGTGCACGACGCGTTGCGTGGCGAGCTCGCCCGGCTGCGCGACATCGTCGAGCAGGTGATGGCCGGCGAGCAGGACGCGCAACGGGCCCGCAGCGCCATCAACGACCTGACGATGCGGCAGAACAACTGGACGTTGGGCGCCTACTGCCAGCAGTACTGCCGGTTCCTCACCGGGCACCACGGCCTCGAGGACCGCTCGATCTTCCCCCACCTGCGCCGCAGCGAGTCCTCCCTCGCACCGGTCCTCGACCGCCTCGAGCGGGAGCACCTCGTCATCCACGACGCGCTCGAGCAGCTCGACGACGCCCTGGTCGGCCTGGTGTCCGGCGCGTCCGGGACGGCGGAGCTGCAACGGGTCGTGGACCGGCTCGGCGACGAGCTCCTGGCACACCTTTCGTACGAGGAGCAGGAGCTGGTCGGGGCGCTCGACCGCCACGGCTTCCAGTGACCGGTCCCGAGGGCCGTGGTCGCCGGTCGCTCTGGGAGACTGGGCGCCATGGCCTCGCTTGCTGACGCGACACCGCCCATCGCCCTCGGGGCGCTCGACGGGCGCTATCGCGCCGTCATCGCGCCACTGGTCGAGCACCTCTCCGAGCCGGCCCTCAACCGCGAGCGGATCCGGGTCGAGGTGGAGTGGCTCATCTGGCTGACCGACCACTCGGTCGTGCCGGGGGTGCGCGCGCTCACCGACGGGGAGCAGTCGGCGCTGCGGCAGGTCGTCGACGACTTCGGTGCCGACGAGATCTCCGAGCTGGCCGAGATCGAGCGCGAGACGCAGCACGACGTCAAGGCGGTCGAGTACTTCCTCAAGCGCCGGCTGGCCGCCATCACGCCGGCGGAGCAGGACCGCGGGCTGGCCGAGCTGATCCACTTCTGCTGCACGAGTGAAGACGTCAACAACCTCTCGTACGCGCTGATGGTCAAGGGCGCGGTCACGCAGGTGTGGCTGCCTCGTGCCGCCGCCCTCGTGGACACCGTTGCCACCATGGCGCGTGACCTGCGAGAGGTGCCCCTGCTCTCGCACACCCACGGGCAACCGGCCACCCCCACGACGATGGGCAAGGAGCTGGCGGTGCTGGCGCACCGGCTGGGCCGCCAGCTGCGACGGATCCGCGGGGCGGACTACCTCGGCAAGCTCAACGGGGCGACCGGCACCTTCGGGGCCCACCTCGCCGCGGTGCCCGACGCCGACTGGCCGGCCATCTCCAAGGGTTTCGTGGAATCCCTTGGGCTGCAGTGGAACCCGCTCACGACGCAGATCGAGTCGCACGACTGGCAGGCCGAGCTCTAC
>DASUKI010000210.1:0-4353 GCA_036278855.1 Pedococcus sp.
CGGGTCGCGGTGGTGTCGAGATGGGCCATCGCCTTGCTGTACGACGGGACGGTGGCGTCCACGTCGAGGCGGGTCGGGATCTGGTGGCGGGTGTCCTGCTGGGTCGTGGTCATGGCTCCAGGCTAGGTCAGATCCGGACCATGCGGTTGAGCCGGTTCTGCGTTATCTGATTGGTCCACATCGGGGCCGGATGCGGAGCACCCGCGCCCCACCCGGCGGCCGGTTCCGAAAGGCGTGTGGTGGCACCCGTCGACCCAGCTCCAGGCGATCGTCGTACCGGCTCAGCAGGCCGCGCGCGGCGCCCTCGGCCACCACCAGGTCCGCCGAGCGGAGGTGGCGGACCGCGAGCAGCCGCCGGACGAGCGAGTTGACACCGGCGTACGGCGGGTTGGCGACGACCCGGAACGGATGGCCGGGCCAGCAGAACTCGCCGAGGTCGAGCTCGAGCACTGCGACCCGGCTCGTCGCGAGCCGACTTGCCTCGACCCGGGCGCGCAAGGCCGATGCCCGCTGATGGTGGAGCTCCACGGCGAGAACGCGACAGCCGGCCCGCACCAGCGGGAGGGTCAGCGCACCGTCACCGGCGCCGAGATCGACCACGACGTCGCCGGGTCGGACCGGCGAGGCGGCGACCAGGCGTTCGGCCCACTCAGGCCTGAGCGGATGCCATCCCCAGGACGTCGGGTGCCGGCGCCGAGGCTGTCGGCCGGCCACGACGGACCATGACCATGAATGTCACCACGACATCGACTCTAGGCACGTCCGCCGCTCGAGGCGACTTGTTTCCGACGCGCTGAGGTACTCAGCCCCGAGCTGCCCGCACCTTCTCCCCGAGCTGCTGCGGGGTGTCACCGGTGCCGCCGTGGTCGGCGAGCCAGTCGTAGACCTCGGCCCGCTGGGCGTGGCACATCAGCCCGACGACGTCACCGGGGTGCGCCTGGGCGACCAGGGCGGCCAGGCAGGCGACCTCGGTGGGGTACGCCGCGACGTCGGTCACCCCGACTCGCTCGGCGCCGTCGCGGAGCAGTCCCTCGAGCTCCGCCAGGGTCCGGCCGCGCAGGTAGCGCTGCTTGTGGCCGATCGCGACCACGTCGGCGCCCATCGCACCGATCTCGCCCAGCCGTCCGATCAGGTCGTCGGTCCGGTCGCCGACCGCACCGAGGCCGAGCAGCAGGCGGGCTCCCGGGCGGCGTACTCCGACCATGATCTCGAGGAGCGCCTCGAGGCCGGCCTCGTTGTGGGCGAGGTCGACCACCACGGAGGTCTCGCCGCCGTCGACCAGGACGGTGAAGAAGTTCATACGCCCCGGGTTGTGCTCGGGGTCCGGACGGAACGTGCGCAGACCCTCGACGACCGTCTCGCGCGGGATGCCCACGGCCAGCGCTGCGGAGGCAGCGGCCAGGGAGTTCTCGACGTTGAACCGCGAGAGCCCGGCCAGGGTCATCGGGACGTCGGCGAGCTCGACCAGCGGGTGGGGGTCTGCCGAGGGGCGTAGCACCGAGATCCACCCGTCGATCACCGTGGTCGCGCGGCCGCCGGCGTCGAGGGTCTCGCGGATCGCCGGAGCGTTGGGGTCGCGGGAGAACACCCACGGCTGGGAACGGATGAGGTTGCGCATGCCGTAGACCCGTGGGTCGTCGCCGTTGAGGACCGCCCAGCCGCCGCGGCGGGTGATCCGCGCGACCACGGCCTTGACCTCCGCGAGCTGGTCCAGGGTGTCGATGCCCTGCAGACCGAGGTGGTCGGCGCTGACGTTGGTCACCACGGACACGTCGTTGCGGGTCACTCCGATCCCCTTGAGCAGGATGCCGCCACGCGCCGTCTCGGTGACGGCGAGTTGGACGCCCGGAAGGCCCAGGACGCGCCCCGCGCCGCTCGGGCCGGAGTAGTCACCGGCCTCGACCAGCTCGCCGTCCAGGTAGATCCCGTCGGTGTTGGACCACCCCACGACCCGGCCGTCGGCGCGGGCGATGTGAGCGATCATCCGGCTGGTCGTCGTCTTGCCGTTGGTGCCGGTCACTGCGACGACCGGGATCTGGGGAACGATCGTGTGCGGCTCGGCGCCCGCGGGCGACGCGACGACCCGCTCGGCCGCATGTCCGACGGCCTGCTCGACGTCCTCCCCCGGCACCGCGTCCAGCACGGCCGCCACCGCGCGCCCCATCTCCTGTGCCCGGTCACGGTGACGCCAGGGATAGGCGACGACGATGCAGTGGGGGTCGCCGGTGGGCCGGACTCGGACGGCGAGCCGCACGGTCCCCGACTCGTGCGCGATCGCCCGCACCAGCCGCGCCACGGCGCGCAGCGCGAACCGCTGCCGGAACCCACTGTCCGGCTCCCCCGGTCGCGCACCGCTCAGCCCGATCCGGCGCGCCAGCCGCTCGGCCGTCGTGCTCGGCGCGGACGCCAGCCCGGTGATGTCGAGGGTGAGCTTGATCGCGGCGCGCGGGAAGTAGAGGTTCGGGCCCTCCAGGACCCGGAGCTCGACCAGCGACGTCACGCGGGCACGCTATCGAAGGGTGTGCTCCTCCCCGACCGGTGAGTGATCCACCATTTCGCCCGCGGCCGGAACGTGGACATGTCACCGCTTCTGTAGGCGTCTCGTGTCCTCGCCAGCCCGGGCGGTGGGCCTTCCACCGTTCCCGCAGGGTGAAATCAAGCGGTGGATGCAACACCGTTCGGATCGGTCGTTTTGGACAGTAGTTCATCGAGGGTCTCGGCTGGGGTCTTGAAGCCGAGGCGTTTGCGGGGGCGGTTGTTGAGCTTCATGGCGACGTGGTCGAGGTAGTCGGCTTCGAAGACCGAGAGGTCCACGCCCTTGTGGAAGTACTGGCGTAGTAGCCCGTTGGTGTTCTCGTTCAGTCCGCGCTGCCATGGTGAGTGCGGGTCGCAGAAGTAGATGTCGAGTCCGGTCGCTGCGGCGATCTTGACGTGGCTTTTCATCTCGCTGCCCTGGTCCCAGGTCAGGGTCTTGCGCAACACCTCGGGCAGCTGGCTCATCGCCTCGGTCATCGCGGTGGCCACGGTGTCGGCGCCGTGGTCGCCGGGCAGGTGCAGCAGCAACACGAACGAGGAGGCTCGTTCGACCAGGGTGCCGATCGCCGAGGCCGACTTGGCACCCACGATCAGGTCGCCCTCCCAGTGGCCGGGTATGGCTCGCTGGTCGGCCTCGGGCGGCCGGTCGGCGATGTTGACCATGTTCGGGATCTTGCCGCGGCGCTCTCCGGTGGCCCGGCGTGGTTTGCGCAGTGCCCGCCCGGTTCGCAGCCGTTTGTGCAGGTCACGGTGCAGTTCGCCGCGCCCTTGGACGTAGATCGCCTTGTAGATGGTCTCGGGGCTCACCCGCATCTCCGCATCGTCGGGGAAGTCCATCTTCAACCGTGCCGCGATCTGCTCGGGTGAGTGCTCGGCTTCCAGCCGGGTCTGCACCTCGGCGCGGAGCCGGTCGCTGGCGGCCAGCTTGCCCGACCTGGGTCGTTTGGCGCGCTGCTCGGCGGCCGCCTGGGCCACCGATGCCCGATACTTCGGCTTGCGGTCGGGGAAGGTCGTCGACCCGTTCTTCACCTCCCGGCCGATCGTGGAGCGGTGACAGCCCACCGCCCGGGCGATCTCGGCGTCGGACTCGTCCTGCGCCTTCAGCATCGCGATCTCCTCACGCTGCTCGAAGGTCAACCGAGGCCGCTTCGTCGCCGGCACACACCGCTTGGGTTTCACACCGCCACGCTCGACGAACCAAGCGGCACCGGCCCACCGCGACACGCCAGCCGAAGCAGCCGCCTCCGCCGGTAACAGGCCAGCACGAACACCAGACCAGAAGCGCTCTCGCACTGCCGCCGGAAACGGCGGGGAACCCTTCAAAGCCAACCTCAGCACCACCTTCAACAGTGGTGTTGCATCCACCCCTTGAGCTCAAGCAGGCGCAACGGTGGAGGACCCACCGCCCGGGGTGGTTGCCTGCCCGGAGCGGTGACCTGTCCACCGTTCACCCAGGCGGAACGCTGGAGGACCCACCGCCCGGGGCCGCCCGGGGCCGGTCGCGGACCGCCGAGGCTGACCGGGCCGAGCGGACTCTGGCCCGCGGTCTCGAGCGGGAAGTGGCACGCGACCCGGTGGCCCGGGCGCAGCTGGCGCAGCGGCGGCTCCTGCTCGGCACAGACGGGCTGGGCGAGCGGACACCGCGTGCGGAAGCGGCACCCCGAGGGCGGGTCCACCGCGCTGGGCAGCTCGCCACTCACCTCGGCCCGCTTGCGGCGACCCCGCTGCGGGTCGGCGACCGGGATCGTCTGGATCAGGCCGTGCGTGTAGGGGTGCATCGGGTGCAGGTGCACGTCCTCGCTGGGGCCCTCCTCCACG
>DASUKI010000211.1:0-4676 GCA_036278855.1 Pedococcus sp.
ATCCGCTACGTCGTCGACGCCGGCACCGCCCGCATCTCCCGCTACAGCCAGCGCACCAAGGTCCAGCGGCTGCCGATCGAGCCCGTGTCCCGGGCCAGCGCGAACCAGCGCGCTGGGCGCTGCGGCCGCCTCGCCGACGGCGTCTGCATCCGGCTCTACTCCGAGGAGGACTACGAGTCCCGTCCGGAGTTCACCGAGCCCGAGATCCTGCGGACCAGCCTCGCCTCCGTCATCCTGCAGATGACCGCGCTGGGCCTGGGTGACGTGGCGCGGTTCCCGTTCGTCGACCCGCCCGACCCGCGTCAGGTCGCCGACGGGGTGCGGCTGCTCGAGGAGCTCCAGGCGTTCGACCAGTCGTATGCCGCGTCGGCACCCGAGGGGGGTACGGCCCCGCGGCGACGTGGGCAGGGACGCACGCTCACGGCATACGGCCGCATGCTGGCCCGCCTTCCCGTGGACCCGCGGCTGGGACGCATGCTGATCGAGGCGGGACGCCTCGGGTGCACCCGTGAGGCGCTGGTGGTCGTCGCGGCGCTGTCGATGCAGGACCCGCGCGAGCGGCCCGCCGACAAGCAGACCCAGGCGGACCAGTCGCACGCCCGGTTCCGTGACGAGCACTCCGACTTCATCTCCCTGCTCAACCTGTGGGGCTACCTCAAGGCACAACAGAAGGCGTTGTCGCACAGTGCGTTCCGGCGCATGTGTCGCAACGAGTTCCTGCACTACCTGCGGGTGCGCGAGTGGCAGGACCTGCACGCCCAGCTGCGCAAGGCGTGCCAGGGGGTCGGGATCGACACCCGTCAGGCGACGTCCGCCAAGGGCGAGCCGCCGATTGCTGACGTCGTCCACCAGGCGCTGCTCGCCGGGCTGCTCTCGCACATCGGCCTGCGGGACGAGGCCAGGCGCGACTACCTCGGGGCGCGGGGCGCGAGGTTCGGCATCTCGCCGGGTTCGACGCTGTTCCGCCGCCAACCCACCTGGGTGGTGTCGGCCGAGCTCGTCGAGACGACCCGGCTGTGGGCGCGCACCAACGCCCGGATCGACCCCCTCTGGGCCGAGCAGCTCGGCCAGCACCTCGTCAAGCGCACTTACTCCGAGCCGCGCTGGTCCCGCAAGCAGGGGGCCGCCCTGGCGACCGAGCGAGTCATGCTCTATGGCGTGCCGCTCGTGGCCGCGCGCACGGTGCAGTACGCCCGGGTCGACCCCGAGGAGTCGCGCGACCTGTTCATCCGGCACGCACTCGTCGAGGGTGACTGGGACACCCACCACGAGTTCTGGCGGGCGAACACCGCTCTGCTGCAACGCCTCTCGGACCTCGAGGAGCGCGCGCGCCGGCGCGACATCGTCGTCGACGACGAGGACCTCATCGCCTTCTACTCGGCGCGGGTCCCGACCGACGTCGTCTCCCAGCGCCACTTCGACTCGTGGTGGAAGAAGGCCAGCCGCGAGACGCCGCACCTGCTCGACTTCACCGAGGAGCTGCTGACCCGGGACAGTGCACAGGAGGTGTCGGCCCGGGACTTCCCGACGCTCTGGCGCCAGGGCGGGCTGGAGCTCCCCGTCACGTACCAGTTCGAGCCCGGCACTGCTGCCGACGGCGTGACGGTGCACATCCCCGTGCAGGTGCTCAACCAGGTCGCGGACGAGGGCTTCGACTGGCAGGTGCCCGGACTGCGCCGCGAGCTGGCCACCGCCCTGGTGAGGTCGCTGCCCAAGGGCACGCGGGTGCACTTCGTGCCGGCACCGGACCACGCCGTCTCGGCCCTGGCGGACGCCCACCCCGGCGGTGGCCGGCGGCTCGTCGACGAGCTGGCGAGGGTGCTGCGCGCGCGCACCGGGACCCCCGTCGACGCCGTCGAGTTCGACCCGGCCCGGGTGGCGGACCACCTGCGTGTCACCTTCAGCGTCGAGGACGGCCGGGGGAGGGTGCTCGGCACCGGAAAGGACCTCGCCGAGCTGCAGGACCGGCTGGCCGGGCAGGTCCAGCGCCGGATGTCCCGCGCCAGCGCCTCGGTCGAACGAAAGGGACTGCGGCAGTGGGACTTCGGCGCCCTGCCGGAGACGTTCGAGTCGCGCTCGGCGGGCCAGGTGGTGCACGGCTTTCCGGCGCTGGTCGACCGGGGCGACCACGTCGACCTCGTCGTCATGGCGGGGGAGCGCGAGGCGCGTGCGGCGACCGCGCTCGGGGTGCGCCGCCTGCTGCTGCTCAACACCACTGCGCCGTGGAAGCGGGTCCTGGCCCGGCTCAGCAACGCCCAGAAGCTCGCGCTCGGCGACAACCCCCACGGCAGCGTCCCCGCCCTGCTCGAGGACTGCCTTGCCGCTGCCGTGGACGCGGTGATGGGCGAGCACGGCACCGGCCCACGCGGCATACGGGACGAGGCGGCGTTCGGCGAGGTGCTCGCCCAGGTTCGCACCCACGTGGCGACGCGCGTCGTCACCGTCATCGGCGAGGTCGAGCCCGTCCTCGCGGCGGCGCGCGAGGTCCGGGGCCAGCTCGACGCGCTCACCGCGCCAGCCGTCGCCGGGCTGGCCGCCGACGTCCGGGCCCAGCTCGACAGCCTCGTCTACCGGGGCTTCGTGGCCGACACCGGGTTGGCGCACCTGCCGCACCTGCGGCGCTACCTGCGCGGCATGCTCCAGCGCCTCGAGAAGGCGCCCTCGTCGCCGGCGGCGCTGGCCCGCGACGCGGCCAGCCAGGAGGTGGTGGACCGGGTCGAGTCAGCGTATGCCGACCTGCTCGACTCCCTGCCTCCCGTGGAGCGCCGCTCTGCTCCCGTCCGCGACCTCGGGTGGATGGTGGAGGAGCTCCGGGTGAGCCTGTTCGCGAACTCGCTGGGGACCGCGGTGCCGGTGTCGGAGAAGCGGATCCGCGCCGCCATCGCCGAGCTCAAGAGCTAGCG
Source organism: Pedococcus sp. (assembly GCA_036278855.1). Classification (GTDB taxonomy): domain Bacteria; phylum Actinomycetota; class Actinomycetes; order Actinomycetales; family Dermatophilaceae; genus Pedococcus. Next base: position 2,904 of record DASUKI010000211.1, read on the forward strand.
CCACCCGCAGGTAATCCACCCAAATGGACTGAAACCTGCACGTGGACCGTCAATCTCAGTCCATTTGGGTGGATTCCTGACCGTCGGGGCTGGGTGTCGGACCCCTCTGCTTGACTTCGTGGACGGTCGAGGTGGGGCTCGGCCGAGAGGGTCGAAAGGGGAAGCTGATGGGGAAGAAGGTGTGGTTCCGGGCGTTCGTCGAGCGCCTGCTGATGACCGAGTTCGACACCCGCGAGCTGGTCGTGGACGTCGACGGCGACGTCCCGTTCCACGACGAGACCGCGGCGTGCTGGGTGAGCATCGAGACCGGTCCCGCGATGGCGGTGCGCGTGTGGGGCATCGCGGCCGAGGGGATCCGCCCGACGGCTGCGGCGCTGCGCGAGGTCAACGACCTCAACCAGCGGGCGGGCCTGGCGAAGGTCGCGCTCGTCGGGGGCCGGGTCGTCGTCGAGCTGCGGCTGCCGGCCGACCAGGTGAGCGCGCGGTCGCTGTCGCGGGCGTGTCGCCACGTCGTGGGGATGGCCGACGAGGTGGGGGTGCTGTTCGCGGGGGTCTTCGGCGGTTCGACCCCCTATCCGGCGGTTGTCGAGGCAGGCTGACCCCCGTGGTCACCTGCCTGCCGGAGTCGCCGCGGTTCGAGTCGAGCGCCGAGCACGACGTGTTCGAGGTCCTGCGGGAGCAGCTGCGCCCGGAGGACGTGCTCATCGCCAACCAGCGGTTCCTCGACCGCACCAAGGACCACGAGGTCGACCTGTTCGTCCTGATGCCTGGCTACGGCGTCGTCGCGGTCGAGGTCAAGGGCGGGTCGGTCAGGCACACCGGCGAGGGGTGGGAGCAGCGCAGCCGCGGGGGCAACGTGCGTCGCGTCGAGCCGGTGGACCAGGCCCGCACGGCGCTCTACGCCGCCCGCGACTACGTCGAGCGCGACCCGCGCTGGCGCGACAGCAGCCGCAGCCGGATCCGCTGGGGCTACGCCGTCGCGTTCCCCTACACCGAGCTCGACGACGACTTCGCCGCGCCGGACGCACCGCGCTGGCTGGTCCAGGACAAGGCCGACCTGACCCACCTGCGTGACCGGCTCCGTGAGGTGGTCGCCGGCCAGCAGACCCGCAACCGGGTCCCGGACCTCGACGACGTGGAGCTGGTCCGCGAGATCCTGCGCGGCCGCAACCGGCCGGAGTTCTCGGTGACGGCGGAGGCCGACGAGCGCGACGCAGAGGCACAGCGACTCACCCAGGAGCAGCTGATGCTGCTGCGCGTCACCCGGTTGCTGAACCGTGTCGAGGTCCGGGGCGGGGCGGGCTCGGGCAAGACCGTGCTCGCCCTCCAGCAGGTCCGCGAGCTCGCCCGCGGCGGTGGACCCGACAAGCGCAGCCCGCAGCGGGTCGCCCTGGTCTGCTACTCCCGGGGCCTGGCCGCGTTCTTCCGCCGGGTGACCGGTGCCTGGCCGCGCAAGGAGCGACCGGCGTTCGTCGGGACGTTCGAGGAGCTCGGCCAGCTCTGGGGTGCCGAGCCGGAGCGCGACTGGCTGGAGCGGGTGCAGCCGCCGCCCGGTCCCACCCGGTCCACGCGCTACTACGAGGAGGCGCTTCCGGAGCAGATGGCCCACCTGGCTCGCGCCCTCGAGCCCGGCCACCGCTACGACTCCTTCGTCGTGGACGAGGCCCAGGACTTCGCCGACCTGTGGTGGCAGCCCATCCTCGGAGCGCTCAAGGACGAGGAGGCCGGCGGGCTCTACCTCTACTCCGATGCCAACCAGCGCGTGTTCAGCCG
>DASUKI010000212.1:0-3713 GCA_036278855.1 Pedococcus sp.
ACCTCCGGCCGTACATGTACGCCTCCGAGGCGTTCCTCGGGGTCCGCCCGGCGCGCGAGGTGACCTACTCGGTGATCGCCTCACCGGCCGGCGCCTACTTCGCGGGCGGGATCAAGCCGGTGACGCTGTGGCTGGCCGAGCGCTACGCCCGGGCCGGTGAGGGCGGCACCGGGGCGGCCAAGTGTGGCGGCAACTACGCCTCGTCGCTCGCCGGCCAGCTCGAGGGCATCGAGCACGGCTGCGACCAGGCGGTGTTCCTCGACGCGACCACCCACTCCTACGTCGAGGAGCTGGGTGGCATGAACCTGTTCTTCGTCACCCGGGACAACCGGCTCGTGACGCCCGAGCTGACCGGCTCGATCCTCGAGGGCGTCACCCGCGCCTCGGTGCTCGAGCTCGGCAAGGAGCTCGGGTTGACGGTGGAGGAGCGCCGCATCCCGATCCAGGAGTGGAAGGACGGGGCGGCGAGCGGGGAGGTCGTCGAGATCTTCGCGTGCGGCACCGCGGCCGTGATCACGCCGGTGGGTGAGCTGCGCTGGGAGGGCGGTTCCTGCGACCACCGGGGCGGCGTCGACTACGGCGAGGTGACCCGGACCATCCGCGAACGGCTGCTGGCCATCCAGTACGGCCGGGCCGAGGACACCTACGGCTGGATGACCCGCCTGGTCTGAGGCGCGCGCGAACTTTGGGCCAAAGTTCGTCACGGCGCGGAACCTCCCGGGCGTGGGCGAACTTTGGGCCAACGTTCGTGTGGTGGGCCGTCCACAGCCCACCTGCTCGCGGCGCGTTGTCCACAGCGGGTATGCCGCGTGGTGACGCGGGTGCCCATGGTCGCGTCAGGCTCCCGGCATGGTGGTTCTCGACGCGGCCCTGGTCCTCCTGGCCCGCGCCCAGTGCGGGGTGTTCAGCTCGGCGCAGGCGCACCGGTTCGGCCTCAGCAACCAGGACCTCTCCCGGTTGGCCCGGCGAGGCCTGGTGGTGCGGCTGGGCCACGGTTCCTACGCCCTTCCCCAAGCCCTCGACGGACTGGATCCGACAGCCCGGTTCGTCCAGCTGGTGCGTGGCGTGGTGCTGGCTCGTCCGGTGCGCAGCTGGGCGTCGCACCACGCGGCGCTGGCGGTTCACGGGCTGCCGTTGCACGAGGTGGACACCGCTGCGGTCGATGTCTGCGGCACGGTCACTCGTCGGTCACGCAGCAGCCGGCTCGAGGTGCATCCCCTGCCGCAGGGCGAGCCCTGCCAGCTCGTCCAGGGTATTCGGGTGGTCTCCGCGGCGTTGGCGGTGGTGCAGGTGTCGGCCCGCTCCGTCGCCGCCGGGCTGGTCGCCGTCGACGCTGCGCTCCACACCGGCCTGGTCGACGAGGCAGCCATTGCCGCGGCCATCGACCGGGCGCTCCTCGGGCCCCGGCAGCGGGCGAGGGTGGCCGCGGTGCTCGCCATGTCAGATCCGCGCTGCGAGTCTCCCGGTGAGAGCCTGACCCGCGTCCTGCTCGTCGGGCTGGGGCTGCCCGTCCGGTCCCAGGTGAACGTCCGGGACCGCGTCGGGTTGATCGGCCGCGTGGACTTCCTCGTCGGCGACCGGGTGGTGGTGGAGTTCGACGGGATGGTCAAGTACGGCGGCGCCGATGGCCGCGAGGCCCTGGCCGCCGAGAAGCGGCGCGAGGACCGGCTGCGCACCGCTGGATACGAGGTGGTTCGCCTCACCTGGGCCGACCTGCACCAGCCGGAGCACGTGGCGCGCACGATCCGGCAGGCGATGGCCCGCGCCGCTGCCCGCTGAACTTTGCGCCAAAGTTCGCGAGTGCTGGGAACCTTCCGGGCACGAGCGGATTTTGGGCCAAACTCCGCCGGCGGGCGCGCCGCTGGTGATGACCACCATCCGGACGGGGGATGCCAGCCGGTGGGCGGTCCTGCCACTCTTGCCGCATGACGTCCTGGCACGTGGCCACCGCCATGGTGATTATCGACTAGCGCGACGAGACTCCTTCGTCGCGCAGACCTCCCACACCCCGGGGGGTCTTTTCTGTTGGACGAGACAGACGTTGGTGAGGCGCTGCCGGGCGACACCCCAGGCCGGTGGCGGGCGCGACACCGGAGGAGACTCACCCCAGGACACGACGAGTGCCGAGCTGACGAGGAAACGAAGCGATGAGCGACCTGCACGTCTACGACACCACCCTGCGCGACGGTGCGCAGCAGGAGGGGCTGAACCTCTCCGTCGCGGACAAGCTCGCGATTGCCGAGCACCTCGACGAGCTCGGTGTCGGCTACATCGAGGGCGGCTGGCCGGGGGCAAACCCGAAGGACACCGAGTTCTTCGCCCGGGCGCGCACCGAGTTGCGGCTCCGGAACGCCATCCTCGCGGCGTTCGGCGCGACCAGGAGGGCCGGCGGTAACGCGGCCGACGACCCCCTGGTCCGCGCCCTCGTCGACAGCGAGGCGCCAGTGGTCACGTTGGTGGCCAAGTCCCACGTGCGGCACGTCGAGTCGGCCCTGCGCACCACCCTCGAGGAGAACCTCGCGATGGTGCGCGACACCGTCTCCTTCCTCGCGGGGGAGGGGCGTCGCGTCTTCCTCGACGCGGAGCACTTCTTCGACGGCTACACCGCGGACCGGGCCTACGCCCTCGAGGTGGTGCGGGCGGCGGTCGAGTCCGGAGCCGAGGTCGTGGCCCTGTGCGACACCAACGGCGGCATGCTCCCCGGACAGGTCGCGGACGTCGTCGCCGACGCGGTCGAGGCCACCTCCGCCAAGCTCGGCATCCACTGCCACAACGACACCGGCTGTGCCGTCGCCAACTCGATGGCCGCTGTCGAGGCCGGCGCATCGCACGTCCAGGGCACCATCAACGGCTACGGCGAGCGCACCGGCAACGCCGACCTGCTCACTGTCGTCAGCAACCTGCAGATCAAGCGGGGCGTGCCGCTCCTGGACACCGGCCGGCTCCGTGAGGCGACGCGGATCGCCCACGCGATCGCCGAGATCACCAACGTCCCGCCCTACTCCCGCCAGCCGTACGTCGGCGCCAGTGCCTTCGCGCACAAGGCGGGTCTGCACGCCAGCGCCATCCGGGTCGACCCCGACCTGTACCAGCACACGGACCCGCAGTACGTCGGCAACGACATGCGGATGCTGGTGTCCGACATGGCCGGTCGCGCGTCCATCGAGCTCAAGGGGCGCGAGCTGGGCTACGACCTGTCCGGCGACGACGAGACCCTCAGCCGGATCCTGGCCACAGTGAAGGACCTCGAGCTGCGCGGCTACACCTTCGACGCCGCCGACGCCTCCTTCGAGCTGCTGCTGCGCCGCGAGGTGGAGGGGGCGGGGCTCGACTTCTTCGACGTCCAGTCGTGGCGGGTCATCACGGACGCGCGCGGCAACGAGGAGGCGCTCTCCGAGGCGACGGTCAAGCTGGTGGCCGGGGGCGAGCGCGTCGTGGCGACCGGAGAGGGCAACGGCCCGGTCAACGCCCTCGACCACGCGCTGCGCACGGCGCTCGCGCCGGCCTACCCCGAGCTGGACAAGCTCGAGCTCATCGACTTCCGGGTACGCATCCTCGACGCCGCCCACGGCACAGACGCGGTCACCCGGGTGCTCATCGAGACCTCTGACGGCACGACGTCGTGGGAGACCATCGGCGTCGCGGGCAACATCGTCGAGGCGTCCTGGCAGGCACTGGTCGAGGGCGTCACCTACGGCCTGGTGCGCGCCGGA
>DASUKI010000213.1:0-2419 GCA_036278855.1 Pedococcus sp.
CCGGCTCCCGCATCACCACCAACCACACCGCCGCCCAGCTGCACACCACCACCCGGGCCGGCATCCAGCTCCTGACCACCCCCCAACCCATGCAGCTCGACCCCGACGACTACCAGCGAGGCCACGTGCTCAGTCAACCCACGCCAGCCAGACCGAGCCACGACGAGCCGCCACCGTTCTGAGGCACCGCTTGGCCGCGTCACAGGCCGGCGCGGGGTGCCGGCGACCGCCCCAAAGAGCCGATGTCGGTCGGCACGCCTACGGTCAGGTTCTCCATTGGAAGAGCCCAACAGGGGGGATCATGTCGACACCGGCACTGACCGCGTGGCAGGACCAGAACCGCCGCGCGATGACCGACGCCATCCGCAGCCGCGGATGCTGGAACACCTACGTATCCGACGAAGTTGAGTGTGCATGCTGTGCCGCAGTGGGCAACCGTGCGCAGCGCCGGGCCGCAGGTCGACGCGGTCGGGGGCGCCACGGGCCTGACTCACGTCCGCCGTTCTGCTACACGACCGGCATGTTCGGCGTCGGTCACCCGGAACTGCTGGTGTTCGGCTTGGGGATGGACGATTCCTGCCGACTTCTCAACACGCTCGTCCACGGTGTGCTGCATGGCAGCGACCTGACGGCGGGCGAAGAGCTCGCACCTCCCGGATGGGGTCGCCGGCTGCTGGTCGAACAGTTGCCGAACCCCGGGCAGATCCTTTACCAGGCCAACGCCTACTACGACCGACCCGCCGGGAACTCAGTGCCGGCACTGCAGCTGACGTGGACGGATGTGCTCGGCCGCTACCCCTGGGAGGCGGCCTACTCGGGAGCACCGCAGCCTCGCCCCGGCACCTTCACGGCCTGACGCCAACCGGGCCGCCGGGCATGCCCGGAGCACGAAGCCCGGACCCGAGGACCCACCACCGTTCTGAGGCCTAGCTGCCGTCCAGCGGAGTCGCCGCCGCGTGCTGGGCGCGGAGCTCGACGTAGACCTGGGCGTTGACCCGGATGCCGGCAAGCTCCTCGTCGGTCAGCTCGCGCCGGACCTTGCCCGGGAGCCCGGCCACCAGCGTCCCGGGCGGGATCTCGGTCCCGGCGAGCACCACGGTCCCTGCCGCGACCAGCGACCCAGCACCGATCGTGGCGCCGTTGAGCACGGTGGCACCCATCCCGATCAGGACGTCGTCACCGATCGTGCAGCCGTGCACGGTGGCGTTGTGTCCGATGGTCACCCCCATACCGACGTTCACCGGGAAGCCCGGGTCTGCGTGCAGCACCGAGCCGTCCTGCACGTTGGACCGGGCGCCCACCTCGATGCGCTCGACGTCGCCCCGGATCGTGGCGGAGTACCAGACGCCGACCTCCTCGGCGAGGAGGACGTCACCGACGACGGTGGCGTTGGGAGCGACCCAGGCGGAGCCGGCGACGCGCGGGCGGCGGTCTTCCAGAGAGATCAGCATGCTGCCGATCCTGCCGCACGTCCGGGTCAGAGCTCGATGAGGCCAGCCTTGTATGCCGCGGTGACGGCTGCCGTGCGGTCGGCCACCCCGAGCTTCTCGAAGGCCCGAAGGAGGTGCGTCTTCACGGTCGCCTCGCCGATGTGCAGCTCCCGGCCCACCTCGGCGTTGGACATCCCGCGCGCGACTTCTCGAAGTACCTCCACCTCGCGCTCGGTCAAGGCCGGCGCCGCCGGTGTGCGCAGCCGGCTGGCGAGACGCGCCACCACGGGAGGAGCCAGCACGGTCTCACCGCGGGCCGCCCGCCGGATGGCGTCGGCGAGGGTCTCGCGCGGCGCATCCTTGAGCAGGTAGCCGGTCGCGCCGGCCTCCACCGCGCGCACGATGTCGGCATCGGTGTCGTAGGTGGTCAGCACGAGGACGGCCGGCCCGTCACCACCGGCGCGCAGCCTGGCCGTCGCCTCCGCCCCGTCCATGCCGGGCATCCGGAGGTCCATCAGTACGACGTCGGGCGAGTTCCGGGCAGCCATCGTGACCGCCTCGGCGCCGTCGGCCGCCTCGGCGACCACGTCGAAGTCGTCGTGCTCCGAGAGCATCGCGACGAGCCCGGCGCGCACCACCGGGTGGTCGTCAACGACCAGCAACCGCAAGGTCATCGGGGCACCTCCACCCGCAAGCGCGCGCCGGTTCCCGGCTGGCTGGACACCTCGAAGGAACCCCCCACCTCGGCAGCCCTGGCCGTGGCTCCGTCGAGCCCGTAACCGCGCAACGCGGCGTCGGGGGCGAACCCGACCCCGTCGTCGGTGACGGTCATCGCAACCGGCCCGTCCGCGGCATACGACAAGAACACCTCGAAGGACCGCGCCCCGGAGTGGCGACGCACGTTGGCCAGCCCTTCCTGCGCGGTGCGCAGGAGCACCACCTCCGAGTTGGCGGGCAGCACCACCGGGTCACCCTCGACGCGCAGCCGG
>DASUKI010000214.1:0-3630 GCA_036278855.1 Pedococcus sp.
CCTCTGCTCGCGGTGGTGGGCGGCTCGACGGGCGCCGGCAAGTCGACGCTGGTCAACTCCATCGTCGACGCGGAGGTCTCCCGCTCGGGCGTGCTCCGGCCCACCACGACCACGCCGGTCCTGGTGCACCACCCGCAGGACCGGCGCTGGTTCGTCGATGACCGCATCCTGCCGGGCCTGAGCCGGGTCACCGGTGCCAGGAGCGACGGCGACGGTGCCGGGTCCCTGCGGCTGGTGGAGTCGAGCTCGCTGCCGCCGGGCATGTCGCTGCTCGACGCCCCCGACATCGACTCGGTGGTCTCCGCCAACCGCGCGCTCGCGAGCCAGCTCCTGGCCGCCGCGGACCTGTGGCTCTTCGTCACGACGGCCGCGCGCTACGCCGATGCCGTGCCGTGGGACCTGCTCCGCCAGGCGTCCGAGCGGGGGACAGCCGTCGCCATCGTCCTCGACCGCGTCCCGCCGGAGTCCATGGCCGAGATCCGCAGCCACCTCGCCGGGATGCTGCGCGAGCAGAACCTGTCGACAGCCCCGATCTTCGGCATCCCCGAAGCCCAGCTGACCCCCGAGGGCCGCCTTCCCGACCGCGACGTCACCCGCCTCAAGTCCTGGCTCACCGCCCTGGCCAGCGACGCCCGGGCGCGCAGCGTCATCGTGCGCCAGACGCTCGACGGCGCCCTGAAGTCCCTCGACGTGCGGACCGCCGCGCTCGTCTCCGCGACGAAGGCCCAGAGCGGGGCCGGCACGGCCCTCCACAAGGTGCCGGAGGCGGCATACTCCGACGCGCTCGACAACGTCGAGCACGGCATCACCGACGGCACGCTGCTGCGCGGCGAGGTGCTGGCGCGCTGGCAGGAGTTCGTCGGCACCGGAGAGTTCTTCAGGCAGGTCGAGTCCGCCATCTCGCGGGTGCGCGACCGGATCACCTCCGCCATCAAGGGCAGCCCACCACCGTCGGAGGACCTGGGTGAGGCGCTGCAGTCCGGTGTCGCAGCCCTGATCACGGCGCAGGCACACGGCGCGTCCTCCACCGTGGCCCGCCAGTGGCGGCAGCTGCCCGGAGGCGACCCCGTGCTGTCGGCGCACCCCGAGCTGGCCAAGCCCACCGACGACCTCGGTGCCCGGGTGGAGCGGCTGGTGCGTGACTGGCAGGGCGAGCTGCTCGAGCTGGTGCGCAACGAGGGACGGGACCGACGCACGACAGCCCGCATCGCGGCATACGGCATCAACGGCGTGGGGCTGCTGTTGATGCTGATCTCGTTCGCGCACACCGCCGGGCTCAGCGGCGCCGAGGTGGGCATCGCGGGCGGCACCGCCGTCCTGGCGCAGAAGGTCCTCGAGGCCATCTTCGGCGACCAGGCGGTGCGAGACATGGCGGCCAAGGCCCGCAAGCGCCTCCTCGAGCACGTGCAGGAGCTGTATGCCGCGGAGCGGGCCAGGTACGACGCCGCCCTTGGTGACGTCGACGTCGATTCAGACCAGGCGCGGCGCCTGGCGGAGGTCGCGAAAGCGGTGAAGGCGGTCCGATGAGCCCGTTGAAGATGGGCAGCAGGAAGGTGCGCGCCATCAGCGCCGAGGAGCTGGCCGACAAGTCCGGAGCGCTCAGCGAGGCGGTGGATACCGGTGGGGCACAGCTGGACCCGGTCGAGTCGCGCGATGCAGCCGCCGTCATCGCGAAGGTCCGTGAGCGGACCTCCAAGGCCGGCGGCCACACCGTGGTCGCGCTCGCCGGTGCAACCGGATCGGGCAAGTCCAGCCTCTTCAACGCACTGGTCGGGTCCCCGGTCGCCACAGTCGGTGCCCGGCGCCCCACCACCTCGCGACCGATCGCCGCGGTGTGGGGCGCCCAGGACGCGACCGAGCTGCTCGACTGGCTGTCGGTGGCCGGGCGGCACCACGTCGACGCCGGTGCCGGTGACAGGCCCGCCGGCGGCGGGTCTGCCAGCGACGGCCCCGCCGGCGGGGAGGACACGGTGGGCAGCCTCGACGGGCTGGTCCTGCTCGACCTGCCGGACTTCGACTCGCGGGTCACCAGCCACCGGGTGGAGGCCGAGCGGGTGCTGGCCCTCGTCGACGTCTTCGTCTGGGTCACCGACCCCCAGAAGTACGCCGACGCCCGGCTGCACGAGGACTACCTCAAGGCGTTGTCCACCCACGAGACGGTGACGGTGGTGGTGCTCAACCAGGCGGACCGGCTCACCGACGACGAGGTGGCCCAGGTGCGTTCCGACCTCGTCCGGCTCACCGCAGCCGACGGCATCGGCGGGGTGCAGGTGATCGGGACGTCGGCGACGACCGGTGCGGGGGTCGCCGAGCTCCGGCAGCGGCTGGCCAACGCCGTGGCCGGGCAGAACGCCGCGCGGCAGCGGCTGGCCGCCGACGTCCGCGCGTCGGCAGGACGGCTGCGCCGCGACGTGGCGGACCGTGAGCCGTCCCTGTCGGACCAGGCCGACCACGACCTGGTGGACGCACTGTCCCGCGCGGCAGGTGTGCCCACCGTGGTGGCGGCCGTCGAGCGGGACTACCGCAACCAGGCCTGGGGCCGCACCGGCTGGCCGTTCACCCGATGGGTCCGTGCGCTGCGGCCGGACCCGCTCAAGCGACTGCGGCTCAACGCCCACGACGCGGCGGAGGAGAAGCTGGCCGTGACCGCCTCCGACGTCCGCTCCGTGCTGGGGCGCTCATCGCTGCCGCCGCCGTCGCCGGCCGCTCGTTCCGCCGTCGACCTCGCCACCCGCCGGGTCGGTGACGAGGGTGCCCAGGGGCTGCCACCCCGGTGGGCCGAGGCGGTGTCCGACGCCGCGACCCCGCCCGGTCCGGAGCTGGCCGACGCGCTCGACCAGGCCATCGTCGGCACCTCCCTGCGCATGCGGGCGCCGCTGTGGTGGCGGGTGTTCGGGGTGCTCCAGCTGGTGCTGGCGGTCGCTGCCGTGGCAGGGCTGCTGTGGCTCGCGGTGCTGTTCGTGCTGGGCTGGTTCCAGCTGCCCCAGCCGGACACCCCGAAGTGGGGGCCGCTGCCGATCCCGTTCCTCCTGTTCGTCGGAGGTCTGCTCCTGGGGCTGCTGCTCGCCCTGCTCGCGCGGGTGCTCGCGCGCACCGGGGCCCGGCGCCGCGGTGCCCGGGTCCGCAAGCGGCTGCTCGACTCCATCGGCACGGTGGCGCGCGAGCGGATCGTGGGACCGGTCCGGGCCGTGCTCCAGCGGCACCGGGCGACGCGAGAGGCGCTCGACCGGGCGGCGGGCTGACCCATTCGCTGCCACGCCTCGGGTTGGGCGGGGCGGCCAGCGTGCGACCGGCACCGTGACGGGCAGCCGGCGGCGTCCGAGAGCCCGTCGACGAGCTTCCTCTCGGCCCGTGGCGGTGTGCCACCGAGGCGGCTCGTCCACAGTGGGTCCCGGGCACTCAGCCTCGTCCACAGGCGCTGGGGCTCGGCCTTTCGCCACCACCTCGCCCTTGCCCACGCTGGTCGCCAGCCAACAGGGCACAGCACAAGAGAGGTGAGCGAGATGAACGAGTCCTACATCACGGTGGTGGGGCGGGTCGTCGCAGACCCGCAGTCGCGCACGACCCGCACGGGGGTGCCGTTCGCGGCGTTCCGGCTGGCGTCGACGGTGCGCCGCATCAGCCGCGAGT
>DASUKI010000215.1:0-11556 GCA_036278855.1 Pedococcus sp.
GCCACTTGCGTGGTCCGGGGTCGATGCCGACGAGCACCCAGACGAACAGGTAACCGGTGAGCAGGAAGTGGGTGATCATCAGCATGTGCCCGGTGTGGGTGCGCAGGGCCAGCTCGAACAACGGCGAGTAGTAGAAGACCGCGAGGCTGAAGAAGAACAGCGCCGCGGCGACCACCGGGTTGGACAGCACCCGCATGGCCCTCGAGTGGACGACCTCCAGGACGAGCTCGCGCGGTCCCCAGGTGCGGTCGGGTCGGCTGGGCAGCGCCCTCAGCGACAGCAGGATCGGTGCCGCCGGGACCAGCAGCAACGGGATCAGCATGGCGACGACCATGTGCATCACCATGTGCGCGGAGAACAGCACGGCGCCGTAGACGGCCGGGGCGCCGGACGTGGAGTAGACGAAGGCGGCCCACCCGAGCAGCCACAGCAGCGTGCGCTGCGCCGGCCAGGCGTCCCCGCGTCGCCGCAGTCGCCGCACCCCCGCGAGGTAGAGCCCCACGGCGACCAACGCGACGGTGAGCCACAGCCAGTCGGTACGCCACGTCGTGAACCAGCTCGCGGCCGTCAGCGGCGGCGGCGGTGGGTAGCCGGTCAGCACGAACGCTGCCGTGGCGTTCGGGAGCGGGGTGTCCGGGACCGGCGGTGCGCTGTGCGCCAGCGCCACGGCCGTCCCGATGGCGACGCCCATGACGACCAGCTCGCCGAGCACGAGCCGAAGGAACGCCCGCCCGTCCGCGGCGTCCGCGCGCAGCCGCCCGAGCAGGGACCGTCGGTGCATCCACCCCGCGCACCCGAGCAGCACGAGTGCCGTCGACTTGGCGAGGATCAGGGCACCGTAGGTGGTGGCGAGCCCGCCCCATCCGCCGAGCCGGATCGCTGCGCTGGCGACACCCGATACCCCGACCGCGGCGAAGCACCAGCCGGCCAGGACCGAGAAGCGCTCGGCGCTCGGAGCCAGGTCGCGGCCGAGCAAGGGACGCAGGATGGCGAGGGCGAGAAGCCCGCCGACCCAGACCACGACGCTGACGAGGTGCACTGCGAGCGCGTTGACGGCCGTGTTGTGGTCGGCCGAGCCGGCCGCGTGCCCTGCGAGGGCGAGTGGGAGCACCCCTGCGACGGCGATGGCGGCCAACCAGGCCATGGCGGCCCGGCTCACCGCCACCAGCGCACCGATCGACACCACGGCCGCAACCGCGGCGGTGATGAGGCCGACCCGGGTGACCTCGAGGCGAAGGGCGAAGGTGGTGAACTGCTGGCTGAACGATGGGTCGGACAGTGGTGTGCCGCTCAGGTCGGCCATCGTCAGCACGGTGGTGGCCACGCCGGCCAGCGCCCACAACCCGGCCGCCACGCCGGCGAGCCGCGTCGCCGTCACCCGCCGGTTGGTGCGGGTGGTCTCCGGGACGAGGAACGCGGCGTTGACGAGCAGGCCGACGGTGGCCGCGGCAGCGAAGTCGTGCAGCCCCCGGCTGTAGAGCAGCCCCCAGCGCACGAAGGCCCCCGGGTCGCCGATCGCCTGGGAAGCAGCCGCGCCGCCTACGGCGGCCGCGGCGGGGATGGCGAGCAGGCCCGCGAGCACGAGGGCCCCGACCGGGACCCCTGCCGGCCGCCGCAGGCCCGGCACCGGGTCGGCGGGCCGGGCCGGGGCTGCGGCGGGTGAGGACATGCACACCAGCGTAGGTTGGTCGCATGCCCCTGCACCCGGCAGCCCCCGAGGATCTCCCCGGGCTCGTCGCCGCCTTCCAGCAGACCGTCCAGGCGGTGGTCGAGCTCGGGCGCAGCTGCGGCGACCGGGAGTTCGACCTGCAGACGGCGTGCCCGGGCTGGACCGTCAAGGACCAGATCGCGCACGTGGTCGGGCTCGAGGCGTGGATGCACACCGGGCAGCTGCCAGGCGTCCGCGTGCCTGACTACGGGCACGTGCGGGGCGAGCTGGGCCACTTCATGGAGAAGGGTGTCGAGCTGCGCCGCGGCATGCGCGGCAGCAAGGTCGTCGACGAGCTCGAGACGGTCCTGACCCGCCGGGTCGAGGAGCTCAGCCAGCCGGAGCTCACGCTGGACACCGTCGTGCGCAGCCCGTTCGGGCCCACACCACTGCGCGAGGCGCTGCGGACCCGGATCATGGACGTCTGGACGCACGAGCAGGACATCCGGCAGGCGCTCGGCCGCCCCGGCGACCTCGACTCCGGCGCCGCGGCAGTCTTCATGGAGCTGCTCTTCGCCCAGCTGCCCCGGCTGGTGGCGCGAGAGGCCGCGATCCCGCCCGGCAACGTCGTGATCCTCGACGTCACCGGACCGGTCCTGGGTCGGGCCGGCGTGTGGGTGGAGGAGGGCGAGGAGGACAGCCGGCCACGCGGCATACCGCTGTTCTCCGGGGTGGCCCACGATGGCGACCCGCGCGACGTCTTCACCACGATCACGCTCTCCACCGACGCGGTGACGCGTCGCGCCGCCGGGCGCGGGACGCTGGAGGACATCCACTACACGGTGAGCGGCGACGAGGACGTCGCCAGGGCGGTCCTGGAGAACCTCGCCGTCACCTCCTGAGCGCACTCCGCTGCAGTTGTTTGTTTGCGTCACGCAAGCAATCCGTGGCAGCATAGTTGCTTGTGACAAGCAACGCCCCTTCCTCGCCACTCGACGCCGCCACCGCGCAGCGCGTCAGCACCAACCTCGTCCGGTTCGTCAAGCTGCTCAAGGCAGCTCGGGCGCAGGCCCCGTTGGTGCACCCCGAGGTCGAGTCGGTCGCCTATCCCGCCCTCTTCAACCTCGCCGAGGGCGAGCGGCGGGTCTCGGCACTCGCCGAGGCCATCCACTCCGACATCTCCACGACCAGCCGCCAGGTCAGCACCCTGGCCGGCCACGGACTGCTCGAGAAGCTGGCCGACCCCGAGGACGGTCGCGCCCAGGTGGTCCGCCTCACCCCAGCCGGTCAGGAGCTGGTCGCCACGATCCACCAGCAGGGCGCCGCGTGGTTCCAGGGGCTGCTGGACGGGTGGACCGTGCAGGAGGCGGCCGACTTCGCCGCCGGGCTCGAACACTTCATCGCCTCGCTCGAGGACTCGCTCGCCGCGCGATCGCGGCGAGCGCCGTCCCACCGAACTCCCTGACCCTCCCTCCCCACGAGAAGGCTTTTCGCATGGCCACCGCCGCAGCCGCACGACCCGACCAACCGTTGACCCACCGCCAGATCCTGACGATCCTCGTCGGCCTGATGATGGGCATGTTCCTCGCCGCCCTCGACCAGACCATCGTCGCCACCGCGATCCGCACCATCGCCGACGACCTCAAGGGTCTCGACCAGCAGGCGTGGGCGACCACCGCCTACCTCATCACCTCGACGATCGTCACCCCCCTCTACGGCAAGCTGTCCGACATCTACGGCCGCAAGAAGTTCTTCCTCGCGGCGATCTCGATCTTCGTGGTCGGGTCGATGCTGTGCACGCTGTCCCAGTCGATGCTCCAGCTGGCGTTCTACCGCGCATTCCAGGGTCTCGGCGCGGGCGGGCTGTTCGCCCTCGCGCTGGCGATCATCGGCGACATCGTGGCGCCGCGTGAGCGCGCCAAGTACCAGGGCTACTTCCTCGCCGTGTTCGGCACCTCCTCGGTGCTGGGCCCGGTGATCGGGGGCTTCCTCGCCGGCCAGAGCAGCATCCTCGGCATCGACGGCTGGCGCTGGGTCTTCCTCGTCAACGTGCCGATCGGGATCGTGGCCCTGCTCGTCGTGGGCCGCACCCTGCACCTGCACCACACCCGCCTCGACCACCGGATCGACTGGGGTGGCGCCGTGGCGCTGACCGTCGGGCTGGTGCCGCTGCTGCTCGTCGCCGAGCAGGGCCGCGACTGGGGCTGGGCTTCGGGCCGCTCGATCGCCTGCTTCGTCGTGGGGAGCCTCGGCGTGGCCGCGTTCCTGCTCGTCGAGCGCGCCATGGGCGACGAGGCGCTGGTGCCGCTGACCCTGTTCAAGGAGCGGACCGTCGCCGTGGCCTCGACCGCGTCGGTGATCATCGGCATCGCGATGTTCGGCGGACTGGTCTCGATCCCGCTCTACCTGCAGATCGTCAAGGGCGCGACCCCGACCGAGGCCGGCCTCATGCTGCTGCCATTGACCCTCGGCATCATGACCGCCTCGATCGTCTCCGGGCAGCTGATCTCACGCACCGGCAGGTACCGCCACTGGCCGATCATCGGCGCTGCCCTGCTCACGGTCGCGCTGTTCGTGTTCCACTACGTCCACGCCGACACCCCGCTGTGGCAGACGATGCTCGTGATGGTGTTCTTCGGCGCAGGTCTGGGCTTCAACTTCCAGCCGCTGACGCTGGCTGTCCAGAACGCCGTGTCGCCGCGGCTGATCGGCGTGGCCACGTCCTCGGCCACCTTCAGCCGCCAGATCGGTGGCACGCTGGGCGCGGCCGTGTTCCTGTCCATCCTGTTCACGACCGCGCCGGACAAGATCGCCACAGCCCTGCAGCGGGCGTTCCCCACCAAGGACTTCCAGGCCGCCCTGCACGACCCTGCAAACGCCGCGTTCGCCAAGCAGCTCGCGGCGACCCGGCAGTCCGGCGGCACGGCCGGGAGTGGCACAGGAGTGCTCAAGGACTCATCCTTCCTGAGCAGCCTCGACCCGCGGCTGGCCAAGCCGTTCCTCCAGGGCTTCTCCGACTCGATGGACCTGGTGTTCCTCGTCGGGTCCGGCGTGATGGTGTTCGGGTTCCTCGTGATGTGGCTCCTGCCGCACGTCGAGCTGCGCAGCGGCTCTGCCTATTCCGAGCGTGGGAAGGCGGACGCCGACGCCGCTGCGGCCGAGGCCCTCTAGCGGTTCGACGCAGGCGCGCCGGTGTTTCCCGGCGCGTTTACATCGAATCGGCGGAAGGGCCGACGCGACCGGCGCTCAGCCCCAGACGAGGCCGCGCGCGGGGTCGGCGAGGATCGCCGCCACGTCGGCGAGGAACTTGCTGCCGAGCTCGCCGTCGATGAGCCGGTGGTCGAAGCTCAGCGCGAGCTGGGTGACCCAGCGCGGCTCGATCGACTCGGTGCCGTCCGCGGCGGTGACCACCCACGGCTGACGGCGGATCGCCCCGAACGCCATGATCGCGGACTCACCCGGGTTGATGATCGGGGTGCCGAGGTCGACGCCGAATACGCCCACGTTGGTGATCGTGATCGTGCCGCCCGACATCTCCGCCGGCTGGGTGCGTCCCTCCCGCGCCGTCGCGGTGAGCGCACCGATCGCCTCGGCCAGCTGACGCATGGACAGCTGGTCGGCGTCCTTGACGTTGGGCACGACCAGGCCGCGGGGGGTGGCGGCGGCGATGCCGAGGTTGACGTAGTGCTTGACCACGATCTCCTGGGCAGCCTCGTCCCAGGTCGCGTTGACCTCGGGGTGGCGGCGCAGCGCGAGGCACATCGCCTTGGCCAGCACCAGGAGGGGCGTGACCTTGACGTCCTTGAACTCGCGGTCCTGCTTGAGGCGGTCGACCAGGTCCATCGTCGCCGTCGCGTCGAGGGTCACCCACTCGGTGACGTGCGGCGCCGTGAACGCGCTGCCGACCATCGCCTGGGCGGTCATCTTGCGGACCCCCTTGATCGGGACCCGCGTCTCCCGTTCGCCGGTGCGGACCACGGTCGGCGGTTCGTATGCCGGTCGCACCGGTGCGATGCCGATGCTGGCATCGCTGCCGGGGGCATGCCCGCCTGCGGCGTGCGCGTCGACATCGGCGCGCGAGATGATGCCGCCCTCGCCGCTGCCAGCGACCTGGCTCAGGTCGACCCCGAGGTCCTTGGCGTACTTGCGGACCGGCGGCTTGGCGAGCGCCCTGGCCCCACCAGCCGGCGCGGCCGGAACTGGCTGGAGCGGCGCCTCCGCCGTCGGGTTGGTCGGCTGCTGCACCGCCGGCGCGACCGCGCTCTTGCGGGGGCGGCGCTTTGCCTCGGTGTTCTTGACGCCGTAGCCGACGAGGACGGCGGTGCGACCGGTCGACGTGGTGCCCCCGATCTTGCCCTCCTCGATCGACTCCTCGGCCTCCGCGGCGGCCCGCTCCTGCGACAGCTTGGGGGCGGGGCTGCCCTCGAGGCCGGGCTCGACGGGGGCATCGGGCGCGTCCTCGACTGCAGGTCTCGGTCCATTTGGGTGGATAACTTGCGCGGGATCCGTGGCTGAGGCTGGGGCGGCGCCGGCGCCGCCGGAGGTGTCGACGGCGATGATCGGGGTGCCGACCTCGACCGTGTCGCCCTCGTTGACCAGGAGCCGCTCGATGGTCCCCGCGAATGGGACGGGTAGCTCGACCAGGCTCTTGGCGGTCTCGATCTCGACGACGATGTCGTTGACCTTGACGGTGTCGCCCACCTTGACGTGCCAGGTGACGATCTCGGCCTCGGTCAGGCCCTCACCCGGGTCGGGCAGCTTGAACTCTTTCGTGGACACAGGCGTCAGTCCCCTTGTCTCAGAAGGCCAATGAGCGGTCGACGGCGTCGAGCACCCGGTCGAGGTCGGGGAGGAACTCCTCCTCGAGCTTGCTCGGCGGGTAGGGCAGGTTGTAGCCGCCGACCCGGAGCACCGGGGCCTCGAGGTGGTAGAAGCACTGCTCCTGGAGCGTCGCCGCGACCTCGGCACCCATGCCGAGGAAGGTCGGCGCCTCGTGCACCACGACGACCCGGCCCGTCTTCTCGACCGACTTCGTCACCGTCTCGACGTCGAGCGGGCTCAGCGACCGGAGGTCGATGACCTCGAGGCTCTTGCCCTCCTCCGCGGCGGCCTGGGCCGCCTGCATGCACGTCTTGACCATGGGGCCGTAGGCGAGCAGCGTCGCGTCGGTGCCCTCGCGGCATACCAACGCCTGGAGCAGGCCACGCGACGCGGAGTCGACGTCGACCTCGCCCTTGTCCCAGTAGCGGCGCTTGGGCTCGTAGAACAGGACCGGGTCGTCGGTCTCGATCGCCTGCTGGATCATCCAGTAGGCGTCCTCGGGGTTCGAGCAGCAGACCACCTTGAGGCCGGCGGTGTGCGCGAAGTACGCCTCGTTGGACTCGGAGTGGTGCTCGACCGCGCCGATGCCGCCACCGACCGGGATCCGGATCACGATCGGGAGGGTGACCTTGCCGAGCGAGCGGGCACGCATCTTGGCGACCTGGCTGACGATGTGGTCGAACGCCGGGTAGACGAACCCGTCGAACTGGATCTCGACGACCGGGCGGTAGCCGCGCAGTGCCATGCCGATCGCGGTGCCGACGATGCCGGCCTCAGCGAGCGGGGTGTCGATGACCCGGTCCTCGCCGAAGTCCTTCTGCAGCCCCTCGGTGACCCGGAAGACACCGCCCAGCTTGCCGATGTCCTCGCCCATGAGGACGACCTTGGGGTCGCGCTCCATGGCCGCGCGCAGGCCGTTGTTGATGCCCTTGGCAATCGTCATCGTCGCCATCAGTGGGCCGCCTCTCCCTCGAACCCGGCGTGGTACTCGGCGAACTCCCGGCGCTCCTTCTCGACCACGGGGTGCTGCTCGACGTAGATGTGGTCGAACATCGAGTCGCCGCTCGGGTCCGGCATCTCGAGGCAGCCGTTGCGCACGTGTGCGGCGAGCTCGTCGGCCTCCTTGTCGACCTGCTCAAGGAAGTCGTGGTCCGCCTTCTTCGTGTGGACGAGGTAGGACTTGAAGCGCTCGATCGGGTCGCGGTGCTTCCACACCTCGACCTCGGCCGAGACGCGGTACTTGGTCGGGTCGTCGGAGGTCGTGTGGGCGCCCATGCGGTAGGTGAACGCCTCGACGAAGGTGGGGCCCTGGCCGGAGCGGGCCGCGTCGAGCGCCTGCTTGGTCACGGCGTAGACGGCGAGCACGTCGTTGCCGTCGACGCGGACGCCTGGGAAGCCGAACCCGCGCGCCCGCTGGTAGAGCGGGATCCGGGTCTGGCGCTCGTTGGGCTCGGAGATGGCCCACTGGTTGTTCTGGCAGAAGAACACGACAGGAGCGTTGTTGACCGCGGCGTAGACGAACGACTCGTTGACGTCGCCCTGTGCGGTCGCCCCATCACCGAAGTAGGCGATCACCGCGGCGTCGCGGTCCGCCTCGCCGGTGCCGACCGAGCCGTCGCGCTGGATGCCCATGGCGTAGCCGGTGGCGTGCAGGGTCTGCGCGCCGATGACGATGGTGTAGAGGTGGAAGTTCTTCTCGTTGGGGTCCCAGCCGCCGTGGTTCACACCACGGAACAGGCCGAGCAGGTTGAGCGGGTCCACCCCGCGGCACCAGGCGACGCCGTGCTCGCGGTAGGTGGGGAAGGCGTAGTCCTGAGGCTTCAGCGCCCGGCCCGAGCCGACCTGGGCGGCCTCCTGGCCGAGCAGGCTGGCCCAGATGCCGAGCTCGCCCTGGCGCTGGAGCGCGGTTGCCTCGGTGTCGACCCGGCGGATGAGGACCAGGTCGCGGTAGAAGCCGCGCAGCTCCTCGTCGGTCAGGTCCGCGACGTAGTGGTCGTACTCGGTGTTGTCGACGCGCTGGCCCTCTGGCGTGAGCAGCTGGACCATCTCGGGCCCGCCGTCACCCACCTCGGGGACAGGTGCGGTCAACTCGGCGATCACGTCTTCCTCGTGCGCGACGCTGTGGGCGTCGGCGACAGCGTTGTCGCTCACAGGCTCTCCTTCTCACCCTCGTGGGGTCTCCGCCGTTGGTCCAGCGGCATCGTCGTGAGGGCTGCTTGTGGCGGCGCTCACATGCGGGATTGCAGGGCAAGGTTATCCGCCCCACCCGGGAATCTCAGAATCCGGACCGAGGGCGATCGCAGCTGGACAGCCGGCGCTGCGGCGGGGCCGTCGTGAGCGGCCGGTCAGTCCGCGGTCGGCTCGCTGCGCCCGTCGAGCAGGGCGGCCTCCGTCGCGGTCGCGGACGAGGTGGAGGGTGGGGCGGAGGGAGTGGTGGTCGGCGACGCAGTGGCCGTCGGTGACTCGCTGCAGGTCCCGCTCGGCGTCGGCTCACCACTGGTGGGTGACGCCGGGGGTGAGGCGGTGGTGGTCGGTGTCGTTGTCGCCGTGCCGCCCGTGGTCGCGGTGGCAGTGGCCGTTCCGGTGGCGGTGGGGGTGTCGCAGTCGGCGGGTGTGGTCGTCGTCGTAGTCGGCGGCGTCGTGGTCGACGTCGTGGTTGTGGTTGACGGCGTCGTGGTCGTGGTGCTCGTGGTTGTCGGCCTCGTGGTGGTGGTCGGCGACGTCGTGGTTGTGGTCGAGCTGCTGGTCGGGGACGTGGTGGTGCTCGACGTGGTGGTGCTCGACGTGGTGCTGCTCGACGTGGTGCTGCTCGACGTCGTGGTGCCGGACGTGGGGCTGCTCGACGGGTCGCTGCTGGTCGTCGTTGTGCTCGTCCCCGGGGAGGTGGTGCTGGACGTGGTGGTGCTGGACGAGGTGGTGCTCGACGAGGGGCTGGTCGTCGTCGGCAACGACGCCGGCGTCGGACCCGCTGCGCCCGCGGGAGCCGGGGTGGAGGCGGCCACCGTGGTGTCGGAGCCACGAGCGAGCAGGAGGTCGGTGCCGCCCGGCATCACGCCGGGGAGCAGGGACAGCACGGCGGCGAGGTAGCTGTTGGAGTGGTTGTACGACAGGATCGCCGCCCGCAGCCCGTCCGGGCGGGCCAGGTCCCTGCCGCCCGCGCACAGGTACCCGGCGGCCGAGAGGGCGGCGTCCTCGATGTCCTGGGGATCGGCCACTCCGTCCCCGTCCGCGTCCCGGCCGTGCCGCGACCACGTCGAGGGGATGAACTGCATCGGTCCGACGGCGCGGTCCCAGGTGCGGTCGCCGTCCCACCGCCCGGCGTCGGTGTCGCGGATGCTCGCGTACGCGCCACCGTCGAGCACCGGTCCGTACACCGCGGGCACGGCCCGGTGCCGCTTGTCGAGGCTGCGACCACTCAAGGAGCCCGACTCCACCTGACCGATGGCGGCCAGCAGCCGCGGGTCGAGGTGGCAGGACGCGGGCATCGCCGCGGCGGCCGCGGTGTACGCCGCCCACAACGCTGCTGGCACGGCGAACGACCCGGCGAACGACCCCGCGGGCGCCACGGGTCCCACCCGTGGCGCGGCCGGTGCGTCGGCAACGGTGGGCAACGGCACGGCATACACCTGCCTGATCCGGTCCCAGCCGCGGTCACGCTGCTCGGCCTCGTCGTACCAGCGCAGGGAGTCGGCAGGCGGCGCAGTCCGGACCTGGGTCGTCGAAGCCGGTTGGGCGCCCTGCGCGCTCTCGAATGGCGCATCGACGGGAACGCTCGCGACCCCGATCAGTGCGACCACCGCCAGCGGCAGGCCACGCCGCGGCGAGAACAACCAGCGGGGTGAGGGCAGGTGGATGACCCGCGGCGCAGGTGAGCCGTCGGCCTGGTGCATGCCGTTCGCCTCGCTCACTCCACACTCCAGCCCTGGTTGAGGCTCGAAGGTCAGGTCCTCCCTCGACTATGCCCCCCGCGGGCCCATTCGGCCACCCACCAACGTCGTAGCACCGCTGCCGGTGCCCGCTCGAGCCGTCAGGTCAGCTCGGACTGGGTTCGCCACAGGTCGATGCCCGCCTCCACGGCGTCGCGGTCGACCTCGGCGAGCTCGGCGTCGGTGAAGCGCAGGTTGGCGACCGCCGCTGCCGAGTCCTCGAGCTGTCCGACGCTCGAGGCCCCGATGAGGACCGAGGAGACCCGCTCGTCGCGCAGCACCCACGCCAGGGCCATCTGGGCCAGGGACTGGCCGCGCTCCTGGGCGAGGTCGTTGAGCTTGCGGATGTGGGCGAGTGACTCGTCGGTGAGCAGGTCCGGCGACAGGGACTTCCCCTGCGCAGCCCGGGACCCCTCCGGTATGCCGCCGAGGTACTTGTTCGTGAGCATCCCCTGGGCAAGCGGGCTGAAGGCGATGCAGCCGACGCCGCGCTCGCCCAGGGTGTCGAGCAGCCCTCCCTCGACCCACCGGTTGAGCATCGAGTAGCTCGGCTGGTGGATCAGCAGCGGGACACCCAGCTGGTCGAGTAGGTCCGCCGCGTGGGCGGTGAGCTCAGGACCGTAGCTGGAGATCCCGGCATACAACGCCTTGCCCTGCTGCACGATGGAGGCAAGCGCCCCCATCGTCTCCTCGATGGGGGTATCCGGGTCGGGGCGGTGGCTGTAGAAGATGTCGACGTAGTCCAGGCCGGTGCGCTGGAGGGTCTGGTCGAGGCTGGCGACGAGGTACTTGCGCGAGCCACCGTCTCCGTAGGGCCCGGGCCACATGTCCCAGCCGGCCTTGGAGGAGATGACGAGCTCGTCGCGGTAGGGCCGGAAGTCGGCGGCGAGGTGGGTGCCGAAGTTGCGCTCGGCCGCACCGTAGGGCGGGCCGTAGTTGTTGGCGAGGTCGAAGTGGGTGATGCCCAGGTCGAAGGCGCGGCGCAGGATGGCGCGCTGCTCGCCCAGGGGCTTGTCGTCCCCGAAGTTGTGCCACAGGCCGAGGCTGACTGCCGGCAGCCGCAGGCCGGACTGGCCGACCCTGCGGTAGGGCATCGGTCCGTAGCGGTCAGGACTCGGGACGTACGTGGGCAGCCAGGTGTCGACCATGGCCCCAAGACTA
>DASUKI010000216.1:0-5582 GCA_036278855.1 Pedococcus sp.
TGCAACGACACCAAGTACATCGTGCAGTTCCCCGAGGAGCGGATGATCTGGTCCTACGGCTCCGGCTACGGCGGCAACGCGCTGCTCGGCAAGAAGTGCTACTCGCTGCGCATCGCCTCGGTCATGGCCCGCGACGAGGGCTGGCTCGCCGAGCACATGCTCATCCTCAAGCTGACCTCCCCCGAGCAGCAGGTCTACTACATCGCCGCGGCGTTCCCGAGCTCGTGCGGCAAGACCAACCTCGCCATGCTCGAGCCGACCGTGAAGGACTGGAAGGTCGAGACCCTCGGTGACGACATCGCCTGGATGCGCTTCGGCGAGGACGGCCGGCTCTACGCCGTCAACCCCGAGTTCGGCTTCTTCGGCGTCGCCCCGGGCACCAACGAGCACACCAACCCCAACGCGATGCGCACCATCAACAAGGGCAACTCGGTCTTCACCAACGTCGCGCTCACCGACGACGGCGACATCTGGTGGGAGGGGCTCGAGAACGAGCCCGCCCACGCCACCTCGTGGAAGGGACGGGACTGGACGCCCGAGTCCGAGGAGCCGTCCAGCCACCCGAACAGCCGCTACTGCACCCCGATCGAGCAGTGCCCGATCCTGGCGCCGGAGTACAACGACCCCAAGGGTGTGCCGATCTCGGCCATCTTCTTCGGCGGCCGCCGCAAGGAGACCATCCCGCTGGTGACCGAGTCCCGCGACTGGACGCACGGCACCTTCATGGGCGCCACGCTCTCCTCGGAGACCACCGCGGCGGCCACCGGCCAGGTCGGTGTGGTGCGCCGCGACCCCATGGCGATGCTGCCGTTCATCGGCTACAACGCCGGCGACTACTTCCAACACTGGATCAACATCGGCAAGGACGCCGACGCCACCAAGCTGCCGCGGATCTTCTACGTCAACTGGTTCCGGCGCGACAAGGATGGCGGGTTCCTGTGGCCCGGCTTCGGTGAGAACAGCCGCGTCCTCAAGTGGGCCATCGAGCGCATCGAGGGCAAGGCGGCCGCCATCGAGACGCCCATCGGCCACGTCCCCACCCCCGAGTCGCTGGACGTCGAGGGCCTCGACATGACCGCCGACGAGCTCGAACAGGCCCTCGCGGTCAACCCCGAGGACTGGAAGGCCGAGATCCCGCAGATCGAGGAGTGGTTCGCCAAGTTCGGCGACCAGCTCCCGACCCAGCTGCGCGTCGAGCTCGACGGCCTCAAGGACCGCCTCGGCGTCAGCTGACGACAGCCCGTATGCCGCGTGGCCGGCACACGTCGAGGGGTCCGGGACCGTTGTGGTCCCGGACCCTTCGCCGTGCCGGGCTCAGGGCGCGCGGTCGCCGAAGGCCGCCGGGACCCGCACGAGGACGTTGGTGCCGTACGGGGAGGCGCGCAGCTCGAGCGTCCCGCCCATCGCCGCGACGATCTGGCGCACGAGGTAGAGACCGAACCCGACCGGCTCGTCCTCACCACCGCCGCGGCGCCGGAACGGGTCGAGCGCCCGCTGCTGCGCCTCCGCGGGGATGCCGGGACCGTTGTCGGTCACGGCCAGCTCGACCGTGACGCCCAGCCGACGCACGGCGACTGACACGCGGGTGCCCGGGTCGGTGTGCCGGTAGGCGTTGTCGACGAGGTTGCGGGTGACCTGGTACAGCCGCTCGTGGTCGAGGCTGCACTGCAGCCTGGGGAGGGTGAGCTGCAGGTCGTGGTTGCGGCGGTGGTGCTCGCAGGCGTCGACCGCCCGCCTGACGGTCTGCCCGATGTCGTCGCGGCGGCTGCGGATGGCCAGGCCACCGAGGCGGTCCGGACCAGCCGAGGCGAGGCTGGCGACCAGGTCCTGCACCTGACGACCCTGCGACTCGATGTCGGCCAGGAGCGCGTCGAGCTCCGTCGGGTCGAGCCGGTCGCGCTTGGTGCGGGCCGTCTGCGCGGCGCCGACGATGACCGCGAGCGCGCCACGGAACTCGTGCGCGGTGGCTGCTACCCCACGCTCCTGGGCTTCGAGTGCATCCGCCAGGGCGAGGGCCTGCTCGCGCTGTTGCCCGGCGCGACGTTCGAGCAGGTGGCTCAGGACCGTCATCACGCCAGCGACGCCGAACAGGGTGCTGAGGGCGAAGACGACACCAACGAGCGGAGTTCGCTCGCCCGTCACGACCTGGTGCACCCGCGCCTGCACGAGGAACACCACGACGCCGAGGAGGTACCCGGGGACCGCCCCACGCACGCCGTACCGGTAGATGGCGTCGGCCAGCAACGTGAAGGCGACCGACCAGGAGACGCTCGGCTGGAGGTGGGCGAACGACACGGCGTACCCGAGGATGAGGAAGACGTCGACGACGAACCCGACGTGCACCAGCGCGGGGTTGGTCCACCGGCTCCTGCGTCCCCACACCCAGGTCAGGGCCGTTGCCACCGCGAGCAGGGCCATGGTGGTGAGCGCGGTGGTGCGCAGGCCCTCGTTGGGGAAGCTCGTCAGGCCGACGAGCAGGAGCCCGGCGACCAGCCCGAAGACACGCAGGGGCGCGACGAACCGCTCCACCTGCCCGCTGGACATCGCGCGACCCACGCCGCCCTCCCGGCTCCCGACCCAGTGGGACCATATCGGTCCGACCGGCATCGCAGGGCAGGCATGCGCGCGGCAGCCGGCCACGCGGCATACTCACGGCCATGGCAGAGCGCACGCACGGTGACCAGTCGCCGCGCGGCGTGGTCTTCCCGGAGGTCGACGGCAGGCGCAGCACCTCGGCGCTGGGACGCGCGGTCGTCGCCGACGCGCTGAGGGCGGTGGACCCGGTCGGCGCCCAGGCCGCCGAGCGCGAGACCAACTGGCGCCACGGGTACCTCTCCCACTTCCGGCGGCTGGTGGAGGCCGGGCTGCTGTGGGAGGGCCGCGCCGCGGTCGAGGTCGCGCGCGCCGGCCTCGAGTCGCTGCACGGCCGGATGGGGGCGACCGGACCCGGGGGCGACGAGCTGCCCCTCGACGAGGTCTTCGCCGCCGGCGGTGGGGACCGCCTCGAGACCGTCACGGTGAAGGGAACGGGCGAGCGCGCGACCGAGCTCAGCATCCCGCTGCACGGCGACCGGCTGCGCGGCGACCCGCTCAACCGGCAGCTCGACGCCTGGGTTGCCCGCGGTGTCATGGAGCCGTCGGCTGCCGAGGCGGTGCGCAGGGTGATGGCCAACCCCGACTGGCTCGACCTCGCCGACCAACAGCTGGTGGTGCTGGGTGCCGGCGCCGAGATGGGACCCCTGCGGGCGGCCCTGTCATGGGGTGCGACGGTGGTGGGCGTCGACCTCCCGCGACCGGAAATCTGGAAGCGGGTCCTCGACCTGGCCGGCAGCTCGGCAGGCACCCTGCACCTGCCCGTGCGTGCCGGCACTGCGTGGAGCGCGGGCAACCTCGCCCAGCATGCCGGCGCCGACCTGCTCCACGGCCTGCCAGCCGTGGCCGACTGGCTCGGCGAGCTCGACGGGCCGCTCGTCCTCGGCAACTACGTGTATGCCGACGGCGCCACCAACGTGCGCGTCTCCACCGCCGTCGACGCGCTGAGCCAGGAGCTGCTCCGGCGTCGCAACGACGTCGCCCTGGCGTTTCTGGCCACCCCGACGGACGTGTTCGCCGTGCCCCGAGAGGCGGTCGAGTACTCGACGCAGGCGTATGCGCGTCCCCGCACCGGCCTGCGGCTCACCCGGCCGGCGCTGCGCACCGTCAGCGGCGGCCGGCTGCTGCGCCGCAACTACGCCCCGGACGAGGACCCCGGCCTCAACGACAGCCTCGTGCCGCAGCAGGGCCCGAACTACGCGCTCGCCAAGCGGCTCCAGCGCTGGAGGGCGACCACCGCACGGGGCGACGGGACGACGGTGTCCCTCAACGTGGCCCCACCCACCCGCACCCGCTCGGTGCTGAGGAACCGCGCCCTCGCGAGCGCGTACGCCGGCGCGCACCGGTTCGGCATCGAGGTGTTCGAGCCCGCCACGAGCAACACCCTCATGGCCGCGCTGCTCGTCCACGACCTGCGCGCGGCGCCACACGAGCCGACCACGCCGTGGCGCGAGGAGGCCGTCGGTGCCGTGCACGGCGGCCTGTGGCGCACGGCATACGACCCACGCAGTGCGTTGGGACTGGCCGTCGTGCTGGGACTGGGATCGGCGCGCACCTGAGAAGTTCGGCGTCCGGTGGGACGCTGGGCCCATGCACGACCGTGGCCGCGAGACGGCGCTGGGGAGGGCCGTCCACCGGCTCGACCCCGCCGACTTCTCCGCGGTCATGGCCACCGGCATCGTCTCGGAGGCGATGCACGTGGTCGGGCTCGACGTCGCCTCCGTGCCGCTGCTGGTCCTGGCGGCCACCGCCTACCTGCTGCTCGTCGCAGCCACCACCTGGCGGCTGGCCCGGTGGCCGCAGGCGGCGCTGACCGACGCCGAGGACCCGGCGCGCGGCTTCGGCTACCTCACCTTCGTCGCCGCCACCGGGGTGCTCGCCTCGCGGCTCGCCGTGGACCGCCACGTCGCCGCATCGGTGGTCCTCGTCGCGGTGGCGCTCATCGGGTGGCTGGCGCTGAGCTACCTCGTGCCGGCCGTGCTCGTGCTGCACCGCTCCGAGCAACCGGTGCTCGGTGGGGTGACCGGCGGCTGGTTCATGTGGGTGGTCAGCGCCCAGTCGATCGCGGTCGGGTGCGCCGACCTCGCCCGCATCGTGCACCGCCACCCGTCGTTGCTGCTGTTGTCGCTCGCTGCGTGGTCGGTGGGGGTGCTGCTCTACCTGCTCGTCTCGACGCTGGTCGTCGTGGCACTGCTGCGCCGGCCGGTGCGCGCCGAGGCGCTGACGCCGTCGTACTGGATCTTCATGGGTGGCACCGCGATCTCGGTGCTCGCCGGGTCGCGGATCCTGCAGGTGGCGAGCGACGCCCCGTTCGACCGGATGCGTCCCGCGGTCGAGGGCATCTCGATGCTGCTGTGGTCCTTCGGCACCTGGCTGGTGCCGCTGCTGGTGGTCGGCAGCGTGTGGCGGCACGCCCGGCGCGCGCAGCACCGCACCTACGAGTTGGGGCTGTGGAGCGTGGTGTTCCCGCTGGGGATGTATGCCGTGGCGTCCAGCGCGTTCGCCGGCGCCACGGGGCTGCCGTGGCTGGGTGCGATCGGGGTGGGCGCGGCCTGGGTGTCACTAGCCGTCTGGCTCCTCGTCGCCGCGGCGCTCATCGCGTCCGTGACGCCTCGACGGGTCCGCGCTGGGTCCCGGCGAGCGGCCTGATCCCACCACAGACCGGCAGGGTCGAGTAGTCGAGCCATCCCCTGGACCCGGTCCGTCGTCGCCACGCACGGGTCGTCGTGACCCGGACCCGCGCCAGCACGGCAATCACGGGGTCACCTGGCCGAGTCCCCGGCCGAGCCCCTGACCGGGCACTGCCGGTCCACCCTGACCGGGCATGGCCGGTCCACCCTGGCGGGGCGCCGGCTGCCCGCCCCGACCGCCCACGCCGTTCCCGCCCGGGACACCGGCACCGAACCCGCCCCGGGTGACCTGCTCCCGGCCACCGCCTGCGGGCAACGCCGCGGCGGCGCCGATGGCGCCGGCGCTCGAGATCCCGATCG
>DASUKI010000217.1:0-3625 GCA_036278855.1 Pedococcus sp.
ACCGGCGACGGACCACTCGGTCCGCCCGGCGGGGCAAAGGTGGGCATCACCGCGAACGTGGGCGATGCGTTCACCGAAGGCGGGATCTTCCTCCACAACGACGGTCCCTTCGACGCTCACATCGAGTCCGTCCGAGCCGTGCCGGCGCAGGGTGCCACGGAGGCCATGCCCGTCGTGGCCGTGACGCTGACGACGCGAGAGCCCGGACGCGACGCCATCGGCATCGTCCAGGGCTCGGGTGAGGAGCTCGTCCCCACCGCCGATCGCCACCCTGCGGAAGGCTTCGTCATCCATCCCGACCGGGCAGTGGGACGAGACCTCGGAATGGCCGAGATCCTCGCCACCTACCGGGTGGAGCGCGATGGCACCTGGCACTACCGCGGCTATGAGGTGACTTACCGCTCGGGGCTCGTCCGGCACCGGATGCTCGTGCCCCTCACCGTTGAGGCGTGCGCGCCGAAACGAGCCACACCGGATTGCCACGAAGGCCCTTCGTGACCAGGCTCGGAGGGCTCGAGCTGGTGCGGACGGTCCTCGACGAGGGCAGCTGGGTCGGCTGGGACGAGCCGCCCCCGGACGTGGCACCCGTCGGCAGCACCTATGCCGAGGAGCTGACAGCGGCACAAGAGCGCTCCGGAGTCGACGAGGCGATCGTGACCGGCGAGGGCCGCATCAGGGGCCGGCGGGTGGCAGTGATCGCCGGCGAGTTCCGGTTCCTGGCCGGGTCGATCGGCAGTACGGCCGCGGCACGGATCGTGACCGCCTTCGACCGGGCCCGGGAGGCGGAGCTGCCCCTCTTCGCCGCTCCCGCGTCCGGGGGCACCCGGATGCAGGAGGGCACTCCGGCGTTCGTCGGCATGGTGAAGATCAGTGCGGCCTGCACCGCCTTCAAGGACGCTGGGCTGCCCTACCTGGTCTACCTGCGGCACCCGACGACAGGCGGGGTCTTTGCGTCGTGGGGGTCGCTCGGCCACGTGACCGTCGCAGAGCCCGGGGCGATGATCGGGTTCCTCGGGGCGCGGGTCTACGAGTCCCTGTACAACCATCCGTTCCCCGAGGGCGTCCAGACCGCGGAGAACCTGTTCCAGCACGGGCTGGTCGACGCCATCCTCCCCGCGGAGGCGCTCGCCGAGGTCGCGGACCGGGCGCTCACCGTGCTGTCCGGTCCGCGCGAGGACCTGCCCGACGTGCCGGAGCTGCCCAAGGAGCCGCTCGCCGACGTGCCGGCCTGGGAGTCGATCACGAGGTCCCGGCGGGACGACCGGCCCGGCGTACGGGCGCTGCTGCGGCTCGGTGCGACCGACGTGCTGCCCCTGCACGGCACCGGGCAGGGTGAGTACGACCCGGGGCTGCTCATGGCCCTGGCACGTTTCGGCGGGGCTGCGTGCGTGGTGCTCGGTCAGGACCGCGGCCGGCAGACCCTCCAGGAGCCGTTGTCTCCCAAGGGCTTGCGGGTGGCCCGCCGCGGGATGCGGCTCGCGCACGAGCTCCAGCTGCCGCTGGTCTCCGTCATCGACACGGCCGGAGCGGCGCTGTCGAAGGAGGCGGAGGAGGGTGGGTTGGCCGGCGAGATCGCCCGGTGCCTCGCCGAGCTGGTCACGCTCGACGCGCCGACGGTCTGCGTCCTCCTGGGGCAGGGCACCGGTGGCGGCGCAATCGCGATGATGCCCGCGGACCGAGTCGTCGCGGCGCAGCACTCGTGGCTGTCCCCGCTCCCACCGGAGGGCGCCTCGGCGATCCTCCACCGCGACACCAGCCACGCCCCCGAGCTGGCGGCGAGCCAGCAGGTCCGCTCCATCGACCTGCTCCACGCCGGCATCGTGGACCGCGTGGTCGCCGAGCACCCGGACGCGGCCGACGAGCCGGAGGAGTTCTGCCAACGGATGTCGCAGGTCATCCAGCACGAGCTCGCGGTCCTCGCCCGCCAGGACCCGGCAGGGCGGCTGGCAGCGCGACTCGAGCGCTACCGTCGGCTGGGCTGACGCACGGACCTGACAACCAGCGCGGCACCGTTGGGCAGGTGGTGACAACGCGGCATACCAAAGTCGTCCCTAGGCTCGCCGCACGGCGTCCACGCGCGAGGAGGTGTGCATGCGGGTCCTGGTGGCGCTGGGTGGCAACGCCATGACCGGCCCCGACGGCAGCGCCACCCAGAAGGCGCAGCGCCACGCGATCCGGCGCGCCATGGAACGCATCGCCGACGTGGTCGCGGCGGGGCACGAGGTCGTGATCACCCACGGCAACGGCCCCCAGGTGGGCAACCTCCTGGTCAAGAACGAGCTTGCCGCCCACGTGGTCCCGCCGGTCAGCCTCGACTGGTGCGGCGCGCAGACGCAGGCGACGGTCGGCTTCACCGTCATGGACACGCTCGAGCCCGCGCTGCGCGCCCGAGGTGCCATCCATCCCGTCGCTGCGCTGGTCACCCGCACCCTCGTCGACACCGATGACCCCAACTTCACGACGCCCAGCAAGCCGATCGGTCGGTACCTGCCCCGGGAGCAGGCGCAGGTCCTCATCGACCACGGCGAGACCTGGGAGGACCGCGGGGCGAAGGGCTGGCGCCGCGTGGTCGCCTCCCCGGAGCCGCTCGAGGTGCTCGAGACGCACACCGTCCTGGCCCTGCTGGCCGCCGGCTACGTGGTCGTGGCGGCTGGTGGCGGCGGCATCCCCGTGGTCCGGACCGGGTCCGGCGAGGTGCACGGCGTCGATGCGGTGATCGACAAGGACCTCACGGCGGCCGTCCTCGCGCGCGACCTCGACGCCGACGTGCTCGTCATCGCCACCGACGTGGCTAACGCGACCCTGGGCTTCGGCACCGCTTCGGAGCGCGCGCTGGGCCGCGTATCGCTCACCGAGCTGGAGTCGTATGCCGCGAGCGGCCAGTTCGCGTCGGGGTCCATGGGGCCCAAGGTGGAGGCGGTGCTGCGGTTCGTCCGTGGTGGCGGGACACGCGGTGTCATCACCGCGCTCGACCTGATCGCCGACGCCGTCGAGGGCGGGGCCGGCACGGTCGTCGAAAACTCTTCGGTACCAACGGAAAGGTGAGAGTCATGCCCGACGCAATCGAGGTCCGCAAGGTGCCGCTGCACGGCGTCTCGGACGCCAGCGAGCTGGCACGCCTCATCGACGACGGGGTGATGGACGCCGACCGGGTGGTCGCGGTCATCGGCAAGACCGAGGGAAACGGCGGCGTCAACGACTACACGCGGATCATCGCCGATCGGGCATTCCGCCAGGTGCTGGTCGAGAAGGGCGCGCCGGCCGACCAGGTCGCGCTGGTGCCAATCGTGTGGTCAGGTGGCACCGACGGCGTGATCAGCCCGCACGCGACGATCTTCGCCACCATCCCGCCGGAGAAGGCCGAGCAGTCCGACGACCTGCGGCTCACGGTGGGCTTCGCGATGAGCGAGCCGCTCAAGCCCGAGGAGATCGGCTTCACGCCGATGATCGAGAAGGTCGCGGCTGCCGTGAAGGAGGCCATGGGCAAGGCGGGCATCACCGACCCTGCCGACGTGCACTACGTGCAGACCAAGACGCCGTTGCTCACGATCCACACGATCCGCGACGCCAAGGGCCGCGGCCACCGGGTCTGGACCGAGCACACCCACGAGTCGATGGACCTGTC
>DASUKI010000218.1:0-2854 GCA_036278855.1 Pedococcus sp.
CGGCCAGCACGCCCGCCGACGTCTGCCGCGCCGACGAACCACCGTGGCTCTGACCACCCAGCAGCATGCGGCTCAGCGACATGCACAGGTAGCCGTAGGTCACCACACGGCAGCCCGCTCCCGCCCGCATCACGTGACGCCGACGGCCCTCCAGGTGGCGATACCCGACGAGGGCCGCGATCGCCTGCCAGACCGCGAGGACGGCGAATGCCACCGCCATGCCTCCGAGAAGTGGTACGCCGTACGGCTCATGCGCGAGATGCTGGAGGGCGCCCTGGCTCGTGCGCTGGTGGCCGCCTCGCACCAGGCTGACGGACACCCAGGCCACCACGAGGTGGAGCAGCCCGTAGCCCACGAGCCCGCAGCGGACGAGCCGGTCGAAGACGGTGCTACGGCGTGCGGACGACTCGACCGACCGAGCGGAGACGTCCACGGTGGCCACTGCTCCGGAGCCGGATCAGCTCTTGCTGCTGGACGCCTTGCCGCCCTTGCGGCCCGCCTTCTTCTTCTGTGCGGTTGTGCCGCCCTGGGAACTGTCGCCTCCGGAGCCGCTCTGCTTGCCTCCCCGGCTGCTCGAGCCCTCGCTGTTGGCGATCCGGGCTGCGCGCTGTTTGGACATGCCCTTGTCCTTGAGCGCTTCGTACTGCTTCTCGTTCTTGACGTTGGCTGACTTGCTCGGCACGGCTCCGGCCTCCTCTTGGACGGCTGCACAATCGTTTCGACAACCGTCCCGTACCCGCGGGGTCGCGGGCACAATCTCGGGCTCAATCGCGGGCACAATCTCGGGCACATGTGTCGGCTCGGCTCGGGTACCGCCCGAGGATGAGGATCGGATACTTCCTGTCCACCGAGGAGTACGCGCCCGCGGAGCTGCTGGAGCAGGCGGCAGCCGCCGAGGACGCCGGGTTCCACGCGCTGTGGATCAGCGACCACTACCACCCTTGGAACGACGAGCAGGGCAACAGCCCGTTCGTCTGGAGCGTGATCGGGTCGATCAGCCAGGTGTGCTCGCTCCCGGTCACGACCGCGGTGACCTGTCCCACGGTGCGGATCCATCCCGCCGTGATCGCGCAGGCCGCCGCGACCGCCGCGGAGCTGCTCGGTGGCCGGTTCACCTTGGGCGTGGGGACCGGAGAGGCGCTCAACGAGCACATCCTGGGTGACCCTTGGCCGGCCCTCGACCGGCGCCTGGAGATGCTCGAGGAGGCGGTCGCGCTGATCCGCGAGCTGTGGACGGGCCAGGTCGTCTCGTGGGAGGGCAAGCACTTCACCGTCGACCACGCGCGCATCTACAACCGACCAGAGCAGCACCTGCCGATCTTCGTGTCCGGGTTCGGCCCCAAGGCGACCGACGTCGCCGCCAAGATCGGGGACGGCTACATCAACACCGCTCCCGATCCCGAGTCGGTACGGCGGTTCAAGGAGGGGTCCGGCGGGAAACCGGCGCACGCCGGAGCCAAGGTGGCCTTCGCCCCGACCCGGAGGAGGGCTGGGAGCACGCGCACCGGCTCTGGCCCAACGCCGGGTTGCCCGGCGAGCTCGCGCAGGTGCTGCCCACACCCGAGCACTTCGAGCAGGCCAGCACCCTGGTGACTCTCGAGTCGACCCGCGAGTCCGTGGTCGCCGGGGCTGACCCGGAGCCGCACCTCGAGCAGATCCGGAAGTACGGCGACGCAGGCTACGACGAGCTGTACGTCGCCAACATGGGGCCGCACTACCGCGAGATGATCGCGTTCTACGGCGAGCACGTCCTGTCGTCAGTGTCCGACCCGGTTGCGTGAACGATTCCGGCACGCCGCCGTCCGGGCACGCCGCTGGCCCGGCCGACCGAGGGTGTCTGGGCCGGGTGTGGGGCGGGGTGGTCAGGTGTCGGGTGGGCGCGCGGGCGCGGCGCTCGCGTCGGCAGCGGTTGGCGTGCGTGTGCCGTCGGCTGTGAGTCGAGGTCGGTCGGTGGAGACGTCTTGGGTGCCGATGGGGTCGCGGAGGAACTGGTAGCCGTGGGGGCTGGTCCACAGGTAGGTGCCGGGGTCGAGGACCAGGTAGGTCCAGGGTGAGTGGGTCTTCAGGCGATGATGGCGCCTGCACAGGGGTGCGATGTTGCAGCTGCAGGTCGCACCGCCCTGGCCGCGGGGGTGGACGTGGTCGCAGTCGCAGGGATGCTCATCAGGGTCGTCGGGGTGGCATTTGCGGGCGGGGCGGGTGCACCAGGGGAACACACAGGTTTTGTCCCGCACGGCGACGTGTTCGGCGATCGGCGGGGTGACCCGGTCGGACTCGCTCGACGTGCAGGTGTCGAGGTCGAGGACCGGCTTGACCACGATCTGGGCGGTGTCGGGGCGGCCGCACCAGGTGGCCACCTGGTCGGCGGTGACCAGGGCGTGGCCGCGTTCGAGCCGCGCCACCGGATCCTCACCGTGCACCGCGGCCTCGGACAGGTGGACGTAGAGCACCACCTGCCGCGGCGCCACCCGCGGCCGGCCGCCGGGAGCGGTCTGCCCGCCGGCCGAACCCACGCGGTCGCCGATGTCGCCGGGGGGGTCGGGGGTCTCGGGGGTGTGGGGTGGGAGCAGGTCGAGGGGTGCCTGTCCGCGGGCGAGGTCGCCGACGGCCTGGGCGCGGCGCACCTCCAACGACTCGGACGACCCCAGCGCGGCGCGCTGGGCGGCGCCGGCGGCGACGGCGGCCTCGAGGTCGAGGGCGTCGGCGATGTCGAGCTCGGCGGAGACGCTCATGGTGCCGGTGAAGGAGACCAGCTGGTCATCGATGGTGACGTGGCGTTTGTCCCAGGAGGCCTCGGCGAGACGTTGGACCTCCTCGGGCATGTACCGGCCGATCGCCTCGTTCACGGTCCGGT
>DASUKI010000219.1:0-4440 GCA_036278855.1 Pedococcus sp.
TCGCAGGACGAGGCGAGTGTCCGGAGCAGCGCCAGCCCGGTGGGCGTCGCGAGCTCGCCGTCGCCGCCGGCCACGACCTGCCAGCCCCGAGCCAGCTCGAGGACGGCGGGCACGGGCACCGGCACGTCGCCGTGTGCGGTCCTGGTCCGGCCGGAGCCGACGGCCACCGGTCCGCCGCTGACCGCCTCGACCCCCAGCGACTCCAGGGCCGCACAGACCCCGACGACGTCGGCGATCGAGTCCCAGGCGCCGACCTCGTGGAAGTGGACGCTCTCCGGGTCGACCCCGTGCACCCGTGCCTCGGCACCAGCCAGCGTCGCGAACACCGCCAGGGCCCGCTCCCGGACCCGCTCGGCGAGGTCGGACACCTGCACCATGGCCCTGACCTGGGTCCACTCGCGCCGAGGCTGGTCCTCGCGTAGCAGGACCACGTCGACCTTGGTCGCCCGAAGCCCGGCGCGCGTGGTCTCGCCGGCGGTCAGCCGCACCGTGTCGGGCAGCACCGCCTCGACGGCGCGCGACACCTCCTCGAGCGGTGCCCCGGCGTCGACCAGCGCACCCAGCAGCATGTCGCCGGCCACCCCCGCGCTCGCGTCGACCCAGGCGTGCACGCCGACGGGCCCGGCGGCGCGCTGCTCCATGGCCACACCGTAGTGGCGGCTCAGCCACCACTGCGGTGCCGAGCCCCGACCGGCGACCACGCGGCATACCGGGTCGTGGTGGTGGCCTAGGCTTGATCCTCGTGGCAACCGACTTCCAGCAAGAGATCAAGAGCCTGCGCACCACCATGGACTCGGTGCGCGAGGTGACCGACCTCGACGCGCTCCGGGCCCAGATCAAGGACCTCGAGGCGAAGTCCGGCGCACCGGACCTGTGGGACGACCCGGAGGCCGCCCAGCAGGTCACCTCCGCGCTCTCGCGCGCCAACTCCGAGCTGGAACGCGTCACCGGCATGGACGCGCGCATCGACGACCTGGAGACGCTGGTCGAGATGGGCACCGAGGACGGCGGCGACGCCGACACGATGGCCGAGGCCGAGCGCGAGCTGGTGGCGGTGCACAAGGCCGTCGCCGAGCTCGAGGTGCGCACCCTGCTGGCCGGCGAGTACGACGAGCGCGCGGCGGTGGTGACGATCCGGTCGGGCGCCGGGGGAGTGGACGCCGCCGACTTCGCCGAGATGCTCATGCGCATGTACCTGCGGTGGGCGGAGCGGCACGGGTACCCGACCAAGGTCATGGACACCTCCTACGCCGAGGAGGCCGGGCTCAAGAGCGCCACCTTCGAGGTCAACGTGCCCTACGCGTTCGGCAACCTGTCCGTCGAGGGCGGCACGCACCGGCTGGTGCGGATCAGCCCGTTCGACAACCAGGGCCGTCGCCAGACGAGCTTCGCCGCGGTCGAGGTGATCCCGCTCATCGAGTCGACCGACCACGTCGACATCCCCGAGAACGAGATCAAGGTCGACGTGTTCCGCTCCTCGGGTCCGGGCGGCCAGTCGGTCAACACCACCGACTCCGCGGTCCGCATGACGCACATCCCCACCGGCATCGTCGTCTCCATGCAGAACGAGAAGTCCCAGATCCAGAACCGCGCCGCCGCCCTGCGCGTCCTGCAGTCGCGGCTGCTGCTGCAGAAGAAGGCCGAGGAGGCCGCCGCGAAGAAGGAGCTCGCCGGCGACGTCAAGGCGAGCTGGGGCGACCAGATGCGCTCCTACGTGCTGCAGCCGTACCAGATGGTCAAGGACCTGCGCACCGAGTACGAGGTGGGCAACCCGGCTGCGGTCTTCGACGGCGACATCGACGGCTTCATCGAGGCGGGCGTGCGGTGGCGCAAGGAGCAGGAGAAGGAGCACGAGAAGGAGCAGGCCGGCGCCTGAGCGCCGAGCGCTCCCGGTCGTCCACGTGCCACCGGGGGCGGCTGCGGCCCCGCGCGGGCCGCAACGCCGAGAACAGGCAACTGCGCGGCATACCAAGGTTGGCGACCTATCCTCGGGTTCGCCGTGCCCTGCACGCATCCGTATGCCGTCCCGTCCCCGCTCCGTGAGGCCTCACCACCGCGCATGATCCGTTTCGAGAACGTCAGCAAGGTCTATCCCCGGTCGACCAGGCCTGCGCTCAGCGATGTCAGCCTCGAGGTCGAGCGGGGGGAGTTCGTCTTCGTCGTGGGCGCCTCCGGATCGGGCAAGTCCACCCTGCTGCGCCTGGTCCTCAAGGAGGAGAACGCCACCCAGGGCACGGTCCTGGTCGCCGGCCAGCAGGTCGGTCGGCTGCCGCAGCGCAAGGTGCCGCGGCTGCGTCGTGAGATCGGCACCGTATTCCAGGACTTCCGGCTGCTGCCCAACAAGACCGTCTACCAGAACGTCGCGTTCGCGCTGCAGGTGCTCGGCCGCTCCGCCCACGCCATCCGGCAGGTGGTGCCCGAGACACTGGAGATGGTGGGCCTGGAGGGCAAGGAGAAGCGGATGCCGCACGAGCTCTCCGGTGGTGAGCAGCAGCGCGTCGCGATTGCCCGCGCCTTCGTCAACAAGCCGCCGATCCTCCTGTGCGACGAGCCGACCGGAAACCTCGACCCGACGACGAGCCTGGACATCGTGCGCCTGCTCGACCGGATCAACCGCACCGGCACCACCATCGTGATGGCCACCCACGACGACGACATCGTCAACCAGCTCCGCAAGCGGGTCGTGGAGCTCAAGAACGGCCACATCATCCGCGACGAGAACAAGGGCGTCTACGGCAGCGGCAGCTAGCCGCCCGCCGAGCCGAGCCACCGGACCGACCCCGCAGACATCGGAGAGATCCCACCCCCATGCGACTGCAGTTCCTCCTCAGCGAGATCTGGACCGGCCTGCGCCGGAACCTGTCGATCGCCGTCTCGGTCATCCTGGTGACCACCGTCTCGCTGTACCTCCTCGGCCTCGGGCTGCTGTTCCAGCGTGAGGTCGACACCCTCAAGGGCTACTGGTACGACCGGATCCAGGTCTCGATCTTCCTGTGCGGGGAGAACTCCG
This sequence comes from Pedococcus sp., assembly GCA_036278855.1. Lineage (GTDB taxonomy): Bacteria > Actinomycetota > Actinomycetes > Actinomycetales > Dermatophilaceae > Pedococcus. The sequence continues at coordinate 3,011 of DASUKI010000219.1, forward strand.
CCGACGCGAACTGCGCCGGCAAGACCGTCACCGACGCGCAGAAGACGGACCTCAAGGACCAGCTCGAGCAGATGAAACCGCTCGTCAAGAACATCTACTACGAGTCCGAGCAGCAGGCCTACGACCGGTTCCAGGACCAGTTCCGCAACAGTCCCCTCGCGGGCAACATCCGGGTCGGCGACATCCCCCCGAGCTACCGCGTGCAGCTGAACGACCCGACGAAGTACGACGTCGTGGTCAGCGCGTTCGAGGGCGCCCCCGGTGTGGGCCGGGTGCAGGACCAGCAGAAGACCCTGGACAAGCTGTTCACCGTCATGAACGGCATCACCATCGCGGCGCTGGGCCTCGCGCTCATCATGATCATCTGTGCGGTGCTGCTGATGGCCACCACCATCCGCCAGGCCGCCTTCAGCCGAAGACGCGAGACCGGCATCATGAAGCTGGTCGGCGCCTCCAACCTCACCATCCGGCTGCCCTTCGTCATGGAGATCGTCCTGGCCACGCTGGTGGGCTCGGCGACGGCGATCGGCCTGCTCTGGGCCACGATGCACTACCTCGTGGCGCCGTACATCGCCCAGGCGCAGCCGGACGTGGCGCTGGTGGGTGAGAGCGACGTGTGGATCATCGCGCCGCTGCTCGGCGGCGTCATGCTGGCCGTCGCCATCCTCACCTCGTGGGCGACGATCCGCCGCTACCTGCGCGTCTGACCCCTCGCCGCTGCCTCGCCGCTGGCCCCGGCCCCGCGAGCCGGGAGCTGTGACGCGCAGAGGTCGCGGCGGCCCCTCGGCTCGCAGCACGCACGAGGCGCGCCGACGCCCCCGCTGCACGTTGCTGCGAGCGCGCGGAAAACGGCCAATTATCGGTGCGGTTACGTCGAAACCCCTGTGGTTTGTGTTACCAATGAGGCCTATGAGCGCCTCCCCCCAGCGCCCACGCGCACTCCGGCCCCGCCTGTCCGTCCTCGGACTGGCGGTGGTGTGCACCGTCGGCCTCGCCGCGCCCGACGTCCTCGGTCCTACGAGCCTGGTCAGCCAGAGCACCGGTGTGGTGCAGCTGTCGGCAAAGGGCGACCCCAACACGGCCAAGAAGAAGGTCGACAAGCAGGTCGATGCACTCAAGGACCACCTCGACGACCTGTCAGCCAGCCTCAAGAACGCCTACCTCGCGCTGCGGAGGACCCAGGCCGCGATCCCGGTCGCCCAGGCCGCCCTCGACAAGGCGACCGCTGCCCAGCAGCGGGCCGACCAGTACAACGACCAGATGGCGGTTGCGCTGCAGGTCGCGCAGGCCAACGAGGCACGCGCCGTCGACGACCTCGCCAAGACCCGGACTGCCGTCACGGACAGCCGCACCCGGGTGGCCCGGTTCGCCTCCCAGCTCTACCAGGACCAGGGGATGGGCCAGCTCTCCGTCGCCCTCAGCGCCACCTC
>DASUKI010000220.1:0-15147 GCA_036278855.1 Pedococcus sp.
CGCAGGGCCTGCTCCTCGCCGGGCTCGGCCAGCGCCGTGGCGTCCTGCTCCACGACGTCGACGACGGAGCGGACCAGGTCGAGGGTCTGGCGCAGGGTGATGGAGCGGGTGAGCTCGCGTGGCGCAGTGCCGAACACGTCGGCCGTCACCGGCGCCTGGTCGCCACCCTCGCGCAGCCAGGCGATGAACGCCGCGATGCCGGCCTGCGCGACCAGCCCGACCCATGAGCGGTCCTGCGCCGACAGGACGCGGTACCACTCGTGGCTGGTCTCCATCCGGCGCGTGGCGGCGCTGGACAGCTCACCCGCGGACCGCTCGACCCGCTGCAGGGTGGTCAGGGACGTGGACAGGCGACCGACCGGCATACGGGAAGTGTATTTGTAGGCGCCCCACAACAGCGGTGCGCCGCCCGCACGTGGCGAGCGGCGCACCATGGCGCGTCGGGCGGCGGATCAGCTCTCGCCGCCGGCGTTGCCGGACGTGCCGGCCGTGACGTCGAGCAGGCGGTAGCGCTTCGCCGCCTCCTGTGGCACCTCCGCCGGGACCTCGCCGCGCTCGGCGAGCATCTGCAGGGCGCGCACTGCCATCGACGGGCCGTCGATGTGGAAGTAGCGCCGCGCCGCAGCCCTGGTGTCGGAGAACCCGAACCCGTCGGCCCCGAGCGAGGCGAAGTCGCCCGGCACCCACTGGGCGATCTGGTCCTGCACCGCGCGCATGTAGTCCGAGACCGCCACGACCGGGCCGCGCGTCTCCTGCAGGCGCTGGGTGACGTAGGGGACCCGGCGCTCCTCCTCCGGGTGCAGGAAGCGCTGCTCGTCGCAGGCCATCGCCTCGCGGCGCAGCTCGGTCCACGAGGTCACCGACCACACGTCGCCCACCACGCCCCAGTCGTTGCGCAGCAGCTCCTGGGCCTCGAGCGCCCACGGCACACCGACCCCAGAGGCCAGCAGCTGCACGCGCGGCGCCTCGTCGCCGGGGCCGTCGGTGATGCCCGGGGCGAAGAGGTACATGCCCTTGAGGATGCCCTCGTGGTCGACGTCCGGCGGCTCGGCAGGCTGGCTCATCGGCTCGTTGTAGACGGTGAGGTAGTAGATGACGTTCTCGGGGTCGTCGCCGAACATGCGGCGCAGCCCGTCCTCGACGATGTGCGCGATCTCGAACGCGAACGCGGGGTCGTACTGCACGACCGCCGGGTTGGCCGAGGCCAGCAGCGGGCTCTGGCCGTCCGCGTGCTGAAGGCCCTCGCCGGTGAGCGTGGTGCGGCCGGCGGTCGCCCCGATGAGGAAGCCGCGGGTCATCTGGTCCTGGGCCGCCCAGATCCCGTCGCCGGTGCGCTGGAACCCGAACATCGAGTAGAAGATGTAGATCGGCACCATGGGCAGGCCGTGCGTGGCGTAGGACGTGCCCGCCGCGGTGAACGCCGCGACCGACCCCGCCTCGTTGATCCCCAGGTGCAGGATCTGGCCCTGCTCGGACTCCTTGTAGGCGAGCATCAGCTCGGCGTCGACGCTCGTGTACTTCTGCCCGTGCGGGTTGTAGATCTTGATCGTCGGGAAGAACGAGTCCATGCCGAAGGTGCGTGCCTCGTCGGGGATGATCGGCACCACGTGCTTGCCGAACTCCTTGTCGCGCATCATCTCCTTGAGCAGGCGGACGAAGGCCATCGTGGTGGCGATCTGCTGCTTGCCGGTGCCCTTCTTGACCACGTCGTATGCCGCGTGGTCAGGGAGCTTGAGCGGCTCGTGCTGGACGCGGCGCACCGGGAGCGGACCGCCGAGCTTCTCGCGGCGCTCGCGCATGTAGCGGATGCTCGGGTCGTCGGCGCCGGGGTTGAAGTACGGCGGACGGTAGGGGTCGGCCTCGAGGACCTCGTCGGAGATGGGCAGCTTGAGGCTGTCGCGCAGGCCTTTGAGGTCGTCGAGGGTGAGCTTCTTCATCTGGTGGGTTGCGTTGCGACCCGCGAAGTGGGTGCCCAGGCCATAGCCCTTGATGGTCTTGGCGAGGATGACGGTCGGCTGCCCGGTGTGCTCGATGGCCGCCTGGTAGGCCGCGTAGACCTTGCGGTAGTCGTGCCCCCCGCGCTTGAGCTTCCACCACACGTCCTCGTCGGACCAGTCCTTGACCATCTCGCGGGTCCGCGGGTCGCGGCCGAAGAAGTGCTCGCGGACGTAGGCGCCGTCGTTGGCGCGGAAGGTCTGGTAGTCGCCGTCGTTCGTGGTGTTCATGATGTGCACGAGGGCGCCGTCATTGTCCTTGGCGAGCAGCGGGTCCCAGCCGCGGCCCCAGACCACCTTGATGACGTTCCAGCCGGCACCGCGGAAGAACGCCTCCAGCTCCTGGATGATCTTGCCGTTGCCGCGCACCGGGCCGTCGAGCCGCTGCAGGTTGCAGTTGATGACGAAGGTGAGGTTGTCCAGCTCCTCCTGGGCGGCGAGCTGGAGCACCCCGCGGGACTCCGGCTCGTCCATCTCGCCGTCGCCGAGGAACGCCCACACGTGCTGCTGGCTGGTGTCCTTGAGGCCACGGTTGTGCAGGTACTTGTTGAACTGGGCTTGGTAGATCGAGTTCATCGGGCCGATGCCCATCGACACGGTCGGGAACTGCCAGAAGTCCGGCATGAGCCGCGGGTGGGGGTACGACGGCAGCGCCAGCGGCTTGCCGGCCACGACGTGGCTGTGCTCCTGGCGGAAGCCGTCGAGCTGCTCCTCGGACAACCGTCCCTCGAGGAAGGCCCTGGCGTACATGCCGGGGGAGGCGTGACCCTGGAAGAACACCTGGTCGCCGCCGCCGGGGTGGTCGGCGCCGCGCCAGAAGTGGTTGAAGCCGACCTCGTAGAGCGTCGCGGCGGAGGCGTAGGTGGAGATGTGGCCACCGACCCCGATGTCGGGGCGCTGGGCGCGGTGCACCATGACCGCAGCGTTCCAGCGCAGGTAGGCGCGGTAGCGGCGCTCGACCTCCTCGTCGCCGGGGAACCAGGGCTCACGCTCCGGCGGGATGGTGTTGATGTAGTCGGTCGCCGTCAGCGAGGGCACACCGACGTGCATCTCGCGGGCGCGTTCGAGCAGCTTGAGCATGACGTAGCGGGCCCGGCGCCGACCTCCCTCGTCGATCACGCCGTCGAGGGAGTCGACCCACTCCTGGGTCTCCTCCGGGTCGATGTCGGGGAGCTGGCTGGGGATGCCGTTGAGAATCGGTCCGGCTTCCTCGCGTGCGGCCACGGTCCTTGTCCTTTCCTGCGCCTGGGCCGCGGGGATCTGCCGGCGGCCTCTCCTGCCATCTTCCACCCGAACGGTGTGGTGGTCACAACAGGCGAGGCCTACTGGTCAGTATCCGGAGCGTGCGACGACATATATCCCGCTTGCGTCTGCGAGTTTGCCCACCAGCGGGGCAACTCCGCAGACGCAAGCAAGCGCGGGCGGGCCGGGGCGAAGCGGCGCGGCGCGGCGCGGGCGGGCGGGCGGCCGGGCGGCGGGTGGCACGGACCCGATTCGGTGCCCGTCGGCCTGTCGCCTCGGCCACCGGCGTCCAGGCTCGCATACTGGCCAGCGATGACGGCCACGCTGACCCGCCCGGCGCGCGACGGGACCGCCACCGGACCGCTTCAGCCGCGGCGACGGTGGGCTCCCCCCTTCCGTGGGGACATCGAGGGGCTGCGCGGGGTGGCGGTGCTGCTCGTAGTGACCTTCCACGTGGGGGTGCCGTTCCTGTCCGGCGGGTTCGTCGGGGTCGACGTCTTCTTCGTGCTGTCCGGGTTCCTCATCACCGGGCTCCTCGTGGACGAGCTGCGGGCGACCGGCCGCATCTCCCTGCACGGCTTCTACGCCAGGCGGATCCGTCGCCTGCTGCCGCTGGCCACCCTCGTCCTCGCTGCGACCGCGGCAGGCACCTACGCGCTGGTCCCGGCCGTCGACCGCGGCGGGGTCGGGGGCGACATCGTCGCCGCAGCGCTCTCGGCAGCCAACTGGCGCTTCGCGGCCGAGTCGACCCAGTACATGGCCGACGTCGACAAGAGCCCCCTGCTGCACTACTGGTCGCTGAGCGTCGAGGAGCAGTTCTACATCGTCTGGCCGCTCCTCCTGCTGCTGGTGGCCGGGCGCAGTGGCGTCGCGCGCCGGGCCTGGCGGGTGGCCTCGCGCCGCATCGCCCTCGCGCTCGCGCTGGTGGCCGCAGGGTCGCTCGCGCTGTCCGTGGCCACGACCGTCTCGTCGCCGTCCGTGGCGTACTTCGGCCTGCACACGCGAGGCTGGGAGCTGGCCGCGGGCGGGTTGCTCGCCCTGGCGCGTGCCGGCCTGCCGGCGATGACCAGGCGGGCGGCGCTCGGGGCAGGCTGGCTCGGCGCCGCGCTCGTCGCCGGGTCCCTGCTGCTCATCGGCCCGGACACGCCGTTCCCGGGCGCCGCCGCACTGGCCCCCGTCCTGGGGACGGTGCTGCTGCTCGCCGCGGGCGCTCGCCTGCCCGACGGGGGCGTCTCCCGGGTCCTGGGGCACCGGTCGATCCGCTACGTCGGCCGGGTGTCCTACGCCTGGTACCTGTGGCACTGGCCGTGCCTGGTGATCGCCGATGCGCGGTGGCCGCAGCTCCAGGCGGGCGGCACCCCGGACGGTGCCGCCCGGGCCGCGTGGCCGGTCGTCCTGGCCGCTGTCGTGATGTCCTTCGCCCTCGCCGTGGCCAGCCACCACCTCGTCGAGCAGCCGCTGCGCCGGTGGGCCTTCCTGAGCCGCTCCAAGGTGCGCTCGATGCGCTTCGGCGTGGGCCTGGTGGCGACCTCGCTGGTCGCGGCGACCGCCCTGCTCGTCGCGTCGTTCGTCTCGGCGAGGCTCGACGAGCGACAGCTGGAGCGCAGCCTCGAGCTCCAGGCCGACTCGGTGTCGCAGCCGGCCGAGACTGCCAAGCCCACGATCCCGGTCGTGACTATGACCCCCGAGCAGGCGCGCGAGGACACCCCGGGGGGGCCGGAGGGGTGCTACGTCACCTACGCCTCCACCGCGGTGCCGTCGGCCGAGCACTGCCGCCTCGGACCGGCGCGCGGCAGCAAGGTCGTCGCCCTCATCGGCGACTCGCACGCCGACCAGTACGAGCCCGCCATGGAGCAGGTCGCCAAGCGGCGGGGGTGGACTGTCTACGTGTTCGCCAAGGCGGCCTGCACGGTGACCGACACCCCCGTCTGGGCGGGGTACCTCAAGGGGCCCTACCCACAGTGCGCCACCTGGCGCGACGCCGTGCTCCAGCGGCTCGCCGCCCTCGGCCACCTGGACGCGGTGGTCGTGGGCCAGTGGCACGACTACACCGGGCTGGCGATGACCGCCGACGGCAAGCGGCTCGACGCCACGGACGTCGCCGGCCCGTGGCGCGAGGGGGCCCGGCGCTCGTTCGACCGGCTGGCGAAGGTCACCGACCGTGTGGTCGTCCTGCGCGACAGCCCGCGTCCGCCGGAGGACGTGCCGACCTGCCTGTCCCGTGAGAAGGACGCGGCGGCGTGCGCCTTCCCCAAGGAGGGGAGCACCGGCCTGGACCGCGTCATCGCCAACGCGGAGAAGGCCGCCGCTCCCACGATGGTGCGCTTTGCCGACCTCACCGACCAGCTGTGCCCCACGGCCCGCTGCCCGGTCGTGGCCCCGACGGGCCAGGTGATGTACCGCGACCGCCACCACCTCGCTGCGTCCTACAGCGCCACCCTCGCCGAGCCGCTGGCCGAGGCCCTCGAGAAGGCGATGGCCGGCGCCTAGCCCGGCGCCGGCTCCTCGGGCACGACTCGCTCGGCTCCGGCGTAGACGGTCATCCGCGGCGGCCGCGCGAAGGCCGCGAGCGTCAGCCCGCTGGCCCGCGCCAGCTCCACGGCCAGCGACGACGGGGCGGACACGGCGACCAGGGCCGGGATCCCCGCCATCACGGCCTTCTGGACGAGCTCGAAGCTCGCGCGGCCACTCACCGCCAGCACGTGCCCGGTCAGCGGCAGCCGTCCCTCGCGTGCCGCCCACCCGACCACCTTGTCGACGGCGTTGTGCCGCCCCACGTCCTCACGCACCACGAGGGCCTCGCCGGAGGAGGTGAACAGGCCGGCCGCGTGCAGCCCACCGGTCCGGTCGAACACCTCCTGTCGGCTGCGCAGCGCCGCCGGCAGCTCGAGCAGCGCCCGGGGCGAGAGGCGCACGGGGTCGGCCGACACGGCATACCGGCTCTTGGCCCTGATCGAGTCGATGCTGGTCTTGCCGCAGACGCCGCACGCGCTCGAGGTGTAGGTCGCGCGCTCGGCACGCGAGGTGTCCAGCCGGGTGCCCGGCGCCAGGGTGACGTCGACGACGTTGTAGGTGGGGGACCCCGACTCGTCCTCGTCGAGGCAGTGCATCAGCTGCGCGACGTGGCTTGCGTCCTCGATCATGCCCTCGGTCACCAGCCAGCCGAGGGCGAGGTCGAAGTCGTCGCCCGGGGTGCGCATGGTCACCGTCAGCGCGGCGTTGCCGACGCGGACCTCCAGCGGCTCCTCGACGGCAAGGGTGTCGGGCCGGTGGATGGTGCTGGTCCCGGTGTCGCCCAGCGTGATGCGCACGCTCGGCGTCCGCTTGGTGACCCGTCCCACGACAGCAGCGTATGCCGCCTGGCCGCCCCGCGCGGCGTGCCGCCCCGGTGGTGCCCGCTCGCGGTGGGGGACACTACTGGGCGTGAGCATGCCCGCGCCCGAGATCACCCTGTACGACGACGGAGGCGTGGCCTGGCAGCCCGTCTCACCACGGCTGGCCACGACGCGAACCATCGGTCTGGTCGCCGTGCTGGTGCTGCCCGCGCTCGGGCTGCTCGTCTCCTCCGCCGTCGTGTCCCGGTGGTTCTGGGTGGGCGTCGGGGTGGTGCTCGTGGCGCTCCTGTGGGGGCTGTGGGTGATCCAGCGGCAGGTCCGGGCGATCACCTGGGCGGAACTGCCCGAGGAGCTGGTGATCCGCAAGGGCCGGCTCTTCCGGACCCTGGTGAGCGTGCCCTACGGCCGGCTGCAGTACGTCGACGTGCAGTCGGGGCCGTTGTCGCGCCGGTTCGGCATGGCCGAGGTCGAGCTGCACACCGCCTCGCCCGAGAGCGGCGGCAGCATCCCGGGCCTGCCCCTGGAGGAGGCCGAGGCGCTGCGCACGCGGCTCGCGGCCCGGGGCGAGGCGCAGCGGGCGGGCCTGTGACGGAGGCGCAGACCGTCGACGGGGAGCAGTGGCATCACCTGCACCCGCTGTCGCCACTGCTGCGCGGGGGCGTGGCGTTCGTTGCCGTCGTCGGCTACGTCGCGTCGCAGCAGTTCGACCGGATCTTCGGCGGCCGCGGTGACGACCCCACCCAGGGGCACCGCCTGCTCGCAGCCGGCATCGTGACGCTCGTCCTGGTGGCGATCATCGCCGGCAGCTGGGTCTCGTGGCGGTTCTCGCGGTTCCGGGTCGGCCCGGCCATGCTCGAGCTGCGCACCGGGCTGCTGTTCCGCCAGCACCGCCAGGTCCACTTCGACCGGATCCAGGCCGTCGACGTCGCACGCCCGGTGCTCGCCCGGCTGACTGGGCTGTCGGAGGTGGTGGTGCAGTCTGCGGGTGGGCACGACTCGAGCATCAAGCTCGCCTTCCTGACCGACGTGCGGGCGCGGCAGGTGCAGGAGCAGCTCATGGCCCTGGCGGGACGAGCCGACGAGGTGGTCGCGCCCGCTGAGCAGATCGTGCCCGAAGGTCCGGCGATGTCGCGTGCCGCGCGGCCGGTGGTGCGCGTCCCCAACGCCCGCTTCATCCAGTCGATGCTCTACAGCGGCGTCAGCGGCTTCCTCCTGCTGGCCATCCCGGCGCTGGTCGTGACGATCGTGCTGGGCGTTCCCGGCGTGGTCGCGTGGCTCGGTCCCCTGGTGCTCGGCACGGGCGGCACCCACCTCAAGAGGTTCGTGACCGAGGCCAACTTCACGCTCCACCACCGCGGTGACAGCCTGCTCGTGCGCCACGGCCTCACCGAGCTGCGCTCCACCACGGTGCCGCTGCACCGCATTCAGGCGGCGGAGCTGTCGCAGCCGCTGCTGTGGCGGTTGCCGGGGTGGTGGCGGCTTCGCGTCAACGTCGCCGGAGCAGGCGGGGGAGACGGTCCGACTGAGACGCTGCTGCTGCCGGTGGGCACCGTGGCCGAGGCCTTGGCGGTGCTCGACCTGGTGCGGCCCGGCATACCGACGCAGCTCGCGCTCGCCGCGCTGCACGGCGAGGGAGCCGACCACGGTTTCGTCACCGCGTCGCAGCGGGCCCGGCTGCTGGACCCGCTCAGCTGGAGGCGCCGCGGGTACTCCGTGACGCCCGACTGCGTCGTCGTCCGCGGGGGCGTCCTCAAGCACGTGGCGCAGGTCGTGCCGCACGCGCGCGTGCAGTCACTGCGGCTGGAGCAGGGACCTCTGCAGCGCGCCCGAGGGGTGGCAAGCGTCCAGCTGGTCTCGACGCCCGGACCGGTCAAGGCCACGGCTGCGCACCTCGATGTCGCCGAGGCGCAGCGACTGCTGGGCGAACAGGTCGCGCGCTCGGCACGCGCCCGGCAACGGGCCTGAGCGACACGCTCGGCCGCAGCGGCTCGGTCGGACGTTCCGGATTCCGCCGAGTCGGTTGCGAATCGAGCGGCGACCCGGTGGACTGTTCTCCACAGGTCCACGACACGGTTGGAGGAGCGAGTGAGCACGTCCGCGCAGGCGGCGCCCGGCTCAGCGGCACGCCTGGGGTTCGCCGAGGGGCAGGTGGTCCAGGAGTTCGGCTACGACGCGGATGTCGACGACGACTTCAGGTTCGCGCTCGAGGACCTCACGAACACCGACCTGGAGGACGAGGACTACGGCGACGTCGCCGACGCCGTCCTGATCTGGTGGCGTGACGGTGACGGCGACCTCGTCGACGCGGTCGTCGACGGGCTGACCAACCTGGCCGAGGCGGGCTTCATCGTGGTGCTGACGCCCAAGGCCGGCCGGGCCGGCCACCTCGACGCCAGCGAGCTCGAGGAGGCGGCCACCACCGCCGGTCTGCACACCTCCGGTGCCGTGAACGCGTGCGAGGACTGGACGGCCACCCGGCTCGTCGCCCCCAGGACGGCGCGCCGCTGACACCGCTGGCAGACTGCCGGGCATGAGCGACACGCCCACCACGCCCCTCGCCGTCGGCGAGCACGCCCCCGACTTCACCCTCAAGGACCAGAACGGCCAGGAGGTGACGCTGTCCTCGTTCCGGGGAGACAAGAACGTCGTCATCGTGTTCTACCCGTTCGCCTTCTCGGGCATCTGCACCGGCGAGCTGTGCGAGATCCGCGACGACCTCGGCTCCTTCGTGGCCGACGACGTCCAGCTGCTCGCCATCTCCTGCGACCACATGTTCAGCCAACGGGCGTGGGCCGACAAGGAGGGCTACTTCTTCCCGCTGCTGTCCGACTTCTGGCCGCACGGTGCGGTCGCGCAGGCCTTCGGGGTGTTCCACGACAAGGCCGGCGCCGCGGTGCGCGGCACCTTCCTCGTCGACACCGACGGGGTGGTGCGCTGGTCGCTGGTCAACGAGATCGGCCAAGGTCGCGACTTCTCCGGCTACCGCGAGGCGCTGGCCGCGCTTCGCTGAGCCAGCCGCCCACGAACGGCAACAGGGCCGGTATGCCGCCCACGCGGCATACCGGCCCTGCTCACCTCCCCCTCACCCGAAGGTGAGGCCCGTGGTCACGGCGTCGGCGGGGTGATCTTGACCTGCGCGGACAGGTTGCCCTTCATCGCCTTCGCCACATTGATGACGGTGCCGTAGCCGACGCCGGCGTCCGCCGGATTGCCGCTGCCGCTGACTCCGGGGAAGCCGAAGTCCAGGCCGTAGTAGTCCGGCGCCGGGCTGCCGTCCTGGTTGACGATCCGGAACGTGTACGGCGAGTTGTCCCGCGACGGCACGACCGTCGAGGCGTCTGCGTCGCGGTAGTAGAACCCGTTGTCATCCGGGTTCGGCTCGTTCTCCCGCAGCTCGAGGCCCGGGTACCAGCCCTGGTCGTCGGTGAAGGTTCTCACCGGCGCCTGGACCGGGAACGTGTTGCAGGCCTCACCGGTGAAGTCGGCCTTCGTCTGGCACTCCTGGAACGGGTAGGTCCCGAACAGGTTGAACGCGACGTTGGACGACTGCGGCCGCGACGGCAGGTTCTTCAGGACGCTCGGGTCGAGGGCGGCGTTCGCCCCACTGCGGCGCAGCGGGTCGAAGTGGCTGTCCACGAGGAGCAGGCCGCCCTTGGCACCCGCACTCGGCAGGTCCGTGAGGGTGTTGAGGACGTGGTTGACGTTGCCGTACGACGTGTCGCGGTACCAGACCAGGGCACCGGGCGCGTTGTACTTGATCTTCTCGACCTTCCACGCGCCGTCGCCACCGAGCTTCTGGTACGTCGTGTCGTAGGCGTACTGCAGGCCCTTGTCGAAGCCGTCGAAGTTGCGCCACTCCACCATGTAGTACTGCGCCTGGCTCGAGTGGCCGGGATCGAGGACCCAGCCCGTGCCCGCGGTGTCGACGAAGGTGCCGACGGTGGCGGTCCAGCCGTTGTTGGCCTCGGCGTCGTCGCTCCAGGTGGTGGTCCCACCGTTGGTGACCGACAGGTCGTCGCTGAACCACCCGGTGTCCTCGAAGGCCGCGTCCGTGGCGTAGAGGAGCCGGACCTTGACCGACTGGCCCGCGAACGGCGTCAGGTCCACGTAGTGGTGGGCCCAGCCGTCGGTGGCGCCGGTGAGGCCGTACTTCTTGCCGCCGTAGTCGGCCATCCGGCCGTTGGGGTCGGCGTAGCCGTCCGGCGTGGAGACCTCGGCGCCGGCCTCGTTGCGGACCTTCTGCTCGGTCCAGGTGGAGCCACCGTCGGTCGAGACCTCGACGAAGCCCATGTCCCAGTCCTTCTCGATGTGGTAGTTGTTCCACATCCAGAACCGCGCGTCCGTGGCGCCGGCCGGCACCTCGACGTCACGCGTGAGGGAGTTCTTCGCCCACGACTGGTCGGCGCTCGAGTACCACATCAGCTCGCCGCTGTGTGGCGTCGCGAGGTTGAGCGTCTTGTTGGGCAGGTTGATCTTGACGCCGTCCGCGGTGCCCTTGGGCGTGCGGCTCGTCTGTCCCACGATCACCGTGCGGGGGTCGTCGCCGGGGTTGATGACGACCGGGTCGGCCCAGCCGAGCACCCACTTGTCCCAGATGCCCATGTGGGTCGGCATCGACTGGAAGATGGGGCCGGAGTGCGAACCGGAGGACATCAGGTCCCAGAAGTCGATGTCGGAGTCGCCGCCGCTGCCCGTGTCGTAGAGGTCGGGCAGGCCGAGGTCGTGGCCGTACTCGTGGGCGAACACGCCCACGCCGGAGTCCTCGGGCTGGACGATGTAGTTGGACAGCCGCAGGTCGGTGCCGGGTACCGGCGCGCCGCCTGCCACAGCGGAGGAGTGCGCCCAGATGGCGTACGCGCCCTCGGCGCCGCCACCGCCGGACTTGTCCTCGCCGGCGTGGACCAGCACGACGTGGTCGATGATGCCGTCCGCCTCGTAGACGTTGCCGTCACCGTCGCGGTCGCCCTGGTCCTCGAGGTCGTAGTCGGCCCAGGGGAAGCTCGGGTCCGCCTGCGCCACCGCAGCCACGGCGTCGATCGGCAGCTGGCCCGGCCCGAGCGGGTTGTCCGGGTGGCCCTGCATGTCCTGGATGGCGCCGTACACCCACTTGCCGTTCTCGTCCTGGTGGCACACCGTCGCGCCGTACCACGCCTCGGAGTGGGGGACCGTCACCCACGGGGTTGCGGCACCGTGCACGGTGTACGCGCCCTTGGACATCTCCTCGTACATGTTCTTCATCGTGTAGCCGGAGATGTCGATTCCGGGCTTGCCGTCAGGTCCGGTGAGGTCCGGCCGCACCCGTTCGGTGATGCCCTCGGAGGTGTAGAGCATCGTGTTGTAGTGCTCGGAGGAGAAGTCCGGCACCCACATCGAGTTGTTGTCCTTGAGCTCGGAGCCCGCAGGGTTGGGGATGTTGTTGTGCTTCGGTCCGTTCTGCACGGCGCCGGGCACGCAGGTGTCGGAGCTGAAGCCGTCCGGCACCATCGAGCCGGTGAAGTCGTCGCTCGCCTGGTCGTTGAACTCGACGAGGATGGTCAGGAGCTTGGCCTCCTGCATCGACTTGGCCGACTTGAAGGGCCGCTTGAGCGCCTTGGGGTTCTTGCCGGTCTTGATCGAGGCGGCCTCCAGCTTGGCGAGCTGTCGGGCTGCGACCGGGTTGCCCTGGGAGTGCTTGCGGTCGTAGGCCGTGGCCTTCTCAAGAGCGCTGAGGGCCTGCTTGGTGGCCTTGGTCGCGCCACCCTTGGACAGGGGGACGTCGCGCGTGGACGCCGCCTCCGCGCGTGGCGCGACGGTGTTCAGGTAGTAGCTGCCCTGGGTGTCGGCAGCGGGAACGCTGGCCGGTGACGGTGCTGCGGCCACTGACGCCGAGGTGCTGGCGGCGGCGAAGCCGGCAGCGACCATGGCGACAGCAGGCACCACCGCAGTGGCCCGGAGTCGTGACCCCGTGATCCTGCGATTCATGTGCATCCCTTCGTTGTCCCGTGGGTGCGGCCACGGGGCGTCCTGACCCCTTCGTCAGGACGCAATGTTCGGCATCCTTGCGGGCGGGCGCGCGGTTGTGAAGGTCTCAAGGGGTGAGACTTTCCGGCGACGCACATCTGGGGGCGCGCCACGGGCCGGCGGGTCTGCAGACCTGACACAATGGCCCGCGCAACCGGCACGGCCCACTTCCGTCCTGCCGGGGAGGGCCTGTAGCTCAGTTGGCAGAGCACCGCGTTTACACCGCGGGTGTCGTCGGTTCGATCCCGGCCGGGCCCACGTGACCCCCACCCTCGCCGACGTCGTCGCGGTCCTCGAGGACCTCTACCCGCCGGGCACGGCCCAGTCCTGGGACCAGGTCGGGCTGGTCTCTGGCGACCCGGGCCAGCAGGTCGACCGGGTGCACTTCGCCGTCGACCCGACGCTGGCCGTCATCGAGGAGGCGCGGTCCCTCGGTGCCGACCTGCTGGTGACGCACCACCCGTTGCTGCTGCGCGGCATCCACAGCGTTGCCACCACCGGCGCCAAGGGCGCCAGCGTCACCGCCCTGGTCGTCCACGACATCGCCCTCTACGTCGCGCACACCAACGCCGACGTGGCCACCCCTGGCGTCAACGACGCCCTGGCGGCGGTGTGCGGGCTCGTCGACGTCGAGCCCCTCGCCGTGGTCGAGGGGCAGCCGCTGGGCCGGGTCGGGCGGCTCGGGTCACCGGTGTCACTGGCCGGCCTCGCCCAGGCCCTGTATACGGCCCTGCCGCACACCGCGGGCGGGCTGCGGGTGGCGGGGCCGCCCGACGCGGTCGTCGAGCGCGTGGCGGTGATGGGCGGGGCGGGCGACGACATGTTCGACCACGTCCGCGCCTCGGGAGCCGATGTCTACGTCACGGCCGACCTGCGCCACCACCCGGCACTCGAGGCGCGCGAGGAAGCCCGCGGCGGCACCCCGTTCCTCGTGGACGCGGGCCACTGGGCCACGGAGTGGCTGTGGCTGGCGGGCGCGGAGCGGGCGCTGCGCGAATCGCTTGCAGCCGCAGGACATGAGGCGTCTAGGGTGGAGACCCACATCTCAACACTGCGCACGGACCCGTGGGACTTCACCGTCGGGGCCGTGCCACCCACCGAGCCACCCCAACGGCCGCCGACCGAGGCCAGCACTGGAGGAACGTCCTGAAAGCCGACCCGTCCCGTCAGTGGCGACTGCTGGACCTGCAGGCGATCGACACCCGGCTCGACCAGATCACCCACGCCCGCACCCACCTTCCGCAGCTGGCCGTGCTCACCGAGCTCGAGCAACGGGCCGCCGCCCTGGAGTCCGACCTGGTCCGCGCGCAGACGGCCCTCGGCGATGTGCAGCGCGAGGTCGCCAAGGCCGAGGCCGACGTCCAGCTGGTCCGCGACCGCTCTGCCCGCGACCAGAGCCGGCTCGACGCCGGCACCGGCAGCGCCAAGGACCTGCAGGCGATCTCGCACGAGCTGCAGTCCCTGGCCCGGCGCCAGTCCGAGCTCGAGGACGTGGAGCTCGAGGTGATGGAGCGGGCCGAGGCCGCTGAGGCGGAGGTCGCGCGGCTCACCGCCGAGCGCGCCGCCGTGGGGGACGAGATCGACCAGGTGGCTGCCACCCGCGATGCTGCGCTCGCGAACCTCGACACCGAGGTCAAGCAGGTCGGGGCGCCCCGCGCAGACATCGTGGCCGGGGTCGGTCAGGACCTGGTGGCGCTCTACGAGAAGATCCGGGCCAACAGCGGCGGGCTCGGCGCGGCCGCCTTGCGCCAGCGTCGCTGCGGTGGCTGCCAGCTCGAGCTCAACAACGTCGACATGTCCCGCATCAAGGCCGCCCCCGACGACGAGGTGCTCCGCTGTGAGGAGTGCCGACGCATCCTCGTGCGCACCGCCGAGTCCGGGCTCTAGGCCCGTGGGTCGCTCGCTCGTCGTCGAGGCCGATGGCGGGTCCCGGGGCAACCCGGGCGTCGCAGGCTGGGGAGCCCTGGTCCGCGACGCCGCCTCCGGGGCGGTGCTGTGGGAAGGCGCGGCTCCTCTCGGGACGGCGTCCAACAACGTCGCTGAGTACTCCGGCCTGATCGCCGGGTTGCGGGCGGTGCTGCGGCTCGACCCGGCCGCCGAGGTCGAGGTCCGGATGGACTCCAAGCTGGTCGTCGAGCAGATGGCCGGCCGTTGGAAGATCAAGCACGCGGACATGCGCCGGCTGGCGCTGCAGGCCCGCGACCTGGCCGCTGAGCTGTCCGCCGGCGGGGGGTCGGTGTCGTTCACCTGGGTGCCCCGCGAGCAGAACAAGGCGGCCGATGCGCTGTCCAACACCGGCATGGACGGGCGCACGGTCGACCGGATGGTGGGCGGCACCGACGACGCCGGGCCGGGCGCCGCGAACGCCATGCGGGTCGAGCAGGCGGTCGAGGAGATCATCGACCCGACACCGGACGTGTCGCTGCAGCCGGCCACCGAGGTGCGCCCCGATCTCGGCACCCCGACCCGGATCCTGCTGATCCGCCACGGCGTCACCGAGTTCACCGAGACCGGCCGCCTCGACGGTCGTGGGGGAGCAGACCCGTCGCTCACCGAGACCGGCCGGGCCCAGGCCG
>DASUKI010000221.1:0-8042 GCA_036278855.1 Pedococcus sp.
GGTCGCTGGCCGCCACGAGATCCGCCTCGGACAGGTCGATCCCCCGGTGTGGCATCACGGTCAGGTCCGGGGAGGCGAAGACCACGTCGAGCACCTGGCGCGGCGCCCGCGCGGGGAAGGTGGGCACGGCCGGCGAGACCAGGCGAAGTGGCCCGGCGAACAACCGCCAGGCTGCCCCGCTCTCCCCCTCGTTGAGGTCCCCGGCGAGCAGCACCGGTCCACCAGCCGACACGCCCTGGAGGATCTGCCCGGCGTGCCGCTCGCGCTCCAGGGCGTCCAGGCTGAGGTGGACCGATGCCGCCACGAGCGGTCGGTGACCGGGGAGCGCGACCCGCGCCACGGCATACCCCCTCGTGCGCTGCAGCGCGCGCACCCGCAGCCGGACGTGCCGCGACTCGGCCACGTGCACCCGCAGCGAGGTGAAGATCGTGGTCCCGCCACTGCCGCGGTGCCGTCCCGACCAGAACATGCCGCACTCGGCTGCGAACGCCGAGACGCGCCAGCTCGCGAACAGCCGACGTGGAACCTCCTGCAGGCACAGCACATCCGGGTCCAACGCCCGCACCACGCGTGCCGCAGCGTGGCGGTCCATGGTGAAGTCCTTGAGGTTGTAGGACACCACGCGGATCGTGCTCATCCGCCCGTCGCTGCACTCTCGCCGGCACCGCGGCGCGAGAGGTCCGCGGCGCCGACCATCCCCGCCTCGTTGCCCAGTGCTGCAGCGACGATCCGTGCCTCGGTGCGGTAACCGCGCCCGGTGAGCGTGCGGCGGAACGTCGCCCGCGCCGGCTCCAGGAGCAGGTCGCCGGCGGCGCTGACACCACCACCCACCACGAACAGCCCGGGGTCCAGTGCCGCCGCCAGGTTCGCGATGCCGACGCCGAGCCAGTGCCCGACCTCGGCCAGCAACTCTGTTGCGGTCGGGTCGCCGTGGCGCGCCGCGTCGGTGATCACCGGTCCGGTCAGGGCGGACGCGTCCCCTGAGACGCGGGCCGCCAGGTCCACGGCGATGGGGCTGTTGGCCGTCATCAGCGAGCGCGCCTCGCGCACGAGCGCGTTTCCCGAGGCGTACTGCTCCCAACAGCCCTTGTTGCCGCACTCGCAGCGCTGCCCCCCGGGCACGACCTGCATGTGCCCGAACTCACCGGCGATCCCGAATCGTCCCCGCATGATCTGGCCCTCGAGCACCACCGCTCCGCCGATGCCGGTGCCGAGGTTGACCATCACGACGTGCGACTCCCCTTGCGCCGCACCGAACCTCCACTCGGCCCAGGCTGCGGCGTTGGCGTCGTTGTCGACGCTGATCGGCGCGGGCACCCGGCGCTGCAGGTTGGCCTCGAGCGGTTCGTCCCGCCAGGACAGGTGTGGTGCGAAGACGACCGTGGCGCGGTCCGCCGCCACGAAGCCGGCGGCCCCGATGCCCACCGAGCCCACCTCGCCCAGCCCTTCGGCACCCGCCATCGAGACCAGCTCGGAGACGACGTCGACGATGGTGTCCTCGACGACGTCCGGGCTCTTCGACCGGTGCGGGGTGTCGCGGCGGGCGCGCCCGACCACCGCGCCGTCCACGTCGACCAGCCCGCCGGCGACCTTGGTGCCACCGATGTCGATGCCGATGGCCAGCGGTGCGCCGACGGCCTCCGCCGAGCCGGTCACGGTGCGCAGCCCCCGTCGTCGTCGCCGTCGTCCTCGACAGGGATGTCCTGGACCCTGCCGGCCCCACCCTGGGCACCGTCCTCGGCGCCGCTGCCCGTGGGCGCCGTGGCTCGGCGGTCCGCGGCGACCTCGCGCAGCGTCGCGGCCAACGCCCCGGCCAGGTCGGCGAGGCGGTCCACGGTCTCCGGGCGGACCGAGCGGAGCAGCCCGATTCCCTGGCACACCGGGCAGAGCTGGCAGACCACCGCCTGCCCGGCACCGTCCTGCGCCCCACAGGTGGGGCAGCGGTGCGGCGCGCCGCCCGGGGGGTCGCTCGGGGTGCTGTCGTGAGGGGGGTTGTCATCCGGTTCGGGCCCACCGGCATACCCGTGGCTGCCCGCCCAGCCCTGCACCGCGTCGAGCAGGCGCGCGGCCTCCTCGGCGACGGAGCCGACCGGCGGGCGCTCCTGGTCAGCCACGCGGCCACACCTCCTCGTCGGGGACGAAGCGCACCCGCAGCAGCCCACTGCGCACGGAAGCACCCTGGACCACGCATCGTTGCAGAGCCGATGGCAGCGTGAGCACCCGGCGGTGCTCTCCCACGGCGACGAGCAGCTCGTCGTCGCGGCGCTGCAGGGACAGGTCGCGGGCGTGGGCGAGCGGCAGCGGCAGGACCAGCTCGAACTCCTCACCCGTGCGTTCCACCGTCATCCCGCGGTGGGCCACCGGGGCGAGCAGGTCGTCGAGGCCGTCGCGCTCCTGGGCCGCGGCGAGCGCCGCGAGCGCGTCGGGACCGATCGGCTCGGCCGGCAGGTAGGGCGTGCGGACCACGGGCAGCTCGGCGAACGACTCCTGCACCTCGAGCAGCCCCTCCTGCTGGGCGCCGTTCCACGCCAGTCGCCACGGGTCCGGGGCCAGGTCCCCGGCGTCAGCCGCGGCGTCGGCGGCGGCGTCGGGGAACAACCGGTTGACGACGACCGCGTCCACGACGAAGCCGTAGAGGCTCAGCGAGGTCCAGGTGCGCCGCGACTCGGCGATGACCACCCGCTCCGGGGTGAGCACGAGCCGGACGGAGGTCTGCGGGTCGGTGAGGATGCGCTGCACGTGCCGCATCTGCCGGTGCCACCCGGTCACCGCCTCGAGCACCTCCGGCTCGGGCAGCGGCACCCCGGCCGCGGCAGCGGCGGCCGGCCGCAGCGTCCGGATCAGCCCACGCTGGGCGGGCAGCAGCCGCTCGAGGTGCCAGGCCAGCGCCTCGGGCAGGGCGAGCAGCCGCAGCGTCTCGGCGGTCGGGGCGCAGTCGACCACCACCAGGTCCCACGGTCCCGACTCGACCTGCGCCCGCAGCTCGAGCAGGGCGGCGACCTCCTCGGCACCAGGCAGCCGGGTGAGCTCCTCGGCCACCACCGCGTCGACGCCGAGGGTGGACAGCACCGACAGCAGGTAGTCCTGCACGACCCGCCAGGACCCCCCGACCAGGTGCTGCGCGCTCACCTGGAGTGCCGACAGGCCGGCCTCGACCTCTCGTGGACCATCGCCGCCCAGCTCGACCCCGAGCGTGTCACCGAGGGAGTGTGCCGCGTCGGTGGACATGACGAGGGTCTTGACGCCGGAGCGGGCCGCGCGCACCGCCGTCGCGGCCGCCGTCGTGGTCTTGCCGACGCCGCCCTTGCCGGTGAACAGGATGACGCGCATGACGGGATCGGCTGGGCGAGGGCGGGTCGCCGCTCAGCCCTCGACGCGCTTCTTGAGCTCCTTGAGCGCGGTGCCGATGATGACCTTCTCGGCCTTGCGCTTGAGCATCCCCAGCATCGGGATCTTGACGTCCACGGCGAGCCGGTAGGTCACCGTCGTCTCGTCCCGCCCCTTGGCGGCCAGGGTGTACGAGCCGTTCATCGCCTTGAGGACCGTCGCCTCGACGAGCTGCCACGACACCACGCCTGTGCCGTTCTTCTTCACGTCCCACTCGTAGTCCAGGACGTAGGTGTCCTTGATCGCACCGGCGTCGAGGGTGAACTGCACCCGGTCGGCCCACCCGTCGCCCTCCTCGGTGAGCACCTGCACCTTCTTCACCTCGGTGGCCCACTGCGGGTAGCTCTCGAAGTCGGCGATGACGTCCAGGACCTCGCCGGGCTTGGCGGCGATGTCGATGCTGGACTCGGTGCGGTCGGCCATGTGCCGAAGGCTACAGGCCGGCTCCTTCCAGGAAGTCCTTGAGCCGGTGGACGGCCCGCTTCCAGCGCAGGGTATGCCGCGTGGCCACGTCGCGTGGCGCGTGCGCACCGCGGGTGCCGCGCACGTAGTGGTGCACGATCGCGCCATCCCGGTAGGGCTCGATCCACACCTCCATCTCACCGTCCACCTGCCCGGTGACGGCCCAGCGCACGCCCTTCACCCCGCGGTCGCGCCGCACCTGCAGGGACAGGTGCGGCCACACGCGCTGCACCGAGGTGTCGTCGAGGCCCGCGCGGACGCGCTCGGGCGTCGCGCGGATGAACGTGTCGTCGACGATGTCGACGCGCGTCGTCCCGCGTTGTGACATCAGGCGCATCCTCCCGAGCGCAGGCTACCCCTCGGTAGGCTGACCCGGAGCACCCTGACCTTCGAAGGAGTTCCCGTGCAGGAACACGTCGCACCCCCGCTCGTCGCCGTCACGACCGAGGGCAGCCTGGCCGACCTGCCCGCCCGCAACGCGGCGGACGACCCCGCCAACGTCGCGTTCGCCCGCAAGGAGGGGGGCCGCTGGGTCGACGTGACGGCCAAGGAGTTCGACAGCGACGTGCGCGCCGTCGCCAAGGGGCTTCTCGCCGCTGGCATCAAGCCGGGTGACCGGGTCGCCTTGATGAGCAAGACCCGCTACGAGTGGACCCTCGTGGACTTCGCGGCGTGGACCGCCGGCGCCGTGGTCGTGCCCATCTATGAGACCTCCTCGCCCGAGCAGGTCGCCTGGATCCTTGCGGACTCCGGCGCCGCCGCGATCGTGCTGGAGACGGCCGCCCACCAGGCCACCCTCGACGAGGTGCGCGGCCAGGTGCCCGGCGTCGAGCACGTGTGGCAGCTGGACGGCGGCGGCCTCGAGGAGCTCCGGGCCAGCGGCCAGTCGGTCGGCGACGCCGACCTCGACGCGGCGCACGCAGGGGTGGACCGGGCCTCGACCGCGACGATCATCTACACCTCGGGCACCACGGGTCGCCCCAAGGGCGTGCAGCTCACGCACGACAACTTCATGGCGCTGTCGGAGAACGCCCTCGCCAAGCTCGAGGCGGTGGTCAAGGCAGAGGGGGCCTCGACCCTGCTGTTCCTCCCGCTGGCCCACGTCTTCGCCCGGTTCATCGAGGTCCTGTGCGTCATGGGTGGCGCCCGCATGGGCCACACCGCCGACATCAAGAACCTGCTCGACGACTTCGCCAGCTTCAAGCCGACGTTCATCCTGTCGGTGCCGCGAGTGTTCGAGAAGGTCTACAACTCCGCCGAGGCCAAGGCGACCGCCGACGGCAAGGGCAAGATCTTCGCCACCGCCGCAGACACGGCGATCCAGTACTCCACCGCGCTCGACCAGGGCCGGGTCGGACTGGGGCTCAAGGCCAGGCACGCCGTGTTCGACCGGCTCGTCTACGGCAAGCTGCGTGACGCGATGGGTGGCCGGGTGCAGTACGCCGTGTCCGGTGGAGCGCCCCTCGGCACCCGGCTCGGGCACTTCTTCCGCGGCATCGGCGTCACGGTGCTGGAGGGGTACGGCCTCACCGAGACCACCGCCCCTGCGACGGTCAACGTCCCCGACCGCGTCAAGATCGGCACCGTGGGCGCGCCACTGCCCGGTGTGGCCATCCGGATCGCTGACGACGGCGAGATCCTGATCCGGGGCAACAACGTGTTCACCGCCTACCACAACAACGACGACGCGACCGCCGGCGCCAAGCAGGACGGCTGGTTCCACACCGGCGACCTCGGCGAGCTCGACGAGGACGGCTACCTCAAGATCACCGGCCGCAAGAAGGAGATCCTCGTCACCGCGGGCGGCAAGAACGTCGCCCCCGCAGGCCTGGAGGACCGGCTGCGGGCCCACCCCCTCATCTCCCAGTGCATCGTCGTCGGCGACCAGAAGCCGTTCATCGCGGCGCTGCTCACCCTCGACTCCGAGATGTACCCGGCGTGGGCGAAGAACAACGGCCTCGTCGGCGTGACCTTCGAGCAGGCGGCGACCAACGACGTCGTCCTCGCCGAGCTGCAGAAGGCGGTTGACGACGCGAACAAGTCGGTCTCCAAGGCCGAGTCGATCCGCAAGTTCACCGTCCTCCCGGGCGACTTCACCGAGGACAACGGCTACCTCACCCCCAGCCTGAAGCTCAAGCGCAACGTCGTGATGAAGGACTTCCACGACCAGGTGGAGGCGTTGTACTCCAGTCCCAAGGAGTGACCTCACCCGACACCCGCCCCGGCCCGGCGCCGGCGGTCTTCGCGGCGGCCTGGCTGGCGTTCTTCGGGGTCCTGCAGTGGAGCGTGGTGCGCTACCGCGTCCCCATCGTGGCGGTCCTCACCCTGGCCGCCGTGGGGCTCGCCCTGTGGCAGTGGCTTGGCTGGCGGGTCCGACTCACCCGCGGCGCGGTGGCCGCCGCCCTGGCCGGCAGCGCGCTGGCGACGCTGGCGGTCCCGTTGTTCAGCTACCTGGCCCCTCGGGGGCTGGCGGCGGCGACGACGCTGCTGGTCCTGGGACCACTCGCCTGCGCGGTCCTGCTGTGGTCCAAGGGCCCTCGCGCGGCCTGGCTCGGTGGCGCCGTGGCGGTCGTGACGTATGCCGCGTGCTCGGCTGTCGTGGTCGTGTCCGACCCGCGCCCGCGCATCGACGTGTGGGTCACCCTGCAGCAGGCCTCGGACGGGCTGGCGCGCGGAGAGAACTTCTATGCGATGACCTGGACCGGGTCGCCGGGCATCAAGGACGCCTTCACCTACCTGCCGTGGACCGCCGTGCTGCTGGCACCGGGCCGCTGGCTCGCCGGCGACGTGCGCTGGGCGCTGGCCACCTGGACGCTCGTGGCGGTGGCGGCGGTGGTGCTGCTCGCCCGCGGCGCGGCGACGCGGCACACCGGGTCGTGGGCCTGGCCCGCCGGGGCAGTGACCGCCTTGCTGCTCCTCGCGCCCGGCACCCTCACCCAGCTCGACCAGGCGTGGACCGAGCCGCTGCTGCTGGCCGGGCTCGCGTGGTGGGCCGTCCTCGTGCAGCGCGACAAGGCCTGGTGGTCCGTCGTGCCGCTGGCGCTGGCCTGCGCGAGCAAGCAGCACCTCGCGCTGCTGCTGCCGGTCCTGCTGCTGTGGCGCCCGTTCGGGTGGCGACGGGCGGTGGCGACCGGTGCCCTCACGGGTGCGTTGATCGCCCCGTGGTTCCTCGCGAGCCCCTCGGACTTCGTCCACGACACGGTCAGCCTGCTCGTGTCGTTCCACCCGATCCGGTTCGCGAACACCCTCTACCTGCTGGCGCTCAACACCTTCGGCGTGACTGTGCCGTTCTGGGTGACCGGTGCGGTCGTGCTCGGGACGCTCGCAGCTGTCTGCTGGACGGTGTGGCGCCGCCAGCCGCCCCTGGACGCCGTGCTGCGCTGGCTGGCCCTGGTGCTGCTCGTCGCGAACCTGGTCAACAAGCAGGCGTTCTACAACCAGTTCTGGCTCTCGGGAGCCCTGGTGGCGGTGTCGCTCGCGGTCACGACGCGGCCCCGGCCAGCTCGTGCAGGTAGCCCAGCCAGCTCTTCGTGAACGCCGCCTCGCTGGTGTGCAGGACCGACTCGAAGGCGGCGGCGGTGTTGGCGTCGGGGTCGCCGGGCTGGTCCGAGGGACTCGCCTTGGTGGCGGCGGCGAGGTAGAGGCGCACCAGGGCATCCTGTCCCCAGCGGTCGACCAGGTGGCACACCGCGAGCCAGGCCGCGTTGTAGCTCGGCGCGATGGTGGTGCGCCCCGGGTCGAAGTCGCCCGCGCTCGGCAGGGCCTTCGGGCCCTTGCCGTGCCGGACCCGGTCGAGCAGGGCGGCCGCAACCTGTTGCCGGGTCGCACCGACGTGCTGGTAGCCGACGTAGTCGGCCATGCCCTCGGAGAGCCACAGCGGCACCGGCCGGTCGGTGCCCGCCCTGACTGCCACGTGGGTGGCCTCGTGGGCGACCACGACCTGCTTGCCGCGCTCCTGCAGCTTGGCGAATGCACCGGGGTTGACGACGACGCGGTCGGCGCCTGCGCGGCCGTCGGGGTCGAAGGGCCCGTCGGTCACTGCGGCGACCTGGTCGACGTCGGTCTCCGACTGCCCCAGCTGCTCGGCCATCTGGGCCGAGGTGCCGGGCACGACCAGGACGAGCCGGTGGTTCCACTTCGCCGTCCACACCGAGGACACCCGGTCCACGGCGACGGTGCCGAGCTGGAGGTAG